>NZ_JAXFXH010000012.1:0-63487 GCF_034091795.1 Suipraeoptans intestinalis | reverse complement strand
AAGATCCCGTTTGGAATCTGTCAGATCGGAAAATCCTTCCGGAACGAGATCACACCGGGAAATTTCACCTTCCGTCCCCGGGAGTTTGAACAGATGGAGATGGAATTTTTCTGCGAGCCGGACACCGATCTGGAGTGGTTTGACTATTGGAAATCCTATTGCCTGAACTGGCTGCGGACCCTGGGCATCAAGGAGGATGAGATGCGCTACAGGGATCACGAGAAGGAGGAGCTGAGTCATTACAGCAAAGCCACAACAGACGTGGAGTTCCTCTTCCCGTTTGGATGGGGTGAGCTTTGGGGGATCGCGGATCGCACGGACTTTGACCTGACGCAGCATCAGAACACCTCCAAGCAGGATCTGACCTACTTTGACGATGAAAAGAAGATCAAATACCTTCCCTATGTGATCGAGCCTTCTCTGGGAGCGGATCGTATGGTGCTGGCCTTCCTTTGCAGCGCCTACGATGAGGAGGAACTGGAAGGCGGAGACATGCGGACGGTACTCCGGTTCCATCCGGCTCTGGCGCCTGTAAAGGTGGGCGTTCTGCCTCTGTCCAAGAAGCTGAGCGAAGGGGCGGAAAAAGTATATAGTCTGTTAAGCAAAAAATACAACTGTGAATTTGATGAAAGGGGAAACATCGGAAAGAGATACCGCAGACAGGATGAGATCGGGACTCCTTTCTGTGTGACCTACGATTTTGATTCAGAGGAAGATCAGGCAGTTACGGTAAGAGATCGGGATACCATGGAACAGGAAAGAGTGAAGATCGCAGATCTGCCTGCTTATTTCGAAAAGAAGTTTGCATGGTAGAGATTTGTCAGGATCTGCCGAAAGGACAGAAAAGACAGACAGGGTGCAGGTAAAAAACCGCTATCCTCCAGGAACAGCAGGAGGGTGGCGGTTTTGTCATAAAAAGCAGAGAGGAGTCGTGGCTCATAGGAGGCTTATAGGACAAGAGGTGTTGGGCTATCGCCTCAAAAGAAAGCCCCCGTTGACCTAAGGCAGGAAAACGGGGACTTTTTTACGCGTAAGCGATTATTGTTACATCACAGCTTGGGATGTATTATTTTGCTTCATAGTGCTCCGGATGGAGTCTTCTGTCACGCAGTTCTGCAATGGCTGTGTACAGAACGTCTGTGGAAGAGTTCAGAGCAGTCTCGCAGGAATCCTGGATCACACCTACGATAAATCCAACACCAACCACCTGCATTGCCAGGTCGTTTGGAATACCGAACAGGCTGCAGGCAAGCGGGATCAAAAGCAGGGAACCACCGGCTACTCCGGAAGCTCCTGCAGCACTTGCTGCAGAAAGGATACAAAGGATCAGAGCAGTAGGAATATCTACGTGGATACCTACAGTGTGTGCGGCTGCCAGTGCAAGGATGGAGATGGTAATAGCAGCTCCGCCCATGTTTACCGTTGCTCCCAGCGGGATGGAAATAGAATAGGTGTCCTCATCCAGGCCCAGCTCCTCACAAAGCTCCATATTCACCGGGATGTTTGCAGCAGAGCTGCGGGTGAAGAATGCGGTGATACCGCTGTCTTTGAGACATTTTAATACCAGTGGGTACGGGTTCTTGCGGATGCACAGGAACACTACGATAGGATTTACCACCAGCGCCAGGAAAGCCATGCTTCCTACCAGTACAAGGATCAGTCTTCCGTAGTCCAGAAGAACATCCAGACCCTGCTCGGAAACGGTGGTAAAGATCAGACCCATGATACCGAAGGGTGCGCAGCTGATGATCCATTTTACGCCATGAGATACAGCCTCGGCTACGTTGTCAAGCATATTTTTGGTGGTGTCGCTGGCGCCTTTTAACGCGATACCAAATACGATCGCCCAGGCCAGAATACCGATGTAATTTGCTTCTGAGATGGATGCCACCGGGTTTTTTACCAGGTTCATCAAAAGATTGGTCAGGACTTCTCCCACGCCGCCCGGAGCGGTCATTTCCTCTACGCTGTCTGTCAGAGTAAGCGTAGTGGGGAAGAGGAAGCTGGCAAGAACTGCCACAAGACCTGCCAGAACATTTCCCAGCATATAAAGGAAGACAACGAACTTCATGTTGGTCTTCTGTCCTTTTTTCTGGTTACAAAGAGCGCTGATAACCAAAAAGAATACCAGTATGGGTGCGATTCCCTTCAGGGCGCCTACAAACAGGCTTCCCAGCATGGAAATAGGGGTTGCTTTCGGAACCAGAAGTCCCAGGATGATACCGACTGCAAGTCCGCATATGATCCGTTTTACAAGACTGATGCTGTTCCACTTTTGAAATACATTTTTCATTTTTCTCTCTCCTTTTCTTTTTTCAGTGAAAATCACACTGATAACGATAGTAAAATTATAAGGAAAAAAAAGAAATTTGTAAACAATTACAGAGCAATAAAAGTGAAAAACATGAAGGATGGAAGAAAAAAAGGAAAGAAAAAAGTGAAAGTGCATAAAAACAAAATGGAAAAACTATATATTTCTTACAAATAAGATACCGAATAAGTAAAAAAGGACTCCTGTCCTTTTTGGTGATTGTAAAGTCTACTATAATTAGGACAGAAAAAGTCAGAAAAGGAAGTCATTGTTACCATGACCAAATAAGTTGTGGCATTGTAATGGAGGAACATATATGAAAAACAAGAACAGAGTGTTTCTAATCGTATTAGACAGCTTCGGAGTGGGGAATGCTCCGGATGCGGCAGACTTTGACGATGCGGGATCCAATACCCTGAAAAGCATTGCGGCGAACGAGGCGTACAGGACGCCCTGCATGAACCGGATCGGTCTGGGGAAGATAGACGGGGTGGATTACCTGCCGTCCCCGGAAAAGACGGAAGGAGCCTGTGGGAGACTGACGGAAGCGTCCAGAGGGAAGGATACTACCATCGGACATTGGGAGATTGCAGGTCTGATTTCCAGAGAACCGCTTCCTACGTATCCGGATGGATTTCCGGAGGAGATCCTGGAGGAGTTTACGCGGGTTACGGGAAGAGGCGTGCTTTGCAACAAGCCCTATTCCGGAACGGACGTGATCCGGGATTTTGGAGCGGAGCATATGGAGACAGGAAAGCTGATCGTCTATACGTCTGCCGACAGCGTATTCCAGATCGCGGCACATGAGGAGATCGTTCCTATTGAAGAACTTTACCGGTACTGCGAGGAAGCAAGAAAGATCCTGACGGGGAAACACGGGGTGGGAAGAGTCATTGCAAGACCGTTTGTGGGAGAACCGGGAAATTTCCAGAGAACAGCCAACAGACACGACTATTCTCTGCTGCCCCCCAGGGACACCATGCTGGACGCTCTTTTGGAAGCCGGATACGATACTTACGGAATCGGAAAGATCTATGATATTTTTGCGGGGAAAGGGATCGCACATACACAGAGGATCCAGAACAACGTGGACGGGATGGAAAAGGCTATCGAAATGCTGCAGCAGGATTTCAACGGGATCTGTTTCGTCAATCTGGTAGATTTTGACATGGTGTACGGTCACCGAAACGACATAGAAGGCTACGCCAGGGCGGCCACTGTATTTGATGAGCAGCTGGAGACCTTTATAGCCGATATGAAGGAAGAGGATATCCTGATGATCACAGCAGATCACGGATGTGACCCGGGCTTTAAAGGAACGGATCATTCCAGAGAGCAGGTGCCCTTCCTGGCATACGGGCGTCAGATCAGAGAAAATGTCAATCTGGGAACCAGAAGTACCTTTGCAGATATTGCGGCAACCATCCTGGACATTTTCCAGGTAAACAATATCGCCGACGGCACCAGCTTTAAAAAGGAGATCATGTGATGACGAACCAGGAATTATTTGAGGAGGCAAAGAAGGCAAGGCTTCAGGCTTATACGCCTTACTCCCACTTTCAGGTGGGAGCGGCGCTGCTGACCAGGAGCGGGAAGGTCTATCATGGATGCAATATCGAAAATGCAGCCTATACGCCCACCAACTGTGCAGAAAGGACAGCTTTCTTTCAAGCGGTTTACGAGGGAGAAAGAGCTTTTGAAAAAATCGCCATTGTGGGAGCCAAAGAAGGGGAGGAGCCTACAAATGTCTGTGCGCCCTGCGGTGTGTGCAGACAGGTGATGAGAGAATTCTGCAGTCCGGAAGACTTTTGCATTCTTCTGGCAGACGGAAAGGGAGGGATCAAAGAGTGGAAGCTTCGCGAGCTTCTGCCCTGCGGATTCGGACCGGAGGACTTAGGAGAGTAGATTCTAAAGGAGGAAGGGAACGTGGAATACGTAATTGAGATGAATCACATTACCAAGCAGTTCGGAACATTCAAAGCCAATGACGATGTGACGCTGAAGGTAAAAAAAGGAGAGATTCATGCGTTGCTGGGAGAAAACGGCGCAGGGAAGTCCACGCTTATGAGCGTACTGTTTGGACTGTACCAGCCGGAAGCAGGCGAGATCAAGATCAAAGGAAAGCCGGTAAAGATCAATAACCCCAACGACGCCAACGATCTGGGGATCGGAATGGTTCATCAGCACTTTAAGCTGGTACATAATTTTACCGTACTGGAAAGCATTGTGCTGGGGCATGAGACCACCAAAGGCGGCGTCCTGAAGATGGATGAAGCCAGAAAAAAAGTGATGGAGCTTAGCGAAAAATATAAGTTTAAGATCGATCCGGACGTGCACATTTCCGACATCACGGTGGGAATGCAGCAGAGAGTGGAGATCCTCAAGATGCTGTACTGTGACAATGAAATGCTGATCTTTGACGAGCCGACCGCCGTTCTGACGCCGCAGGAGATCGATGAACTGATGAAGATCATGAAACAGCTGGTAGCAGAGGGCAAGTCTATCATCGTCATTACGCACAAGCTGGATGAGATCAAGCAGGTGGCGGACCGGTGTACCGTGCTCCGCAAAGGGAAGAGCATCGGAACCATTGAGGTGGCGGAAACCTCCAAGGAAGAGATGTCGGAAATGATGGTGGGAAGAAAAGTCAATCTCCATGTGGAAAAGTCTCCTTTTCAGCCGGGAGAGCCTGTATTTGAGGTGAAAAATGCCACGATCCATTCCAAGCACGGAAAAGATGTGGTAAAGGATGTGTCCTTTACGGTTCACAAGGGAGAGATCCTGACCATCGCAGGGATCGACGGCAACGGACAGTCGGAGCTGATCTATGGGATCACCGGCATGATCCCCATGGAAGAAGGAAAGGTATTCCTGAATGGGAAAGATATTACAGGAGAGAGCATCCGGCAGAAATGCCTGGACGGCGTGGCACATATTCCAGAGGACAGACATAAGGACGGACTGGTGCTGGACTACACCCTGCAGGAAAATTTGGTTCTGCAGACCTATTACCTGGATCGGTTCCAGAAAAACGGGTTTTTGAAGTTTGATGCCATCCGGGAGTATGCGAAAAAGCTGATCGACCAGTTTGATATCCGTTCCAGCAGAGGAGAGGACAGTGTAGTAAGAGGAATGTCCGGAGGAAATCAGCAGAAGGCCATTATCGCAAGAGAGCTGGACCGGAATCCGGAGATCGTAATCGCAGTCCAGCCGGTCAGAGGTCTGGATGTAGGAGCCATTGAATATATCCATAAACAGCTGATCGCACAGAGAGATGCAGGAAAAGCAGTGCTTCTGGTATCTCTGGAGCTGGATGAGGTAATGGATGTCAGCGACAGGATCGTCGTGATGTATGAGGGAGAGATCGTAGCAGATGTAAAGCCGGAGGAAGTAACGGTAGAAGAGCTGGGACTTTACATGGCAGGAGCAAAAAGGAGTGTGAGTCATGAAGCGAAAAAGTAAGTGGATGCAGGGAGAAGGAGCCGTTCGTCTGAGTTCTTCCATCCTTGCCATTATATTTGGTCTTTTGTTTGGACTGTTGATCCTGATCGTCAGCAATCCGTCCCAGGCTTACGGCGGTTTTATGATGATCATCCAGGGATCTTTTACAGATGGGATCACAGGGATCGGAATGATGCTGTATTATTCGATTCCCATCATCATGACAGGACTGTCGGTGGGATTTGCTTTCCAGACAGGACTGTTTAATATCGGAGCTTCCGGACAGTTTACGGCGGGGGCGTTTGTGGCAGTATTTATCGGTGTAAAATGTACCTTCCTGCCGGCGGGGATCCACTGTCTGGTCTGCATTTTGGGAGCGACCCTGGCAGGTGCTTTGTGGGGAATGGTGCCGGGAGTATTAAAGGCTTACCGTAATGTAAACGAAGTAATTTCTTCTATCATGATGAATTATATCGGAATGTATCTGGTGAACTTTCTGATCGCAAAGACCATCTATGATCAGATCAAAAACCAGTCTCTTCCGGTTGCAAAGGGCGCCAACCTTCCTACGGCAGGGCTGGATCAGCTGTTTGCCGGGACAAAACTAAATGTGGGGATCCTTCTGGTGATCGGCTGTGTGATCCTTGTACATATCATTTTGAACAAGACAGTGTTCGGCTATGAGCTGAAGGCCTGTGGAAAAAACAGCAATGCCTGCAAATACGCAGGAATCAGCGCCAAGAGAAATATTGTGATGTCCATGATCATTGCCGGAGCCCTGTCCGGTATGGGAGGAGCTCTTTTGTACCTGTCCAATACGGGAAAATATCTGCAGGTACTGGATATTATCGCACCGGAAGGCTTTTCCGGAATCTGCGTGGCACTTCTGGGACAGTCCAATCCGGTAGGGATCCTGTTTGCCGGTCTGTTCATCGGCCACCTGACCGTGGGCGGATCCAACATGCAGCTGTTTGACTTCGTGCCAGAGGTCATTGACATTATTATCTCTGCCATCATCTACTGCGGAGCGTTTGCACTTTTGATCCAGAACCTGATCCACAGCAGACGGATGAAAAAATCAAAGAAGGAGGAATCGTAAAATGAGTATTTTGTATTTTATCATGCAGCAGACTATGTTTTTTGCCATTCCACTTCTGATCGTGGCAGTGGGAGGCATGTATTCTGAGCGAAGCGGAGTTGTCAATATTGCTCTGGAAGGAATCATGATCATGGGGGCTTTAGTAGGAACGGTATTTATCCATTTGTTCCAGCATCAGATCACCGGACAGGCTCTGCTGATATTGGCGATTCTGGTAGCGGGACTGGTGGGAGGCGTTTTCTCCCTGCTGCATGCGTTTGCAGCGGTAAACATGAAGGCGGATCAGACCATCAGCGGTACGGCGCTGAATATGTTCGCACCGGCCTTTGCCGTACTGGTGGCCAGGATGATCCTGGGTGTACAGCAGATTCCCTTCAGCAACACCTTCCGGATCGACAGTGTGCCTGTTTTGGGAAAGATCCCGGTGATCGGGCCCATGCTTTTCCAGAAATCCTATATTACGACCTATATCGGGCTGGTTATTTTTGCAGTAGCGGCCTTTGTGATCCAAAAGACCAAATTTGGACTTCGCCTGAGAGCCTGCGGGGAACATCCCAGCGCGGCGGACTCGGTGGGAGTCAACGTTTATAAGATCCGGTATGCGGGAGTCTTCATCTCGGGAGTGATGGCCGGAATCGGAGGACTGGTGTTTATCATCCCCACCTCTACCGTATTTAACGCCAGCGTGGCGGGGTACGGATTCCTGGCTCTTGCCGTGTTGATCTTTGGACAGTGGAGGAGCAAGAAGATTTTCTATGCGGCATTTTTCTTTGCGGTAATGAAAACGCTGGCGAGCGCTTATTCAGCGATTCCTATGTTGAAGGGGCTTCCTCTTCCCAATGAGTTTTACAAAATGTTCCCTTACATCGCCACCTTAGTGGTGCTGGCATTTACATCCAAGAATTCCCAGGCGCCGAAGGCAGTGGGTATTCCGTATGATAAGGGAAGCAGATAAAGGAGAGACGAAAATAATGAGAATGTATGATGTGATCATGAAAAAGAGAAACGGAGGTGTCCTGACGGAAGAAGAGATTCGGGAAGTGATCTCAGGGTATGTGGCAGGAGAAATTCCGGATTATCAGATGTCTGCGTTTTTGATGGCTGTCTATTTTCAGGGAATGACGGAGGAAGAGACGGTTGCCATGACGGAGGCGGTAGCACATTCGGGAGACATGGTGGATCTGTCCGCTATTGCAGGGATCAAGGTAGATAAGCACTCTACGGGAGGCGTGGGCGACAAGACCAGCCTCATCATCGGACCCATTGTGGCAGCCTGCGGTGTAAAGGTGGCAAAGATGTCAGGAAGAGGGCTGGGGCATACCGGCGGTACCGTGGATAAGATGGAGGCCATTCCCGGAATGCGCACCGATCTGAGCAGAGAAGAGTTTTTCCGAGTGGTCAACCAAACCGGACTTAGCATCATCGGACAGACCGGCAATCTGGCGCCGGCGGATAAGAAGCTATACGCCCTTCGGGACGTGACGGCTACGGTAGACAGTATTCCTTTGATCGCAGTTTCTATCATGAGTAAAAAGCTGGCGGCAGGAAGTGACGCCATCCTGCTGGACGTCAAGACGGGAAGCGGAGCGTTTATGAAGACGCTGGAGGATTCCATTGCTCTGGCGAAGGAAATGGTAAGTATCGGAGAAAATGCCGGACGAAAGACGGCAGCTTTGATCACAGACATGGATATCCCTCTTGGAAACAATATCGGGAACAGCCTGGAGGTCATGGAAGCGGTGGAGACCCTAAAAGGCAACGGGCCCGCGGATCTGACGGAAGTGTGTATTCATCTGGCAGGAAATATGTTATATTTGGCAGGGAAGGGAACCATAGAAGAATGTATGGCTCTTGCCAAAGCAAAGATTGAGGACGGAAGCGCCCTGGAAAGACTGGCGGCCATGGTGGAGGCCCAGGGCGGCGACGCTTCTGTGATCCTGGATCCGTCCCGTTTTGCAAAGGCGCCCTACAGTATGCAGGTATTTGCAGAAAAAGAAGGATACATCGGAGCGATGGATACAGAGGGATGCGGGATCGCTTCCTCCATGCTGGGCGCAGGCCGTCAGACCAAAGACAGCGCCATTGATCCGGCAGCGGGGATCGTTCTGAAGCGTAAGGTGGGAGATTATGTGACCAAGGAGGATGTGATCGCAGTGCTTTATACTTCCGATTCCAGCCTTTTGGAACAGGCACAAAAGAAGTATGTCAGCTCCGTCAGGATACAGGTAGAGGCTCCGAAGAAAGAGCCGCTGATCTACGCCAGAGTGACGAAAGAAGCAGTTGAGAGGTTTTAAAAAAGGAGAGAAAAATGGACAGAAAAGAATTGTTAAGCCATGTGGATCACACACAGTTGAAAGCATTTGCTTCCTGGGAGGATATTGATACCCTCTGCAAAGAAGCGATAGAGTACGGGACGGCTTCCGTGTGTGTGCCTCCGTCTTACATCAAAAGGATCCACGAGACTTACGGGGATCAGATCAATATCTGTACGGTGGTAGGCTTCCCGCTGGGATACAGCTGCACGGCAGCAAAGGTGGAGGAAGTAAAGCAGGCCATCGCAGACGGAGCGTCAGAGATCGATATGGTGATCAATATTGCAGAAGTAAAAAACGGAAACATTTCGTATGTCACAGATGAAATCAGAGCACTGAAACAGGCGGCGGGAGATCATATTCTGAAGGTGATCATCGAGACCTGCTATCTGACGGAAGCAGAAAAGATCGCAATGTGCAAGGCTGTGACAGAAGCCGGAGGAGACTACATCAAAACTTCTACCGGATTTGGAACGGGCGGTGCAACAATGGAAGATATATTGTTGTTTAAATCGCATATAGGTAGCCAGGTGAAAATGAAAGCAGCAGGCGGCGTGAAGAGCGTGGAGGATATGGAGGCGTTCATTCAGGCGGGATGCGACCGGATCGGGACCAGTTCGGCTGTTTCATTTATCAAAGGCGAAGGAACAAAAGGGTACTAAGAGGTACAAAAGGAGGAAAAGTATGAAAAAAAGAGTAGTGAGTCTGTTCTTAGTGGCAGCAATGACCGTAGGTCTGGTAGCGGGATGCGTTAGCAAAAAAGCGGCATCGGACGACGGAGACAAGAAAAAGGGAGAGGGCTATGAACTGGCGCTCATCACCGACGTAGGAACCATCGACGACAAATCCTTTAACCAGGGATCCTGGGAAGGATTGGAGAAGTATGCAAAAGAAAACAACATTTCCCACAAATACTACAAGCCGGAAGAAAAATCTGATGAGGCGTGTCTGGCAGCCATCGACCTGGCAGTAAAGGGCGGCGCAAAGCTGGTGGTAACTCCGGGATTCTTGTTTGAAGGACCGATCCACGAAGCACAGAGCAAATATCCGGATGTCAGCTTTATCCTGATCGATGCAGAGCCAAAGGATGCAGACGGAAAAGTGGATATCGCAGACAACACACTGGCAATCTACTATGCCGAGGAGCAGGCAGGCTATCTGGCAGGCTATGCAGCAGTAAAAGAAGGATACAAGAAGCTTGGATTTATGGGAGGTATTGCAGTGCCGGCCGTAATCCGTTATGGCTACGGATATATCCAGGGAGCAGACGCAGCAGCAAAAGAGCTGGGCTTAAACGCAGGGGACGTATCCATCAAATACACCTATGTAGGAAACTTTGAGGCTTCTCCGGAAAACCAGACACTGGCAAAATCCTGGTATACAGAAGGAGTTGAGTGTATCTTCGCATGCGGCGGCGCAGTAGGAAACTCTGTTATGGCAGCAGCAGAGGGAGAAGGAACTACTGTGATCGGTGTAGACGTAGATCAGTCCGGTGAGTCTGATACCGTTATCACCTCTGCTATGAAGGGACTTGGCATCTCCGTATACGATGCGATCGCTTCCTTCTATGACAAGAAGTTTGAAGGCGGAAAGACACTGACCTTTACGGCAGCAGAAGATGGCGTAGGGCTGGCAATGGAAACCAACAGATTCAAAAACTTCACACAGAAAGACTATGATGAGATCTTTGGAAAACTGAAAGATGGAAGCATTACCGTTCAAAAGGATGATGTCGCAGAGGATGCTTCCGGCATTGCAACAGAAATCGTAAAGGTTGAAAACATCCAGTAGTGATGAAAAACAAGATAGACGCCAGAAGGTGTTTGATTGCCTGCGCCGCAATCTGCTGTATCGGATTCGGCGTGGCATTCAACGCCATGGCACAACTGGGAAATGATCCCGTGGGCATTTTTTATGACGGCATAAGAAATGCCCTGGGACTGACCAGAGGACAACTGGGTGTGGCATCAAACCTGGTGAATCTGGTCTTAGCGGTCATATTGTGGTTTTTAGGCAGGGAGTATTTAAACATAGGGACACTGATTTATCTGATACCATATGGAACATGTGTCAATATAGGCTCCTTTTTTTATACCAAAATTTTCGTGGCAGATGCGCTCTGGTGCCGGATTCTGGCCAGCGTGGCAGGGTGTCTGCTGCTGTATCTGGGCGTGGCTTTGTATATTGCCGTGAATATCGGGGTAGATCCCATGACGGGGATCGCACTGGTGATCCGGGACAGGCTGCACTGGGAGTTTAAGAAGGCCAAGTGGCTGTTTGACGGAATTATGATGATTGCCGGATTTTTACTGGGGGGAACACTGGGAGTGGTGACACTGCTGACCGTAGTTTCCGCAGGACCGGTGATCCAAAGGATCACAGAATGGGTGAAGCCGTTTTGTCAGGGGAGGGCTCGTGTATGTGTACAAGAGAAAACAGACTTCCAAAATTAGATCTGCACTGTCATCTGGACGGTTCCCTCAGCAGGGAATGGTTTGAAGAGGTGACGGGAAGACGTGTAGAAACCAGTGAGATACAGGTGGGAAGAGCATGCAGAAGCCTTGCAGAATATCTGGAAAAGTTTGATCTTCCCCTGCAGTATCTGCAGACAGAGGAGAATCTGAAAAAAGCAGGAAAAGAGTTTCTCCTTGGCGCAAAGAAAGAAAATATCGACTACATCGAAGTTCGGTTTGCACCGCTGCTGTCCGTTTCAAAGGGACTGACGGCGCAAAAAGTGATAGAAGCCGTGCTGGAGGGGCTTGCCGAAGGGAAGAAAGAATGTGGCGTTTACTATAACGTGATCGTATGTGCCATGCGACACCATAGTGTAGAAGATGGATTACGTCTGGCAGAGGCGGCCAGAGAATTTCTGGGAGAAGGGGTGTGTGCCATGGATCTTGCGGGAAATGAGGCGGCCTATCCCATGCATCTGTTTCGGGAGGTGTTTTTGCAGGCGCGAAAGCTGGGACTGCCTTTTACCATCCATGCGGGAGAATGCGGCAGTGTGGAAAATGTAACGGAAGCCATTGAACTGGGAGCAAGAAGGATCGGTCACGGGATCGCTCTTCGCGGGCAGAAGCAGGCGATGGAGCTGTGCAGAAGAAATCAGGTGGGAGTAGAGCTTTGTCCCACCAGTAATCTGCAGACAAAAGCGGTGAAAGAGGGAGAGCTTTACCCTATTCAGGAATTTTTGGCAAACGATCTGCTGGTTTCCGTCAATACAGATAACCGTACAGTCAGCAATACCAGTATAGAAGAAGAGATGGCTCATATTGCAGGGGCATATGGAGTAACGGAGGAGGAAATCAGGAAGCTGACGCAGAATGCGATAGAAACAGCATTTGCTTCCGATCTCGTCAAACAGGAACTCTGGAAAAAGTGCAGGTGATCTTCATGAAGGAAAATTATTTGGAGCATGCGATTCCTTTTCTTAGCCGGATTCCGGAGGAAAGAAGGGAATTGTTTGAAACGTATTTTAAGACGGCGCCTATCTGGCTTTTGGAATCTTTCATCATCATCGACAAAATGAAAAGAGGGACCATATTTGTGCAGGAAGGAGCGCCGGTGGACTATGTATACCTGATCGGTGACGGCGTCATCAAGGCTACCGATTACCGGTTCTATGGCATTCAGTTTGACTTTATGCGGTTTGAAGGAGTCTATGCCATGGGCGGGATGGAGGTGTTGCTGGATCTGGACAAGTACCGCACCACCCTGCAGACGGTGACGGATTGTACCATCCTGAAGATTCCGGTGGCGAAGTTTGAAAAATGGATCAAATCGGATGTGTCTGCACTGCAAAGAGAGGCGCGCCTTATGGGCGGATACCTGCTTCAGCAGGGAAGAGACAGCAGAGCCTATCTGTTTTTGCAGGGGTCGGATCGTCTGGCTATGCTTCTGGTGCGCCGCTTTGAAATGTATGGAAAAGACGGAGTTCTGCGGATGAAGGGAGAACGTCAGGGGCTGTCGGATGAGACGGGGCTTTGCGTCAAAACCATCAATCGTTCCGTGAAAAAATTCAGCGAGCAGGGACTGGTTACGAAGGTAGGAAATCAGATCGTGATCGAAGAAGAGCAGTACAGGAAATTAAAGGAGATCGTAGACCGCATCATTGAGCCGGATGAATATCTCCTGTCCAAATGAAAAGAACCGGGAGAGGGCTGCGCCGTATCTGGGAAAGAGCGGGCAGAAGGTTACAGCATCTCTTATGAGGGGTAAGAGATATCATCATACATGACAGAACAGGAGGAAAAAAGAATGTACGAGAGATTGCAGCGCTGTCTTGGCAGCGTAAGAGAAAAAACAGATTTTGTGCCGGAAGTGGGGATCATCCTGGGATCCGGTCTGGGAGATTTTGCAGAAGAGATCCAGGTGGAAAAACGGGTGCCCTACGAGGAGATCGAAGGCTTTCCGGTATCTACCGTAGCAGGGCACAAGGGACAGTTTGTATTTGGGTATGTAGGAAAGACGCCTATCGTTGCCATGCAGGGAAGGGTACACTTTTATGAAGGGTATACCATGCAGGAAGTGGTGCTTCCCACCCGTCTGATGGGGCTTCTGGGCATCAAAAAACTGGTTCTGACCAATGCGGCAGGCGGCGTGAATACTGCGTTCCAGGCAGGAGATTTCATGATGCTGACAGATCATATTGCCTTTGCCGTGCCCAGTCCTCTGATCGGGAAAAATCTGGAAGAGCTGGGGACCAGATTTCCCGATATGAGCAACGTCTATGATAAGGACCTGCAGGAAGTGATCCGGAAGGTGGCAAAGGAATGTGACGTTGCCATTCAGGAAGGTGTCTATATGCAGTTTACAGGGCCGGCTTATGAAACGCCGGCAGAGGTGAAGCTGAGCAGGATCCTGGGAGCTGATGCAGTCGGAATGAGTACTGCATGCGAGGCCGTAGCGGCAAAACATATGGGACTGCAGGTATGCGGGATTTCCTGCATCACCAACATGGCAGCCGGAATCCTTCCCCAGAAGCTGGATCATAAGGAAGTACAGGAGACGGCAGACAGAGTGGCGAAGGATTTTAAAAAGCTGGTAACAAGACTGCTGGAAGAAATCTAAAGGGTTCAGAAGGAGAGACTTCCACAGACGTCATAAGATCTGTTGCAGGCAATCAAGCAAAACAGAACATCGTAAAAGCGGTGATCTTTTGTTTCCGTAAAGGAAGCGCAGGAACACCGCTTTTTTATGTCCTTGTTACGAAACAGAGGGAACGCAGGACCTGGAAGAAAACGTCAAAGGGAAAAGGTTCAGAGAAAAAACTCAGAAAAAATTCCACAAAAATTTCCGGAGATCTTTTTGTGTATCAGGTAAGAACCATGGTATAATAAGCTAATTCAAAAAACAGAAAAAAGGATGTCTAAAAATTCCAAGGGTATGGGAAAGAGGAAAAAGGGAAAAGGGAAAAGGGGCGTCGAGAGGCTTGCTTTTGACAGGAAGACAGAGAAACAGCTTGAAAATTTTTTAAAAAGAAGCATAGGGAGGAAACATGAGGATCGAGCATATTGCCATGTATGTAAGTGACCTGGAGCGGGCGAAAGACTTTTTTGTCAAGTATTTAGGAGGACATGCCAACGCAGGATATCACAATAAAACGACGGATTTTCGCTCCTATTTTATAACCTTTGAGGAGGGGGCGAGGCTGGAACTCATGCAAAAGCCAAAGATGTGGGATCTGGAAAAGCCGTTGGCACGTACAGGCTATGCACATCTTGCCTTTTCTGTAGGGAGTAAAGAGGGGGTGGATGCGTTGACAGCGAGACTGCAGCAAGAAGGCTTTCAGGTGATCAGCGGACCAAGGACAACCGGAGACGGATATTATGAAAGCTGCATCGTGGCAATCGAAGGCAATCAGATAGAAATCACGGCGTAGCGGCTTTTGGGAGTGCAGACAGGAGCCGGATCCGTTACAAAGCATTGTTCCCAACATATGAGATTGTGAAGATAGAGCATCTAAAAGTCAGGATGTAAAAGGGGATAAGAAGCATGAAGAAAAAAATTAGAATGGCGTTCTTGGCAGGAATGCTGGTGATACTTGCAGGATGTAGCTCCAATCAACCGGATGAAACCGGAGTGTACGTAGACAGTAAAGGAGTCATGGAAGTATCCATGGGAATAGAAACAGACGACACGCAGAGGAGTGGCTGTACCGTAAAAATTCCGAAGAATTACTTTATTTACGGGGATGGGGTCAATGAAGATGGCTTGAAAAGATACTCTGTATTACGATGGGATCGGTTGGAAAAGTATACGGACGAGAAGAAGCTGGATGGCTATACGTTTTGTTATCTACTGTTTGGCCCGAAGGGCGGAAAAATATTAAACGGAGAGTTTAGGTCCGAAAGGCAAAGAAAAAAACATCATCGGTTTTATTTTGAAATGTTTTCAAACGAGAGAGGAAACTTCCAAAGTCTGGAATCCTATGCTCCCTCCAATGGATTTTGGATCAGCAGTGACACAATGAGGGGATATGCTTATGAAGAACCGGCGGAAGGTCCACATCGTGGCCTGCGACTTACTATGCATGTTCCCATCAATCATGAGATGATTCTTAGAATGGGGTATGAGGGGCCTCTGCTGGAGGAACTTGGAGTCAAGGAGCTTGGCGAAAGAATGCTTTCTCTGGTGACACCGATAAAGTAGCAGTCGGCTTTGGCGGAAGATAAATTCGTAATGCTGGATATCGTGACGGAAGATGAAAAAATCTCATTTAGAGCCAGACCAAGGGAATACAAAACTCTCACAGGAAACACCTCGTTCCATCCATTTGGTACAAGTGATTCAGATGATATGGAACAGCTAACGATATTAGGAAGAGAAATAGACGGTAGCCTTGTCATAGAAGATTCTGACGGTATTTGACTATGGCAACACAAGGGCGATAGGGGCTCCTGTTCTGTAAAACAGAAAGAGTGGATCAATGAAAAGGATGAAACGGAACTTACAAAAATCCTGGCGATATAAATATATTCGATACAGGCTTGAAAGGGAGTGCTTCAAGGATGCAAAGCTGCAAGGAGCAAGCCGGGAGCAAAAAGACAGCATCTGCTTAAAGGCTGTTGAAAGAACAAGAAGTTATAGCTTTCTATTTGCGTTTCTATATTTGCCTGCCTTTTCTTTGTTCTTTTTCGGATGGGTCATGAATCCTCACAATAGGAACAATGAATTTGTCAGTTGGTATCTTGGCGTTATAGAGTCTGTAGTTCCCCTTGTTACCGGCGATTGGGGAAGTTCCTGGAATGAGAAACGGGGCGCCGTTCTGCTGATATTCTTTCGGCTGATACCGATTTTTATAGTGAGTGCAGCTCCACTATTTTTACCGATACTGATAACGGCAAATAGAGTCCTGAAAAAAACGATACAGGAAAGCATGTTAGGGATACTACATTAGAATAGACAGGAGGTACAAATGACAGAAAAGGAAAAAATGGAGAATCAAAAACTCTATGATGCAAATTATGATATAGAACTGGAAGCAGAACGTGTTCGATGCAAAACCAAGTGCCAGATATATAATTCCTTGCCGATTGAGGATGTAGAGGAACGTCACCGGGTATTGAAAAACATCCTTGGAAAAACAGGAGATTTGGTGCATATTGAGCCAGACTTCTGGTGTGATTATGGATATCGTATCAAGGTAGGAGAAAATTTCTATGCCAATCATGGTCTGGTGATTCTGGATGCGGGAGGGGTAACTTTTGGAGATAATGTTTTTATTGCGCCGTCGTGCGGTTTTCACACCTCCGGACACCCGATCGATTTTGAAAGACGGAATCAGGGATTGGAATACGCATACCCCATTGTCGTCGGTGATAACGTATGGATTGGCGCTGGTGTTCAGGTGATGCCAGGGGTGTCTATCGGCAGCAATGTGGTAATCGGTGGCGGTAGTGTTGTTGTGAAGGATATTCCGGATAACAGTGTAGCAGTAGGTAATCCGTGTAGAGTGATTCGGAGAATCACAGAGCAGGATAAATGGACAAATTGGGACAGATAACTCCTGGTTTTTGGAGATAAGAAAATCAGGGGCTGCAGAGGTGAAAAATGAGAAGGAAAGACCGTGAAGTGACAGACACGCAAGAAATTTTGCGGATTGTTGACAAAGCCCAAATACTTCATTTGGGACTTTTGGATGGAAAATTTCCATATATTGTTCCCTTGCATTATGGATATGAGTATGAGAAAGAGAAACACAACCTTATATTTTATATGCATGGCTCACGAGAAGGGCGTAAGCTGGATTTGATTCAGATGAATCCCAACGCCTGTGTGGAATTGGAATGCGATATCGAATTGGTATCTGGGGGAGATAATCCTTGTACATATGGTTCCACATATGCGTCTGTTATTGGAAAAGGCTATGCCGAGATCATTGAGGATCCATACGAAAAAATGAAGGGACTTCAACTGCTTATGGAGAATCAGACTGGCAGAAAATTTGAAATTAGTGAAAAAATGGCGTCTTCCGTTTCTGTAATCAAAGTCAGTCTGGCAGAGTTTACGGCTAAATCAAGACCTAAATGATGCCAGTGCGAAGGATCATGAATAGGCAAACAGATCCCTGTTTGTCAGCATCAATAGTTTGAAGTTGTGGAGGAAAATTTATGAAAGTGATTGATTTAACACACAGAATCAGAGAGCATATGCCCGTTTATCCAGGAATGGAACCACCGGTACTGGAACCTGCCAACACATATGAAAAGGACGGTTTCAAAGAAACAAGATTATCCATGTTCTGCCATACGGGCACACATATGGATCCTCCGGCACATTTATTTGCCCATGGAAAAACAGTAGACCAGTTTCCACCGGAGCAGTTTATAGGAAAAGCAGTTGTCATTAATTGCAGAGATCTATCTGAGGGGGATTCCATCACAATGGAGCATATTCACAGGGTTGGAGATGCTTCTGAAAAAGCAGATTTTCTTCTGTTCAATCTTGGTTGGGATAAGCGATGGGGCACGGAAGCGTACTTCGGAGATTATCCATGTCTGAATGATGCCGTAATGGATTTTATCATAGAAGGCAATTTCAAAGGAATAGGATTCGATGTGATTGGTCTTGATCCGATTTCAGATGAAAATTTGACGAGGCATAAAAGACTTTTTAAGGAAAAAGAGATCGTAAATATTGAAAATCTTTGCAATCTTGAACAGTGTGGGAATGAATTGTTCTATTTCAGTTGCTTTCCTTTGAAGATAGAAGACTCTGCTGGCTCTCCCGTTCGTGCTGTTGCATGGTTTGAATAATAACTCCCCCACGGTTTATGGGGAATATTCAAGTTTGATTGACGGTGAAAATTAGAGTTTTTCGGGAGGAATATTGATGATTCTAAAAACAAATAGGCTAATTCTTCGTCCGTGGGAAGAAGCTGATGTGGAAAATTTATATAGATATGCGAGTGCTCCTGAAGTGGGTCCTGTCGCAGGATGGCCTGCTCATACAAGTATAGAAAACAGTCTTGATATTATCCGCAATGTTTTATCAGCCCCAGAAACATATGCAGTTGTTGACAAAGGCACAGGATGTGCTATTGGGAGTATTGGGTTGATGGTTGGAAAAGCAAGCAACATCGGAATACCTGATACAGAAGGAGAGGTAGGATATTGGATCGGAGTCCCATATTGGGGACAGGGATTGATTCCGGAGGCCGTACAGGAAATCCTTCGCCATGCTTTTGAAGAAGTGCATCTTAAAAAAGTATGGTGTGGCTATTTTGACGGAAATACCAAGTCGAAGAGAGTTCAGGAGAAATGTGGATTTCAATATCAGTACACGAAGGAAAATGTTCCATGTCCTATGCTGAACGAAATGAGAACAGAACATATAACCTGCTTAAAAAAGGAAGATTGGATAAACCGATAATTCGTAGTTTGTAGAGATAAGAAAATTTGAATTGACCGAGCTCTTTGAGCGAGGGATGCTTATTGACCTCTGGTCAATAAGATGAGAAATGTGAGGCAGTATTATAAATTTGGAATTTATAGGAGGGATCATGAATTTTAAAGACATTATTTCTATAGCAGCAGTAATTACAACAACAGTAGTAGCAGTGGTTTCTATATTTTTGAATCATCGTTCAAATTTGAAACATCAACTGTTTTTAGAAAAACTCAGAATATATAAAGAACTTATGGTAATCGTTTCTCAGTCCACAAGTCAACGTGCAAATAGGGAAGAACTGCGTTTGCGGTTAATAGCTGTCAAACAAGAAATTATATTATTTTCTACTGAGCCAATCATTAGGAAGCTGGCAGATATTGGAGATATTAATTTCACCAATAATGGACAAACAGAAGTTCAAGCAAAAGAGAAATTTGATAGATATTTATCTTTACTAAACTTAATGAGACGAGACTTACTGAAACAAAGTGATAAAATTTCGGATACAACTCTAAAAAGGTTGATTTAACCACTAAAATAATCGGTATAACATGTATTCGGCGCAATTAGATAGATAAACTAAAACTGTAAGTCATATTTGAATTTGGAGGGAAACTATGGACAAAAATAATAAAGTAGCATTAGGCTTCTTTATAGGTGCAATATGTTTTTATATTATGGCAGCTATAAGCTTTTTAAATAGAGGTTCAAACAATACTATGTGGATAATGTTTCTATGCCTAGGGTCATCATGGGTAGCTATAGGTGGATCTATTGCAAATAAACATAAAAATAAAGACGATGATACTTCTTCAAATAACCAAAGCAAATAAATCATCAAATCCCAGTTTGCAGAGATAAGAAAATCAGAGTTGTAGAGGTGAAAATAAATGAATTGACAAAGACAGATAGATGGTTTGCGAAATGGTTTAGAAAGAAAAAGTTATTGTTAGACAAATTAGATGTTATATTCTATAAGGAACACTAATCCAGTTTTACTCTTTGCCTACACAATCTACGGGAGACACACGAACGATGAGTTCTGCGTAAAACGAACGCTGCGAAGGAGGAGCTGGATGGCTGAATTAGTTAAGAATGTAAGGTGTCAGGGGACAATGCTCAGACCGAATGTTTTACGCATTCCATAGCACAAGCAGCTAGCGGGATAACATCCTGGCGGGATGTTGGAGTATCAACCATGAATATATAGTAGCAGGAGAAGAAGCCAGATGGGACTTATTCGCTTATTTCTTAAGCACTTATCGGATAAATTATTCCTGAAAATCAACAATCTCAAGAGTGGAAATTTAATACGTTTCTTGGTGTCTTTGGCACTTACTGGAGTTTTCGGTTACGGCATGGTCTATAATTGGACTGACTTTCCGCATTTAAGTGGGTTACAGATAATAGGTCTACTGGTTATGTCTATTTTATTCTTGCTCTTTCTTTCGAGTACAATACGTTATGGTGCAGTGTTGAGACGACCGGCCGGGAGAAAACGGGCTGCATATGTGGAAGACCGCATAAAAGAGGATCCATTTTTGAGGGCGATGTATATCGGAGAAACTATTTTTAATAAAAGAAAATGTACTGTTTACAAACAGGATGGGAAATTTATCCTCAAGAGTGGATTAAAAACACCTGGCTTCACAGAGTACATCTACGGTAGCTTTCGTCTCGTAGATGTAAAAGAGCTTGGAAATGTCTATAGATGGGAGAAACATTGCTATTACAAGGGGCGAGATTTTGGCTTATACACTGTTCATGGATGTTTCAGACCCAAAACAGTCTCCATCCTAACATTTAATCTTACGATGGACGAAGTGACTAAATTAGGCTTTAAACAAGTTAACCGTGGTGAATTTGAGATAAAGTTACCCTATAAAGATGTGAAAATCAAAGAAGAAAAAGTACGGGTTGATTTGCAAGAGGAAGCAGGCGAATAACTGCAGGATCGGAAAGCTGGACGTCTCGTTTTCGTCAGGAAATTACGGATATCCCTGAAAGATCCTATTGTATTGTTTATATTATTAAGTGTTCAAGGGTCAAACACATCTTTCCGGTGTGAGAAGTAAATCTTTGAGATGTAAGGAGGAAACAACCATGGATATGATGGAAGTAATGAAGCAGAGACATTCTGTAAGACGGTTTACGGATAAAGCGCTTGAAGAAGGAGCAATAAAAATATTGCAACAGGAAATTGATGTGTGCAATCGTGAGGGCGGTATGCACATCCAACTGATAACAGACGAACCGGAGGCTTTTCAGGCTGGGAAACCAACATATGGACAATTTAAAGGATGCAGGAATTATCTGGCCATCATAGGTCAAAGAGGAAAAGAGATGGAAGCAGGATATTATGGTGAAAGAGTAGTACTTAAAGCGCAGGAGCTTGGAATCAATTCCTGCTGGGTTGCGCTGACCTATAAAAAGGGAAAGAGCCAGGGAGCAGTGAATGCCGGAGAGAAGCGGTATCTGGTTGTGGCTCTGGGCTATGGAGAAAACAGCGGAGCGGATCACAAAGTGAAAGCCATCACAGAAATCAGTGATTATAAAAATGGAGATCCTGCCTGGTATAAGGCCGGTCTGGAGGCGGCTTTGCTTGCACCGACTGCGGTGAATCAGCAAAAGTTTCGTTTTGAAAGAAACGGTGATCAAGTTATGGCAAAAGTGTCAGGGTTTGGGTTTTACACAAAGATTGATCTTGGAATTGTAAAATATCATTTTGAAATTGGCTCTGGCAAAGGGAAAGAAGTATGGAAATAAAAGGATGAGATTTTGATGGTCGGTGGAGATTGATTGTTCTATCGACCATTTTTTATGTAAATAATGGATGCATAGTGGTATAATAAAGTATCCGCTGATTGAAGAGGGTTATCAGAAAAGGAAAATATCAAGTGGGATTTGCAAAAGAAATTTTATTTGCTTGGAAGGTAGTAAGTGAAGATAAAATATTAGACTGGTAGAATTTTCATAAATTGGGCTTTTATACTGCATCTGTGCCCAAAATGGGATTTCCGGTTTGTAGGGATATGTAAATTTTAATTTGAAGGAGGTAATCATAGTGAATGAATTTCATGAGTATGTTCGTGCGGTTTTTTCCGTAGCAGGTGATATTGTCATAAAATCCATGATGGGCGGATACCTTGTATATTTTAACGGTAAGCTGCTAGGTGACATTTGCAATAATGAACTGTTTTTAAAAAGAACACCGACATCGGACAGACTGCTTGCAGATTCCGAACTGCGTTATCCGTATGAGGGCTCAAAAACACTGATGCATGTATTTGATAGATTTGAAGATACGGCACTTGTTCTGGAACTTCTGGATGGTATGTATACAGAGCTTCCGGAAAAGAAACCTGCGAAAGTCAGATGAGAAAGATAAATCTTGGCCTGTAGGAATATGTAACTTTGAACTTAGCGACGAGGTGAGATCATTGGACAATCAAAAAATTTTTTCAATGAGCGTGGCAAAGGTATATCCAATGCTTATTGCAAAAGCAGAACGTAAAGGAAGAACCAAGGAGGAAGTGGACGAGGTATGCTGCTGGCTGACCGGGTACACACCTGGGCAGATAGCGCAGCAGCTTGCAAGGGATGTGTCCTATGAAACTTTCTTTGATGAAGCGCCGCAAATCAATCCCAATAGCCGCCTGATCACAGGCAGTGTATGTGGGATCAGAGTTGAAAGCATTGAAGATCCATTGATGCAGAAGATCCGCTGGCTGGATAAACTTGTGGATGAGCTTGCAAAAGGCAGACCGATGGATAAGATTTTGCGAAACGAGGCTCCCTCTGCGAAATGGAAATGTCCGAAGTGTGGACGCAAGTTCAGGAATAAAGGTCAGGATCATTACTGCGGCGAAAAGCCAAAGAGCATAGATGAATATATTGAAAACCAGAGTGAGGAGTTCAGGGATGACCTTTGCTTCCTACGCCGGATTCTCCGTGAAGCGCTTCCGGATGCTGAGGAACGTATTTCCTGGAGTATGCCGACATACTGGAAGGGACACAATATCCTACATTTCGCTGCTTTTAAAAAGCATATCGGATTTTATCCTGGACCGGAAGCCGTAACAGAATTTGCTACTGAATTACAGAACTACCATGTTGACAAAGGAACCATCCGTATCCCATATGGTAAAGTCGATCCGGAGCTACTCTCGAAGATTGCGACATGGTGCAATGAGACGGGAAACCATGCCTGATCAATGAATAGGCTTCAGGAATAAAGCATCAAATCTCAGTTTGTTTCATAGCAGTATTGGATTGGGGGTGGATATTATCATGAATGATGGGTATATTTTATGGTGTCTACGTGTGCCGATAATTATGATAGTTCTTTTGATGGCAATGATATGTTTCCATAGACGCAGTGTCCTTCAATACTTATATCTTGTGGATATGTTTTGTTATCTTGTAGCTATATTTTCCTATTTCATTTTTACAAAACATATTGTAAGAAAAGCTTTTTTAACACACTGGATGGATACCCCCACTCATTTGTCTAATTGGAATATTCGGAGGTTATTTTCTTTTTATTGTGTCGGTAAGCGCCTTTATTATGGAACACGCACGAAGACATAAGTGGGCAAGGGTGATACTTGGAATTATTGGATCCATATGTATGGTGCTTCGTATGTGTGGAGTGTATCTGTTTATAGAGGTGCTTTGTCGTTGAAAAGTGGTTAATCTCTCTCAACAAAAATTTTGAGAAAAAGATATCTCTTCCGTTATTGCCCGGAAAGGAGTGAAAAATGAAAACAGTTGTATTACTTTACGAGACATGTTGTATCTATGAGATCGTGATCATCAACTACTTTCTCCAACTGTGTGGCCACGAATTGCTTTTTGTCACCATAGACGGAAAGCCGGTCACTGCACAGGAAAAGTTTTCACTGAATGCAAGCTGTGCGTTAAAGGATATTGACCCAAAAGATGTAGAACTGCTTTTGGTGCCCGGCGGAAACATCTCATCCATTGCTAATGAAGAAGTTTATTCCTTTATTAGAGCGGTTGTGGATCATAAACAACTGGTTGCCGGTATATGCAACGGCGTTGATGAATTAGACAACGCAGGCATTCTTGAGGGGATAGAATCGACACACTCTGTTAAGGAAGCTCTTGTGGTGGGCGAGCATGTAATTACTGCACGAGCCAATATGTATGTGGATATGGCGATTGCCATAGGAAAGAAGATGAACCTCTTTAAAGACGAGGCGGATCTGCAGGAGACCATTGATTTCTGGAAACTGCATAAGACTTTATAGAAGAAAACGGCAGTTGCAACCCGCATTTGACAAATTGACAGCCATGCATGGTGGTATGCAACCGCAGGATACTCTATCCTTTCAGTAAAAATCAACGAAGGGAGAAGCAACATGATTTTAGCTGACAAGATTACAGAGGAAAGAAAAAAGAACGGATGGTCCCAGGAAGAGCTTGCTGCAAAGCTCGGTGTTTCCAGGCAGGCGGTTTCCAAATGGGAGAGTGCAGGTTCGATCCCGGATCTACAAAAGGTAATTCAGCTAGCCACACTGTTTGACGTGACTACAGATTACCTGCTCAAAGACGACATGGTTTCGAAACCGAGTGTGCCGACTGTCTATGATGAAACAGAGAAAGGTGGGACGCTCCGCAGGGTATCCATGGAAGAGGCAAATGAATTCCTGAAGCTGCGGAAGAAGGGAGCGCCGATCGTAGCGAATGCGACTGCACTTTGCATAGTGAGTCCGGTTCTGATAGTCATTCTCGGAGCCTTATCTGAGGAGCCGCGCTTCCACATCTCAGAGGGACTGGCAGTAGGCCTTGGAGGTACCGTGCTTTTCGCTATGATCGCAGCTGCGGTGTTTATGTTCATAACTTACGGAATAAAGGCAAGCCACAGCGAACATCTGGAGAGGGATGGGTTTGAGACGGAATACGGCGTCACCGGAATGGTCAAAGAGAAAAATCGTACCTATGAGGGGACGTATACCAGAGGCATCGCAGTTGGTGTTGTACTTTGCATTATTGCTGTGGTACCGATGATCATCGTAGGCGCAATGGGAGCTCCGGATTACATCTATGCGATTTTTGTAGGCGTACTGCTTGTCCTGATCGCAGTAGGTGTAAACCTGATCATCCGGGTGAGTATGGTAAAAGGAAGTTATGACACACTTCTTCAGGAGGGGGAGTATACCCTGGAGGAGAAAAAGATCCAGAGAAAGATGGGGGCCTTCTCCGGTGCATACTGGTGCCTGGCCACTGCGATTTATCTTGGCTGGAGCTTCTGGACTATGCGATGGGATTTCACGTGGATCCTCTGGCCTGTTGCAGGCGTACTCTTTGCGGCAGCTTCGAGTGTTGCGCGGGCAGTAGTTCAGACGGAGGATTGATTGAGATACAAGAATAAATTTCAGTTTTCAAGTGTAAGGAACTGAGCAGTGAGTATGTCTCTAAGCTGAATCTAAATTCAAAGGGGTTAAGCTTGCCAATAAATATGTGAAGAAAACAGGTAATACCGACGCACAGATGTACTTTGGCATAAATCATCCAGCTGAATTTGCAAACAAAACACAGACAGAACTTATCAGTGTTGGCGGTTTCTTTAAGGAAGTTCTTGAAAATTGTAAAAACCTAAAGCTTAAGACAAAGATATATATATTTTGCAGATAAGATTCACAGGATACCGATCATTCACTTAGGGTTTTGATATATAGATGTGAGAAAAATAGAATGAAGAGGAAGAGTAAATGAAACGAATTTTTGGAAACGAGGGAATTAACTTCAACAAAAAAGGGAAATATCAACTGCATGTTAGTAGTGAAGGTGTTAGCTACGAGTCTGAAAATGGGAAAAAGTCTTTGAATATCAAGTTTGCTGATGTCGGCTCTATTATTGTTCCTAGCTATTTAAACTCAAATTCTCATTACACTGTGATATTTCGGAATCATGAAGGAAAAAATATGGAAGAGATTGACACAGATGTAGAAAATGTGGGCTATAAATTTAACAATATGTGGGAAACAAAATCAATTTTAATCGCTTTTGCCGAGAATAAGCTGACAGAAGTGTTCCCAGATAATCTAGACACGCTTGATTTACAAATAGGATTTTCGCTAAAGGAAAAAGAAATCAGATTAAAGGAAGGAGCACTTGTCGGTTCTAAGCATCAAGTGAAGCTTTCGGATATTAAAAGAGTAAAGTGCCTGAGTAACGGTACTTTAAGTAATTTGCTTATTTATCAAAAAGAAAAAGGTGGATTCTTCGACAAGCCCGACATGAAAATTCCGTTAAATGAATTGACACTGCCGATTTTTGAGGCGGTTATGGCAAAGAATAACGGGAAGGGAATTGATTTCAATATGGGGAATGGATTTGACCAAAATACCAGTGAATATATCATAGAAAGATACATGAATTCTACCTTTTTCATGAATACAGATGGAAGTGTTACGGATGATTGGCACAGAATTGCTTATGAACATATTATAGCTTATCAGTCAGATGTTGAGATTCCTGAAAACACAGCGTTTTTGGAATAAAAAGAGATAGAGAAACCCTTGTATTTATGATGAAGAATCTAAGCAGAGGAAAGAAAACCGGGCTGCCCATAGATGAAAATGCTTTTCCAAAATTCGGAGAAGTGAGGCAGTTTTGCGGGCAACTTGGTGAACTTTGGAAAAAGGCAGGCTATCTTATAGTGGTGATTGGTACTGACAGTGACGAATATATTGTTGGGATACAGGAGAATTTAGAATAACTTACTGTATGATTGAAATGGAAAGTTGTGGAGGTGTCTGTCCATGAAATGGTACAATGATATGGATAAACAGGAAAAACGAAGTTTTCAAAAAGTGATTACTATATGTGTAGTAGGTGCGATTTTAATTCTGCTTATTCCTATGTTTTTTCATGCTATTTTTTAAGAAAAAGATAACTTTGAATTGACCGAGCTCTTTGAGCGAGGGATGCTTATTGACCTCTGGTCAATAAGATGAGAAATGCGAGGCAGTATTATAAATTAAAAGTTGATGAAAGGGGTAAACAAATATGAAAATGCCAGAAAAAATTGATATAAGTATGTTTGCCCCATGTGGAATGAATTGTAAAGTTTGTTATAAGCACTGTTACCATAAGAAACCTTGTGCTGGGTGTTTGAATAGTGATAAGGGAAAACCTGAACATTGTCGTAAATGCAAAATAAAGGACTGCATCAAAGCAAAAGCACTATCATATTGTTTTGAGTGTATTGAATATCCATGTAAGTTGATTAAAAATCTTGAAAAAAGTTATAATAAACGGTATCAAGCAAGCCTTATAGATAATAGCTATTTTGTTAAAGAACAAGATTCGGAGCAGTTTATGGAACAACAGAAAATAAAATATACTTGTCCTAAATGTGGTGGAATTATTTCTATTCACGATAGAGAGTGTAGTGAGTGTCAAGAAAAAATGAGATAGCATAATCCCAATTTGTAGAGGTGACAATGAAAAGTATAGATGTTATATACAAAAAACAGACCTTAAGACTTACACGATTTTGGGGTGATAATAGGATATGTTTATATGCTAAAAACCCAAGCCAAATTCATCTTTCTAAAATGAAATTTGTCGGTGGACATCCTGATGAATGGTGTATTTTTATTGATGATCTTACTTATGATGAAAAGACTGAGATTACAGATATTTACGGAAGCCCTATTAACATGCAGGAAATTGATATATAAATTCCAGTTTGTTGAGGAGAACAATTTATGACGAAAGAAGAACGGGCTCAAAAATGATTTTGTAATAGACCTCATGCGGAATCCATCAGCCTGGAAACCAAAATGGATCTATGCAATAGAGTGGCAAAGAAAATTCCATGAAAAAATGACACTTAAGAAAGCAACTATTGTGAATAGTTTTGATAAAATAAAATTGAATTTTCAGGAGGAACTTAATGAATTTAAAAGAAGTAAGTGGCCAGTCAGTGAAGATAAGAGAGCGGTATCATGAATTAGAAAAGGAGATTCATGGTTCTGTTTGGTCGGTAGAAGAGGATGCATTGGCCTTTCTAACAGATGCCGGATTGGTCGGCAGATTAACGATGGATAATCAAGGACGCTGGCCGAGTGATGAGAAAGAAGTGCTCCCTGTCAAGATTGGTGAATGTGTTTGGTGGCTGGCTGTTCTTGCAGAAAGAATGGGATTGAGTTTTGAAGAATGTGTAGAAAACTTTCTTGTTGAACGATCAGAAGCATTGAAATGATTTGCGGAGGTGACGGCATGAAAAGATGGACGGATCGCTGAAGCCTAACAGTACATATAACGAGTGGAATTGGATTCTGGTGAGAACCAACGGCGGAAAATGGAAGCATGTGGATCGCGGCTATTGATTCCAGTTTCAGTTTGTGGTACTACGGAAACAGGAAAGAAAAATAATCTGCGAGGAGGTTATGTCATGGGATTTTGGATATTTATGTTTGTGGCAACGTTACTGATACCACTGGCTTTGTTATGGAACTGGTACATCTGTCCTAAATTTAAATTCAAAGAAATAAATGGAACAAGTGGATATAGAACGGCACGCTCCATGAAAAACCAGGACACTTGGGAATTTGCTCAAAAAAAGTGCTCTCAAAATTCTTTGAGGATGTTTTTCCCTACATTTCTGTTGTCTGTTGGCATTATGCCCTTTTGCATGGGAAAGCAGATGGGAGAGATCGGTTGGATCGGGTTTGGCATTACCATGGCACAGATGATGAGTTTTGGCGTTATTATTTGCCTGACGGAAAGTGCACTAAAAAAGAATTTTGATAAAGATGGAAGAAAATACTAGAGTGAAATAGAAGGAGAAGAAAAGGTGATTTCACGGATTTGCAGAGGGTATTGGGAATGAAAGAATATACACTGAGAGGAAGCAGGTTCAAGTTAAGATATTTTGATTTTCCGGGAGAGAAAACGCCTATTTTGTTTCTTCACGGTTTAGGCTGTGCAGGCTCATTTGACTACATAGATGTCGCTTTTCAGGAATCCCTGGCAGATCACAGAAAAATAGTGATCGACCTGTTGGGCGCCGGATACAGTGATAAACCGGAGTCATTTGTGTACAGTGTGAAAGCACATGCAAAATATTTAAAGGAATTTCTGGAGGACAGAAATCTTGAAAACGTCATAGTTTATGGGCACAGTCTGGGCGGTGCGGTAGCAATAGAGCTTTGTGCTTTCTGTGGAGAAAGAGTAGAAAAATTAATACTAAATGAACCGAATCTAGAACCGAGCGAAGAGAGTGCAGCCAGTTGGGAGATAGCCCGGTTATCTTGTGAAAATCTGGAAGCAGAGCTGTCGCTGAAAATACAAGAATACGAAAAGTCAGGGAATACCATGTGGACGTCAACTTTAAAAAACTGGCTTCCCAAGGCAGCCTATGAAATTTCAAAAGATGCAATCGTCGGCGGCGATCCTTTGTGGAAAACGACAGTGCATGAGTTTGACTTTCCGAGATGTTTTATATACGGAGAAAAATCGTTGCCGGACAGAGCGTATGAGGAACTGAGACGCAAACAGGAACGGATGGAACTTGTAAAGAATGCGGGACATTCTATGGCATGGGAAAATCCGAAGGAGCTGGCGCTTGCCATCAGCAGGCCTGTAGAGACTGTGGGGGGAGCAAAGCATAGAAAAGAGATGAGGAGGAGCCGGCATGAAGAAACTGGCCAGTGGATATACCACAGGCACCTGTGCCCAGGCAGCGACGAAGGCGGCCATGCAGCAGCTTCTGACAGGAACAGAGCCAAAAGAAGTAGAGGTGGATCTTCCCGGAGGAAAGCGGCTGACCCTTTTGACAAAGAAGCGGCAGATATTGTACGGAAAAGGAAGCTATCCGGAAAAGGCAACCTGCGCTATCCAAAAAGACAGTGGGGACGATCCGGATATTACCAATGGCGTTCTGGTTTATAGTACGGTAGAATGGAGTCGGGAAAAAGGCGTGTCCATCTGTGGAGGAGAGGGGATCGGAAGAGTTACCAAGGCAGGACTGGATCAACCGATAGGAGAAGCCGCTATTAACAGGATCCCCAGAAAGATGATAGAAAAAGAGGTGAAAAGAGCCTGCGAGGAAGCCGGCTGTGAAGCAGATGTCCGGGTCACTATCCGGATTCCGGGAGGAGAAGAACTGGCAAAGAAAACCTTCAATCCAAGACTGGGGATCGTAGGGGGGCTGTCGATCCTGGGAACCAGCGGGATCGTGGAACCCATGAGCGAACAGGCGCTAAAAGACACCATTCGGGTAGAGCTGCAGGTAAAGCTGGCACAAGGGGAAACGTATATCCTTGCGGCACCTGGGAATTACGGATTGGACTTTCTGAGAAAATACGAACAGGTACAGGCGGAAGCAGTAGTCAAGTGCAGCAATTACATCGGAGAGACGATAGATATGGCAAAAGAGCTGGGAGCAAAAGGACTTTTGTTTGCCGGACATATTGGAAAGTTGGTCAAGGTGGCCGGCGGGATCATGAATACCCATTCCAGATGGGGAGACTGCCGGATGGAGATTCTGGCGGCGGCCGCACTCAGAAGCGGACTGCAAGAAGAAACGGCCTGCAGGATCCTGCGCAGCGTGACAACAGACGAGGCTTTGGGGCTTTGTGGGGAAGCAGAAAGAAAGCGGCTGATGCAGGCGGTGATGGAAAAGATAGAGGAATATCTGACGATCCGCGGAGAGGGAGAGATCCGGCTGGGAGCGATTCTGTTTTCCAACGTCTATGGGATCCTGGGAGAAACCAGATCCGCGGCACAGATCTGGGAGTGCCGCAGGCGGCAGCAGGCTTCCGGGCAAGAGGAAAAGACAGGCAGATAGAGGAAACGACAAACCAAGAAGAAAGAGGAATGAGGCAAAAAATGGCAGGGAAACTATACGGAGTGGGAGTAGGACCGGGAGACTGGGAGTATCTGACACTGAAAGCAGTGAGGATCATAGAGGAATGTGATGTGATAGCAGCGCCGGGAAAGATCCCGGAACAGACGACGGCATATCAGATCGCACAGGGGGCCTGCCCGTTTCTTTCAGAAAAAGAAGTGGTGGGGATTGATTCTCCCATGACAAAAGACAAAAAGGTGTGGAAAATCAGCCACGATCTGGGAGTAAAAAGACTGGCAGAACTTTTGGAAGAAAATAAAAAAATTGCTTTTTTGACATTGGGAGATCCTACCATCTACTCTACTTATATGTATCTGCATCAGGATCTGAAGGAAATGGGGTACGAGACGGAAATCATCAGCGGCGTTCCTTCTTTTTGTGCGGCGGCTGCTGCGGTGCAGATGAGCATTGGGGAAAGAAAGGAAGAAATTCATATCATTCCCGCCTCTTATGATGTGAGGGAGGCATTGAAGCTGAAGGGAATGAAGATTTTTATGAAGATGGGAAGTCAGTTTTCTGTATTGAAGGAATTGCTGAAGAAAAGAAAACAACAAGTGACAGCCGTTGAGCGGTGTACCATGGAGGGAGAGAAGCACTACTATGGAACAGAAGAGCTGCCGGATGCAGCAAGCTATTATACACTGGTGTTTGTAAGAGAAGGAGAAGAGGTATGATACATTTTGTGGGAGCAGGACCGGGAGCAGGAGATCTGATCACGGTGCGGGGAAGACGGCGGATTCGGAAAGCAGATGTGATCATCTACGCAGGCTCCCTGGTCAATCCTGCGTTGCTGAAAGAGGCAAAGAAGGACTGCAGGATCTATAACAGCGCGACGATGACGCTGGAGGAAGTGCTGGGAGTCATGAAAGCGGCAGAAGCAGAAGGAAAGACAACGGTTCGTCTGCATACGGGAGATCCCAGCCTTTACGGCGCCGTCAGGGAGCAGATGGATATTCTGGATGAAGAGGGCATTGCATATGATTCCTGCCCGGGAGTCAGTTCTTTTTGCGGAGCGGCGGCAGCCCTGAATCTGGAATACACCCTTCCACAGGTGTCGCAGAGTGTGATCATCACCCGGACGGAGGGAAGAACGGCAGTACCGGAAAAAGAAACTATACGGGAATTTGCAGCCCATCAGGCAACGATGGTCCTGTTTTTAAGCACAGGCCTACTGGAAAAACTGACAAGGGAACTCATAGACGGAGGATACGCACCCAAGACGCCGGCGGCTATTGTGTACAAGGCTACCTGGCCGGAAGAAAAAAAGATCCTGTGCACCATTGGTACCCTGGAAGAAATGGCGCAGGCTCATGGGATCACCAAGACCGCGCTGATCATTGTGGGAGAGGTGCTTGCTCCTGGATATTATGAAAAATCCAGGCTGTATGACGCTACATTTACCACAGAATACCGAAAAGGAAAGACGCATGAAACGTAGTCAGAAAAAACAGATTTCTATCCTGAGCTTTACCCCCAACGGGAAAAACCTTTCCCAAAAGGTGGCGAAGGCGCTGCAGGACAGAGGATATGAAGTGGAACAGGCGGTCAAATGCAAAGGACAGCCGGACAGTATTTCTGTTTCCCTGGTGGAATGGACGCGGGAAAGATTTTTTCGGAAGGATGCTTTGATCTACATCGGAGCGACCGGGATCGCCGTCAGAGGAATCGCTCCCTTCGTGGAGAGTAAGTGTACAGATCCTGCCGTTTTGGTTCTGGACGAAAGAGGAACCTACTGCATTCCCCTGTTGTCCGGACATCTGGGAGGAGCCAATGCTATGGCAAGGGAAATCCAGGAAGATCTGGGGAGCCGGGCGATCCTGACAACAGGAACAGATGTAAATCAAAAATGGGCGGTGGATGTATTTGCCAGGGAGAATCATCTGTGGATCTCGGATCTGGAACTGGCAAAAGACATATCGGCCAGAATCCTAAGAGGCGAGCAGATCAGAATCCTGATAGAAGAAGGCGGAACGGCAGAAGGATTTGAACAGAGGGAGGAGATCGCTCTTTTTTGGGAAAACAAAGAAGCTGGATCGTTAGAAGAGGATGGAACAGAGGCAAAAGAGAAGGAAGAAAAATCCCGACAGCCGATCCTTCCCCATATCTACATTGGCACGCGCAGACCATATCCGGAGAAATCAGTGCTGTGCCTGGTTCCCCGGACGGTGGTGGCCGGGATCGGATGCAGAAAAGACACGCCGTACCTGCTGATAGAAAAGGCGATAGAGGAGGCGCTGCAGGAAGCATGCCTGTGGAAGGCCAGTCTGGGAAAGCTGACCAGTATTACAGAGAAAGCAGACGAGGCAGGGATTCTGGAATACTGCAAAAAAAACCGGCTGGACTGGGAAACCTATCCGGCAAGGCAGTTACAGGCGCTGGAAGGGCAGTTTACAGAGTCAGCGTTTGTGAGGCAGACAGTGGGCGTAGGAAATGTGTGTGAAAGAAGCGCCGTCTGCGGCTTGGGGGAAGAAGGAAGAGGGGACGCATCCTTGCTCCTTCGGAAACAAGCGGCAAATGGAGTAACGGTGGCACTGGCAGGAGGAAGATGGAGGGTGAGATTTGAAACAGGATAAAAAAGTCTATGTGGTAGGAACCGGACCGGGCGCCTGGGAGGAAATGACTATCAAGGCGGCAGAGACATTAAAGCAGTGCGACGTGATCGTGGGATATACCGTCTATACAGATCTCCTGAAGGAAAAGCTTCCGGACAAGGAATATAAAAGTACACCTATGCGGAAGGAAGTGGACAGATGCCTGATGGCGCTGGAGGAAGCCGACAACGGCAGGAAGGTAGCCATGGTGTGCAGCGGAGATTCCGGAATTTACGGGATGGCAGGACTGATGCTGGAACTGCAGCCGCGTTTTCCGGAAGTAGAGGTAGAGATTGTGGCAGGGGTAACGGCTGCCCTTTCCGGCGGAGCCTGCCTGGGGGCGCCTATGACCCACGATAGCTGTATCATCAGCCTCAGCGACCTTTTGACTCCCTGGGAGACCATCGAAAAAAGACTTCTGGCGGCAGCGCAGGGAGACTTTGTGATCGTACTGTACAATCCTTCCAGCAAGAAAAGGAAGGAGTATTTAAAGCGTGCCTGTCAACTGATCCTGACCAAGCAGAAAAAGGAAACGGTATGCGCCATTGTACGCAACATCGGAAGGGTGGAAGAATCTCAAAAACTCCTGACGCTGGAAGAGTTGACGGAGGCGGAAACCGATATGTTTTCCACCGTATTCATCGGAAACAGCCAGACCAGAATCATTGGAAACAAAATGGTAACACCAAGGGGATATCGACATGAAGAACAGTAAGATTTTGATTTTCGGAGGAACGACAGAAGGGCGAAAGCTGGCAGAGTATCTGGGGAGAAATGGAGTCAGGACCCATGTGTGTGCGGCTACGGCCTATGGGGAAACTTTGGTGTCCTGCTACCCGTCTCTTACCGTGTCGGGAAGAAGAATGGACAAAGAAGAAATAGAAAAATTTCTAAAAACCTTTTCTCCCAACTGGGTGATCGATGCGACCCATCCGTATGCCAGAGAAGTCACAGGAACGGTCCGGGAGGTATGCAAAGAAAAGAAACTGCCCTATCTTCGCCTGATCCGCGGATCTCAAAGGAGCGCAAGCGGGGTATGGGTGGAAGATATCCATCAGGCGGCAGAGTTTCTGGAAGGAACGACAGGAAATATTTTTGTGACTACCGGGAGTAAGGAACTGGCAGCCTTTACCCGGCTGGCAGATTACAGAAGCCGGATCTATGCCAGGGTCCTGTCTGTCAAAGAGGTGGTGGAATCCTGCGAAAAGCTGGGGATCCGGGGACGGCATCTGATCTGTATGCAGGGACCTTTTTCCAAAGAACTGAATCTGGTTATGCTCCGGGAATATGAGATCCGCTATCTGGTTACCAAAGAATCAGGAGCGGCGGGCGGCTTCCGGGAAAAGCTGGAAGCGGCTGAGGAAGCGGGTGTGGAAACAGTGGTGATCGGGCGGCCCGAAACAGAAGAGGGACTGACCTATCCGGAGATCCAGAGATTTCTTAGACAGAACATTGGGTTTCAACCAAAACAGACAGTGTCTCTGGTAGGGATCGGACCGGGAAATCCGGACTGCATGACGGCGGAAGGTCAGAAAGCCTGCCGGGAGGCGGACGTTGTCATAGGAGCGGCAAGAATGATACAGACTGTCAGAAAAGAGGGGCAGATCTGTCTGGAAGAATACAGACCTTCCGCTATCTTGGACTATTTGAAAGCGCACAGAGAACTGGAACGCATTGCCATTGTACTGTCAGGAGATACCGGATTTTACAGCGGCGCCAAGAAGCTGGGAGCCCTGCTGAAGGAAGAGAAGATAGAAACCAGATGGATTCCGGGAATTTCTTCTGCCGCCTATTTTTCTGCCAGGCTGGGGCTTTGCTGGGATGACATTCCACTGGAAAGTATGCATGGGAAATCGCTGAATGTGTTGTCCCGGCTCAGGCAGGAGGGAAAGGTCATGTTTCTTGCGGATTCCAGGGAAGGGATCCGAAATCTGGGAGAAGAACTGACCCGGTATGGACTGGGAGACGTACAGGTCTGGGTAGGAGAGAGGCTTTCTTACGAGGAGGAACGCATCTTCCAGACCACAGGAAAAGATCTTCAGACCTATAAAGGAAGCGGACTGGCGATTCTGTTGATCCAGGAAACAACAGGGCCGGAAGAGATGGGGGCTTCCTCTTCTTTCGGGAAAGATGTTCCGGAAGAGAAAGAAGAAAAAGAAGGAACGGTAGAAAAGAGAGAGGTAGAAAGGTCAGAAGAGGCGGAGGATCGGAAGCCCAAACAGAGAAGAGGGGCAAATCTTAGTATCGCTCTGAAAGATGAAGCGTTTCTAAGAGAAAGGATCCCCATGACGAAAGAAGAAGTCAGAAGACTGGCCATTGCGAAGCTGTGTCTGACCCGGGATGCGGTTGTCTATGACGTGGGGGCAGGAACAGGGTCTGTTGCAATTGAGACAGCGCTTTCTCTTCTGGACGGAAAGGTGTATGCCATTGAACAGAACCCAGAAGCAGTCCGTCTGCTTCAAAAAAATCAGATACGATTTGGAGCCTCCAATCTCCAGATTGTGGAAGGGATGGCGCCGGAGGCTCTGACGGGTCTTCCTGCACCGGATGCCGTGTTTATCGGAGGAAGCAAAGGAAGGATGGAGGACATCCTTCGGGTGATCCTGCATAAGAATCCCCAGGCACGGATCGTCCTGACAGCCATTGCGCTGGAGACTGTGGGAGAAGTGATGGAACTTTGCAAAAAGGGATGTCTCCTGGATGTGGAAGTGGTGCAGCTGACGGTATCCAAAGCGCAGAAGGCAGGCTCCTATCACATGATGAAGGGGCAGAATCCGGTGTATGTGATCAGCGGGAGAGGAGGCTGTGATGGCAATTCCTAGGATTTTGATAGCAGCGCCCCGAAGCGGATCCGGAAAGACGCTGGTCACCTGCAGCCTGCTGGAAGTATGGAAGCGGAAGTATTCCCTGGCAGCTTTCAAGTGCGGACCGGATTACATAGATCCCATGTTCCACAAAGAGATCCTGGGCGTAGACAGCAGAAATCTGGATAGCTTTCTCTGTGGGGAAGCGCAGATAAAAGAATTGTTCCGGAAACATTGCCGGGGAAAAGAGCTGGCGGTGCTGGAGGGGGTCATGGGCTATTACGACGGACTGGGAGGAACATCCCTGGAGGCCAGCACCTACGAAATTGCCAGGATAACAGATACTCCGGTGATTCTGGTGGTGGACAGTCAGGGAGCAAGCAGATCCCTCCTTCCTCTTATTGCGGGATTTTTGGGATACAGAGAGGACAGTCACATTGCAGGTATTATTTTCAACCGGATGTCCCCTTCTTTTTATCCGGTTATGAAAAAACTGGTGGAAGAAGAACTGGGGATCCGGGTTTATGGATATCTGGAGAAACTGGTGGGAGAATTACCGGAAAGCCGTCATCTGGGACTGAAAATGCCCCAGGAGTACCGGACCTTGCAGGAGACGCTAAAGGAGCTTGGAAAAAGAGCGGAGACCACCATCGATACGGCGGGGCTGATGGCACTGGCAGGAGAATGGGCGGAAAAGACGAAGAAAACGTTTTTTCCGGCTCTGAAAAGAGCGGGAAGTTTTAAGGGAAATCTTCGTATCGGAGTTGCCCGGGACGAGGCCTTTTGCTTTATCTATCAGGATAACCTGGAGTATCTGGAAGAGTTGGGGGCGACGCTGGTAGATGTTTCGCCCATGCGGGATCCAACTCTTCCTAAAGATCTGGATGGACTAGTGCTTTACGGAGGGTATCCGGAGCTGCACGGTCCGGCTTTGGAGGCCAATGAAAGTTTGAGAAAAGAAATCAAGGAAAAGCTGGAGCAGGGACTTCCCTGTATGGCAGAGTGCGGTGGTTTTATGTACCTGACGGAAGCCATCATGGATCAGGAGGGGAACCGTTGGGAAATGGTGGGAGCCATTTCAGGAGACAGCTTTTTTACGGGAAAACTCAGGCGGTTTGGCTATGCTGTACTGGATGAGGCAAGAATATTTGGAGAAAAGATCCGGAATCTTCCCTTTCATGAATTCCATTATTTTGATTCGGAAGATCCGGGGGGAGATTGTCTGGCGAGGAAGCCGCTCTCTGCCAGAACGTACCCCTGTATGGTTAGCCGGGACAGCCTGTTTGCAGGATATCCCCATTTTCATTACTGGTCGCAGTCGGGGATGGCAGAGGCTTTTGTGAGCGCCTGCGGCAGATATCATCGGAAGAAGGGAGAGGCGGAAATCCAGTAAAGACTGTTCTGCCGGACAAACTATGAAGCTTTCAGAAACCATAAACAGGATCGCCCCTCTGGATCAGGAGGCGATGCAGGAAGCGAGACAGCGCTGGAACTCTATTGCCAAGCCCCTTCACAGCCTGGGAAAACTGGAGGACTGTGTGTGTCAGATCGCAGGAATGACAGGAGACAGCAACGTACAGCTGGACAAAAAAGCGCTGATGGTGTTCTGCGCCGATAATGGAGTGGTAGAAGAAGGAGTGACCCAGACAGGGCAGGAAGTGACGGCGGTCGTGGCGGAAAATTTCCTGTCGGGTCAGACCAGCGCGGCAGTCATGTGCAGGCTGGCAGGAGCAGATCTTTATCCTGTCGATATGGGCATCCGAAGGGCTACCAGGGTGCCGGATTACCATGTGCGAAGAGGAACGGCAAACATGGTGAAGGCGGAGGCTATGACCAGAGAGGAAGGAATCAGGGCGATCGAAACCGGAATCCGTCTGGCAGGTGTTTTGAAACATAAAGGGTACAAGATCGCGGCAACGGGAGAGATGGGCATTGGAAATACCACCACCAGCGCGGCAGTGGCGTCTGTCCTTCTTTCCTGCCAGCCGGAGGAGATGGTGGGAAGAGGCGCAGGTCTGTCTTCCGGGGGCCTGGAGCGGAAGCTTCAGGCGGTGAAAAAAGCGATCACCCTGCACCGACCGGATCCTGACGATCCGGTGGCTGTGCTGCATAAGGTGGGAGGACTGGATCTGGCAGGGCTTGCCGGGTTCTATCTGGGCTGTGCGGCAGAAAGGCTTCCGGTACTGATCGACGGATTTATATCGGCCACGGCGGCTCTGGCGGCAGCAAAGCTGTGTCCGGGCGCAAAAGCATACATGCTGGCGTCCCACTGCTCCAAAGAACCGGGCATGAAAAAAATCCTGACGTATCTGGACAAGCAGGCAGTTTTGCACGCAGAAATGTGTCTGGGAGAAGGAACGGGAGCGGTGGCATTTCTGCCGGTGCTGGAAATGGGGTTGGACGTGTACCGGGAAATGAGTACGTTTTCCCAGATTCAGATAGAATCCTACCAGGAACTGAAATAGAAAGGCGAGGGAAATATATGATACATGTGATCACGGGAGGCAGCGGAAGCGGGAAATCTTCCTATGGAGAGGATTGGATCCTTGAAAAGGCAAAAGGAGACCTTCCTCTTTTGTATCTGGCTACCATGATCCCTCAGGGAGAGGAGGGGCGTCAAAGAGTAGAAAGGCACCGAAGACTGCGGGAAGGGAAGGGATTTTCTACGATAGAATGCCCCAGACAACTGGCAAAGCTTTCTTTTCCGAAAAACCGGGGAATCCTGCTGGAATGTGTCTCCAATCTGGCAGCCAATACCTGGTACGAGGAGAAGACCGGGTATCTTTCGGAAGAGGAAACCATTCGTCGGATCCGGGAGGATCTTTATTGTTTAAGAGAACACACACCGCTTCTGGTAGTCATAACCAATGAAACGGCGCAGGATCTCCTGCCCTCCTGTGAAGAAATGCAAATTTATCAGAGGATTTTGGGAAGGGTCAACCAGTATCTGGGAGGTCTGGCAGAGAAGGTGACGGAAGTGGCGGCAGGAATTCCGATTCCCGTGAAAATGTGACGGACTGTTGGGCAGACAGGATGCGGGAAAGTGGGCAGCAGAGAAAAGAAAACAGAGGCGGGAGGATGGAAGATTGAAAAAGGGATGGGAAAGTCTCAAGATGACATTTGCCATATACAGCAGAATACCGGTATTTCAGGTCAACTGGGAACAGGCAGATCAGTCGTATCTGATGTGTTTTTTTCCGCTGATCGGCGCTGTGATCGGCGCTGCGACACTGGGAGCCTATCAGCTTGGGAGGTATGTACTGCACCAGGAGACAGGCATCACGGCTTATGCCTGCACGGTACTGCTGGTACTGCTTCCTCTTTGGATCACAGGAGGCATTCATATGGATGGCTTTATGGATACTCTGGACGCGCTGGGATCCTGTAGACCAAAAGAAGAAAAATTAGAGATCTTAAAGGATGTGCATACAGGCGCCTTTGCGGTGCTGGGATGTGTAGGCTACCTGCTTTTGTATACGGGGATCTATTCCTGTCTCACATGGGAAAGCGTAACTCTGGTGAGCGCAGGTTTCATCCTGTCCAGGACACTTAGCGGACTTTCTGTGGTGACGTTTCCTATGGCCAGGGAAAAGGGGATGCTTTCTTCCGTGGCAGAAAAGGCAAAGAAAAGGGTGGTACAAAGGATATTGCTGACAATCCTGCTGATCCTGTGCGCCGGAATGGTCTGGCTGGGAAAAGGAGCAGGGATCCTGGTGATCCTGGCAGCAGGCATCACCTATTGGCGGTATTACCGGATGTGCCTCCGGCAGTTTGGAGGAATAACGGGAGATCTGGCAGGATACTTTTTACAGACCTGTGAGATCGTTATGGCAGGCGCGGCGGTTTTGGGAAGCAGCATATTCTAGGAAGGAGAAAGACGATGAAACTGATCATAGGGGGAGCGGCCCAGGGGAAACGGGACTATGCCAGAGAACAATTTGGCAGGGGAAGATACCTGGATGGAAGCTGCTGCAGCCGGGAGGAACTGTATCGGGAAAAAGGGGTCTATGATTTCCAGTTATGGATCCGAAAGCGGATGCAGGAAGAGAAGGAGCCTTTTCAAGAAGGTGGGAAGGAGCGGCTTTTGGAACAGTGCAGAGCTATCCTGCAGGAAAACCCGGAGATCGTTATCATCTGCAACGAGGTGGGCTGCGGTCTGGTTCCCATAGAGCAGACAGACAGACAGTACCGGGATCTGGTGGGAGAGATCTGCGTCTGGCTGGCGAAGGAAGCGGAGGAAGTCCATCGGGTCATTTGTGGCATAGGCAGACGGATCAAATAAGCAGGAGGAGTGAGCAAAGCAGCATGAATATCTATTTTATCCGACATGGGATGACCCAGGGAAACAAAGAGAGAAGATATATTGGAAAGACAGAGGAAGCTCTCTGCGAAGAAGGAAAGCGGGTGCTTCAGGGGAAACGGTATCCCCGGGTGGAGAAGGTGTTTGTCAGTCCCCGGCTTCGCTGCCGGGAGACAGCAGCGATCCTGTATCCGCAGCAGGAACCGGTGATCGTAGAGGAACTGGCAGAATGTGATTTTGGTGTGTTTGAAGGAAAAAATGCAGACGAACTTCAGGAGTCGAAGGCTTATTGGAAATGGATCGAAAGCGGAGGAAGTCTTCCGTTTCCGGAAGGAGAAAGCAGAGAAGGTTTTGCGAGGCGATGTCTGTCAGGGTTTGAAAAAGTCAGAAGAGAATGCCAAAAGTATCAGATAGAAACGGCCGCACTGGTAGTGCACGGAGGGACGATCATGAGTATCCTGGCGGAAGTAGGAAGACCAAAGCAAGAATTTTATGACTATCATGTGGGAAATGGGGAAGGATACCTATTGACGTTGGAAGAAGCCGTTTCTGAGGTGGGAGTGTGGAGGACGTTATGAATGAATGGTGGAGAATGCTTCTTCCTCTCTGCGTGGGAGTGGGACTGGATCTGCTTCTGGGAGATCCTGTATGGCTGTATCATCCGGTCCGCTTGATGGGCAAGACGATAGAAGGACTGGGAGGCAGGATCAGAGCCTGCCTTCCCAAAACAAAAACAGGAGAGCGGGCAGGGGGCGGTCTGTTAGTGATCCTGATGCTTCTGATCTGGGGTGTTCTTCCGTTTTTTTTCGTGTCTTTTTGTTATAGGCTTCACTGGGGACTGGGACTGGGAATCGAGAGCGTCATGTGCTATCAGATGCTGGCGATGAAAAGTCTCAGGACGGAAAGCAGAAAAGTGTACGATGCTTTGAAAACCGGGATAGAGCCGGCTAGAAAGGCGGTGGCCATGATCGTCGGAAGAGATACGGCAAACCTTACAGAGGAGGGTGTGATCAAGGCAGCGGTAGAAACGGTGGCGGAAAACACCTCCGACGGGGTCGTAGCGCCTTTGCTTTTTTTGTGTATTGGCGGAGGGGCGGGAGGCTATCTGTACAAGGCAGTAAATACCATGGATTCCATGGTGGGCTACCAAAATGATACCTATCGGTATTTTGGAAGTGCGGCAGCAAGGCTGGATGATCTTCTGAATTATCTGCCCGCCAGAATATCGGCAGGTCTGATGCTGTTGGCAGCGTATTTTCTTGGGATGCCGGTGCAGGAAGGGGTTCGCATATACAGGAGAGACAGAAGGAAGCATAAAAGTCCGAATGCGGCACAGACAGAGGCTGTCATGGCAGGGGTGCTCCAGGTGCAGCTGGCGGGGGACGCCTGGTATTTTGGGAAGAAATATGAAAAGCCTACCATTGGAGATCCGATCCGTGCCATTATGGCAGAGGATATTTTGAGAGCACATAAATTACTGTATGGAACAGGGATCCTGGCGGCTGTTCTGGCAATCGCAGTGAGAGGTTGTCTTTGGGGACGGTAGGTTTTGGAGTTCAGAGGAGCCCGGATCTGGGAAACAGAACCTGGATGAGGTTCGGCAGGAGAAAGGAGAAACGGATTGAGGTCATATAAAAGAGAGCAGATACACGGAGGAGATATTTATCGGAATCCGGGCGTAACAGATTTTTCTGTCAACAGCAATCCGCTGGGACCACCCTTGCAGGTAGTGGAAGCCATCAGACAGCAGGCAGACAGGATCACGGCTTATCCGGATATTCAGTGTGAAGGACTGTGCGAAGCTATCGGACGCTTTGAGGAAGTAGAAGCAGAGGAAATGCTGTGTACCAATGGGGCGGCAGAACTGTTTTTTGGGATCGTGCAGGCGCTGAAACCCAAAAAAGCGCTGCTTCCCGTCCCTTCTTTTGCAGAGTATGAAAAAGCCCTTCAGGCAGGGGGGGCAAGGATAGTATACTATCATTTGCAGGAAAAAGACGGATTCTGTGTGACGGAGGATCTTTTGAAAGAAATCCGTCCGGATATAGAAATCCTTTTTCTTTGTAATCCCAACAATCCCACCGGACAACTGATGAGAAAAGAACTGTTGCTTAGGATCGCACAGGCATGCGAAGAACAGGGAGTCTGGCTGGTTTTGGACGAATGTTTTCTGGACTTTCTGGAGGATGCTTCCTGTTATGACATGAAAAAAGAAATGAAAAAATTTCCGCACATGCTTCTTGTAAAGGCATTCACCAAACTGTTTTGTATGCCGGGACTTCGTCTGGGCTATGGACTTAGCAGCAACGAAGAACTGTTAAAAGCCATACGGAAGACATTGCAGGCATGGAACGTATCGGTCTTGGCGCAGGCAGCGGGACTTGCAGCCTTAAAGTCGCCGGGAGGCTACTTAAAACAATCCAGAAAAATGATAAAGGAAGAAAGAAAAAAATTGCAAAAGGCCCTGTTGGAAACAGGCAGGCAGGTATTTGACACACCGGCAAATTTCCTGTTTTTGAAGGGAGAAAAAGGCCTGTATCAAAGAGCGTTGGAAAACGGCTTTCTGATCCGGGACTGTTCCAACTATCCGGGACTTTCTGCCGGCTATTACCGGATCGCAGTACGCAGCCCCCGGGAAAACGAAAGGATGATCAAATGGCTAAAAAAATCATGATACAAGGAACTATGTCCAATGCGGGGAAAAGCCTGATCTGTACGGGACTGGCGCGTATCTTTCATCAGGATGGATATCAGACGGCGCCCTTTAAATCCCAGAATATGGCGTTGAATTCCTATATCACCGATGAAGGGCTGGAAATGGGAAGAGCCCAGGTGGTGCAGGCAGAGGCGGCCGGGATCGCGCCCAGCGTGGATATGAATCCCATTTTATTGAAGCCTTCCAGCGATGTGGGTTCCCAAGTGATTGTGAGAGGAAAGGCGATCGGCAATCTGTCGGCAAAGGACTATTTCGCTTACAAAAAACAACTGATCCCTCAGATCCTGTCGTCTCTTGCAAATCTGGAAGCATACGATATTCTGGTAATGGAAGGAGCGGGAAGCCCGGCAGAGATCAATCTGAAACAGGAAGACATTGTCAATATGGGGATGGCAAAAATGGCAAAAGCGCCTGTACTTCTGGTGGGAGATATTGACAGAGGCGGCGTGTTTGCCCAGATCCTGGGAACCTTGATGCTTCTGGAGGAAGAGGAAAGAAGGATGGTAAAAGGACTTATCATCAACAAATTTCGGGGAGACAAGGGGATTTTAGAACCGGGGATCCGGTTTCTGGAGAAAAAAAGTAAAATCCCGGTGGTGGGAGTGACGCCCTACCTACAGGTGGATATTGAGGAAGAGGACAGTCTGACAGAACGGTTTTTTACGGAGACGAAGAAAAAACCGCTGGACATTGCCGTAATACGTGTTCCCAGAATCTCCAATTTTACGGACTTTATGCCTTTGGAAAATCTGCCCCAGGCCTCCCTTCGCTATGTGTCCAGATGCCGGGAGCTGAAGGACCCGGATCTGATCTTGCTGCCGGGAACCAAAAGTACTATGGCGGATCTTCGCTGGCTGCGGGAATCCGGACTGGAAGTGCTGATCCAAAAAGCAGCCCAAAGAGAGGTGCCTGTCTGGGGAATCTGCGGAGGCTATCAGATGCTGGGAGAAACGCTGGAGGATCCTTTTGGAGCAGAAGGAGGAGGCAGCATGAAGGGGATGGGGCTTCTGCCCATCCGAACTGTGTTTTCTACAGAAAAGACCAGGACGCAGGTGACGGGGATCCTCAAAGGAGCAACAGGGATTTTGGAGCAGATCAACCATACGGAGATAGAAGGATATGAAATCCATATGGGGGAGTCTGTGCCGATAGAAGACAATGGCTTTCTGAGCCTGATAGAGAACCGGATCACCGGCGAAAAAAAGAAAGAGGGGTACAGCAAAGGAAACGTTTATGGAACTTATGTCCACGGGATCTTTGACCGGGAAGAGGTGGTGCGGGCTCTTCTGAACGGTCTGGCAGAGAAAAAGGGAATCCGGCTGGAAGAGGAAGGGTACAAGGACTATAAGACCTATAAGGAAGAGCAGTACGACCTTCTGGCAGCCGGCCTGAGAGAACATTTGGATATGAAAGAAATATACAGGATTCTGGAGAAAGGAATTTAGATGGAGAAGATAGAACAGATACTTCCGGAAAAAATAGAAGAAAGAAGTTTTGAGATCATTACAAAAGAACTGGAAGAGCAGGGAATCTTTCTGAAGGAGAAAGAAGCGCCGGTCATAAAGCGATGCATCCACACCAGCGCAGATTTTGACTATGCAAAGAACCTGGTATTTTCGGAAACGGCTGTGGACCGAGGATTGGAGGCTATCCGGCAGGGAGCGTCTATTGTGACAGATACTCAGATGGCGCGTGCCGGAATCAATCGGAAAAAGCTGGAAGCCTACGGTGGGAAGGTATATTGCTTCATGTCAGATGAGGATGTGGCTATGATGGCAAAAAGAAACGGAACTACCAGAGCGGTTGCCAGCATGGACAAAGCTTCCTCCTTGCCGAAAAAGCTGATCTTTGCTATTGGAAACGCACCGACGGCTCTGCTGCGGCTAGATCAATTGATCCGGGAGGGGAAAGTGGCTCCGGAGCTGGTAATAGGAGCGCCGGTGGGCTTTGTAAATGTGATTCCGGCAAAGGAAAGGATCCTGACGCTGACCGACACCCCTTACATTGTTGCCGGCGGACGAAAAGGGGGAAGCAATATTGCCGCTTGTATCTGCAATGCTCTTTTGTATCTCTTGTAAGTACTTCGCGGTTTTCTCGGAAAAAGATCCCGAATGCTTTTCGGAAGAAAATGTTGGGTGCCTGCAGGAGAAAGGGCTTACTGTTTTACAATGAAATACACTTTACAGGAAGAATATGCTATAATAAAACACAGAAACGTTCGATCACAAAGGAATGAGAAGAAGGAGACTGGTTATGGGAGCAGGAGTGGAGCTGAGACAGTTAGAAGAGCGGATGAAACTGAAAAATCTGACGCCGAATGTAGATCTTACGGGGAAAAAAATTGAGGTTCCCGATTTAAACCGGCCGGCGCTGCAGCTGGCGGGGTATTTTGAACATTTTGATTCCGACCGTGTACAGATCATCGGATATGTAGAGTACACCTTTGTAGAAAAGCTGTCCCAGGAGAAAAAGGAAGATGTGTACAAAGGACTGCTGCATTATCAGTTGCCCTGTATCATTTTCTGCAGAAATCTGGTGCCGGATGAATTGTTTTTACAGTTGGCAGAAGAAGCGGAAATTCCGGTTTTTATAACAGAAAGAGCAACTTCTGAGTTTACTTCTGAACTGACCAGGTGGCTGAATGAAGAACTGGCCCCCTGTATTTCCATTCATGGAGTGTTGGTGGATGTGTACGGCGTAGGCGTTTTGATCATGGGAGAGAGTGGAATCGGAAAAAGCGAGGCGGCGCTGGAGCTGATCAAGCGGGGACACAGACTGGTCAGCGATGATGTGGTGGAGATCCGCAGAGTCAGCGACGAACTTCTGATTGGGACGGCGCCGGATGTGACGCGCCATTTCATCGAATTGCGGGGAATCGGGATCGTAGACGTCAAAATGCTGTTTGGTGTGATGAGTGTACGGGAAACCAAAGCCATTGAGCTGGCGATCACACTGGAAGACTGGGATAAGGATAAGGCATACGACAGGCTGGGAATGGAAGAGGAATACACCGAGTTTTTAGGGAAGAAAGTAGTGTGTCATCAGATTCCCATCCGGCCGGGACGAAACCTTGCGATCATCGTGGAAACGGCCGCCATCAACCACAGACAGAAGCAGATGGGGTACAATGCCGTGGAGGAGCTGTACAAAAGAATACAGCAGAATATGTCAAAATAAGAAGGCAGTAAAAAGGACGGAAAAAGACGGGTGCAAAGGGCCGGGAAATTTCGGCAAAAGACTGACAGAAAGCGAAGGAAAGAAAAATGGAGTATTGTTTTGGAGTAGATGTGGGCGGAACCAGCGTAAAGATAGGATTGTTTTCCACAGAAGGGATCCTGGTGGAGAAGTGGGAGATAAAGACCAGAACGGAAAACGGCGGGGAGAAGATCCTTCCAGATATCGCAGGATCGCTGGAAAAAAAGAGGATAGCACATCATCTGACGAAGGAGCAGATCGCAGGAATCGGGCTTGGGATTCCGGCTCCGGTGGGGGAAGAAGGGATCGTAAAAAATACCGCTAATCTTGGCTGGGGATACAAAGAAGTAAAAAGAGAACTGGAGGAACTGACAGGATATACGGTGGAGGTTGGAAATGACGCCAATCTGGCTGCCCTGGGTGAAATGTGGCTGGGAGCAGGAAAGGGCCAGAAAAATATGGTGATGGTGACGCTGGGAACAGGCGTAGGCGGAGGCGTGATCGTAGGAGGCCATCCACTGGTAGGAGGCCATGGAGCAGGCGGCGAGATTGGTCATATCTGTGTCAATGAGACAGAAACAAAGCCTTGTGGCTGCGGGAAACTTGGCTGCCTGGAGCAGTATGCGTCAGCACGGGGGATTGCAAGACTGGCAGAGAAGCATCTGAAAGAAAGCACTCTTCCTTCTTGTCTGAGAGGAAGGGAAAACAGCGCCAAGTCTGTATTTGACGCTCTGAAAAAGGGAGATAAACTGGCAGAGGAGATCGCGGAAGAGTTTGGAGCCTATTTGGGTGGAGCCCTGGCAAATGTAGCGGTAGTGGCGGACCCGTCTCTGATCGTGATCGGCGGAGGCGTTTCCAAGGCAGGAGAGATCGTCATTACATACATAGAAAAATATTTCAGGAAAAAGCAGTTTTTTGCAAACAGCGGTACCCGGTTTGAACTGGCAAGCCTGGGGAACGATGCAGGGATCTGTGGAGCGGCCAAGCTGCTGCTACAGAGACTGGGGGAATAGAAGACAGGAGATCGAGCTTCCCAAAACGCAGAGACAGCAGAGAACAGACAGCAAGAGATGAGTAGTAAAATAGGGAGGTAGAGAAATGGTCGTATTTCTGTGCCTCTCTTTTTGTTAAGAAGAAAATGGTCAGAAGCAGAAGACAGAAAATCTACCTAGAAAGAAGGGATGTCGGTGAAAAACAGATTGAGAAAAATCTATTATGGGCTGGTGATGCTGTCAGTTCTGGCCGGAGGAATCGCCTCTGTCCGTGTGGGGAGAGAACCGGTGGGATTATGGGTTTTGGGGGTTATAGAATTTCTACTGTTTTTGTCCTTGCTATGTATTACCTGGAGGAAGAGAAAAGCCTATCCGGAGTGGGAGGCGGTGTGCTTCTGCCTGGGAGGAGTACTGCTTCTGATCCGGTGTCTGGGCTATGGGATCCTAACGGACTTCCATTATGGGGAAGTGGGAAAGTTTTTTACCTTGCAGGCAGGTGTGCTGCTTCCGGGATATGTAGTTGTCAGGATCCTGGATCTGACCCTGCAGGCGAAGCAGGAACTGATCTGGCAGAAGGAAGAAGCACAGCAGGAGAGGGAAAAGCAGACGGAGGAGGAGCAGGAAACGCGGCAGAAAGGGAAGGAAGCCGAAAGAGTCCGGCCCTGGAGAGCGGTACATACACCACTGGCAAAGCGACTGTTCCAAAGATTAAACAAAAAGAATGGAAAAAGCGGACGTCTGCTGTATATCGGAAGCACTCTGTCCTGCGGATGTATGCTTACAACGATTGCTCTTTATATGTCTTTTCGTGCTTTCCAGACAGGAAAAGGACGGGCGGAAGGCGAACTGGCAGGATTTCTGTTTCACGGCATTGTATTCATGAGTATGATATCCGTCCTGATTCTGGCGTTGGCGTTAAAGCCCTATGTGCGGGGAAGGAAGCGGGACTATCTCCTGATGTATACCCTGGGGATTCCCAAGGGGGTTCTGAATCTGTGGATTTTAAAAGAATATGTCAAGATCCAGACGCTGGGAGTGATTTCCGGCTATTTGCTGGGAAGCATATGGTATGGAGTGATACAGGCTTTTTTCAGAAAATGGTATCCGGCCTATGCAGGCGATGGGATTCCTTCCTTGTCTACCTACCTGATAACGCTGGTATGTGTTGTGGTTCTGCTGGTGTATTCTACTTTCATTAATTATGAGATCTATACAGAAACAGAACTGGGAAATCAGGGAAAAGCCATAGAAAAGGATCGGTTTCGAGGAGCCGGAAAGAGTCCTTATGCGATCCTGACAGGATTGCTGCTTCTTACGATAGCCTGTTTTGGATACCAGTGGAGAACCGTCAGAGAATCAGCCTATTTTTTAATGGTAGCGGTGACAGGTATGATTCTGGCGGCTTTCGGCGGAGCATCTGTATATCTGGCAAAGAGACAAAAGAACCCGGTTCGTTATTTCGGAAAGCTTCCGGCTTTTTATTCCTTTTATGCCCATTATAAAAAGTACAGAAGACAGGGAATGGCGTTATTTGCGCTGCACTTTTTCTTTTTCGCCTTTTTGCTGATCAGAGGGATGAGTCTGTTTCCCCTGAAGGAAATAGGAGGGCAATTTCCATACGACTATGTTTTGCTGGGAGACGCAAAGGAGACGATGAGAGATCTGGCAGACCGATACGGTCTGAAAGGGACGGAGGCTCCTATGGTTCGACTTACCGTACCCAGTGTGAATGAAAATAACGGAGGAAGCCGGATGGATATCAGTTTTCAGGGACAGCAGATTGGATTGTCGGAGGAAACCTACAGGGAACTGACAGGGAAAAGCCTGGGTCTTTCCGGAAAAGAGATCGCCATTTTTTTTCAGCAAGGAAAAGGAGAAGTGGCACATCCACTGGATTTTACCACCTTATACGGGAGTCCCCGGATCCGTGTGGGAACCCCCAGACATTATTTGTGGTATGAACGGGATAAAGAGTTTGACCGGTCCTATCAACTGGTGTCAGAGATGCGGCAGCAGATCCTGGGACCGCTGCCATTAAAAACAGAGTGGGAGGGAAGATAAGATGAAGCTGTTGGAAGGGAAAAATCTGATAAGAAACTATACGGTAGAAGGGGAGAAGGGGACGAAGGAAATACAGGTGATCAAAGGGATCGATCTGCGTGTGGAGGAAAAGGAAAGGATCGCCATCATGGGGCGTTCCGGGTGTGGCAAAACCACCTTGCTAAAGCTTCTGGGACTGATCGATGGACCTACCGGGGGAGAACTCTGTTTCAAAGGGAAGAAGGTCAATGAGATCAGTTCGGAAGAACTGGCAGACTACAGGAGGGAAAAGATTGGATTTGTATTTCAGGACTTTTATCTGATGGAAGGACTGTCTGTACTGGAAAATATTATGCTGCCTATGCTGATAGACGAGCAGAATATTGAAGAAACCATAGAAAAGGCAAAAGAACTGGCAGGAAAATTGCAGATAGGGCATCTGCTGGATAAGCGCCTCAGTGAAATATCCGGAGGGGAAAAGCAGAGAATTGCCATTGCCAGAGCCCTGATCCATGATCCGGATGTGATCCTGGCAGATGAACCTACAGGAAATCTAGATTCCAAATCGGGAAGGATGGTGATGGATATCCTGGAAAGCATTAACAGGGAATGGGAAAAAACGATCGTGATCGTGACGCATGATCCCCAGATCGCCTGCCGGTGCGAGAGGGTGCTTTTGATGAAGGATGGAAAGATCTGGGAAGAAATTCATCCCCGAGGGGAAAACGGCCGGGAGAGAGAGGCAGAGTATATTTTCCGGAAAATGTTGGAACTATAGGATGTCATTTTGCTTACCGGTGGCTGTTGACCGTGCTTATAAAGCATACCGAAAAAAATGGCTTCAAGACATGTACGGGAAAGAATACAGGACATATTGCAAGAAAGTTAACCGTCGCCGACTGTGGATACCTAAAAGGTAAAAACTGTGGTTCAAAAAAGCTCAGACGTGAGGACAAAAGAATGAAAAAGATGATTGCAGTTTTAGTCTGCCTTACACTTTTTGTGACAAGCTGTATCGTTTTTGCAGCGTGCAGCAAACAGGAAACAAAAAAAGGAAAAAGAGCTGGAAGTGAAATCAACGAAGGGTGGAGGAAAGCAGATTCGCCTGAAATCACAAAAACCGTAGAAGCATTATTTGAAAAAGCAATGAAAGGCATGGATGGAGTCACCTTCACACCAGTTGCATATATTGCTTTTCAGACAGTTTCAGGTACCAATCACCTGGTGCTTTGCAAAACTGCGCCTGTAGTTCCTGATGCAAATGCAACCTATGCGTTGGTAACTCTTTATGAGAGCCTGAACGGGGAAGCGGAGATTGTCGATATAAAGGCCAGCAAAGCGAACGCAACCCACGAAGAGGAAATAACGGGTGACTTTGTACCCGTTGACAGTCCCATCGTAACAGAGGAGGCAAAAAAAGCGCTTGAAAAGGCGTATGAAGGACTTACGGGTGTGGAGTATTTCCCCGTTGCGCTTATCGCGAAGCAGATGGGTACAGGTACAAATTATCTGATTCTCTGCGAAAGGACAGTCGTTGTTCCCGATGCAGAAGGCGAATACGTTATGGTATCGGTAGGCAGCCAATCCGGCGGCAGCGCAGAAATTCTTGAAATCTACGAATTTGGAGCAAAGAAGTAAGCTTAGCTTGCAAATTCCTTTGTTGCGCGGAACTCTTATCCACGCACGGAAAAAGCTCCTATAGAACCACGCGACTATCGCATGGTTTTCCTAAAACAAGAACAGGGCTGCCGGCTTGGCCGGAAGCCCTGACTGAAATCAGTTTAATTTTAGGGATTTCTGCAATACAAAATGTCTTTATCCGGTAATTTGCCTGCTGTCTCATATCCCCATCTGTGAAAGCTAGGGGGAAGGTTCCGGCTCCGGTTCTGGTTCCGGCTCGGGAGTATTCCCCTCATCGCTTGTGTTATCCGTATTGGTGCTGTTAGTAGTATTGCTACTATTGTTGGAGCTGTCTTCGTCTTCCTCCTCCTCGTCCTTGTCTTTTTCGCTCTTATGTCCGGGACAGTACTGGGTCGGCAGAGTATCCTTCGCAAAGTATTCTGTGATAACAGGACATCCGTTGGTGGGAAGCTTCCCGGTAATGGCGCATACGGACTTACGTTCCACCGAAGCAGGCATGGTAAACTGCTTGGTCTGCAGTCCGGTGTGCACACGGCTCATTACAGAGCTCCAGATCCTGGAATGGAAGTAGGTGTCGCCGCTCAACTCCTTGTTGTCGTCATAACCGGCCCAGACTGCACAGGTGTAATAGGGGGTAAACCCACAAAACCAGATGTCTTTGTTGTCAGAAGTTGTACCGGTCTTTCCGGCTACCGGCATATTGGGAAGTTTGAAGCCGTATCCGGTGCCGGAGGTCACAACGTCTTCCATGGCGCTGGTGAGAAGAGCCGCGGTGCTGTCCTTGATAACAGTTCGTGTTTCGCCTACATTTTCCAGAAGCACTCCTCCATCATGATCCAGAATCTTGGAATACAGAGTGGGAGAGTGGTAGACGCCTCCATTGGCGATGGCAGCGTAGGCTGCGCAAAGCTCAAAATTATAGATACCGTCGGTGATTCCCCCCAGAGAAAGAGTCTGCGAGATATCACTGTAGATATCTCCGTTGATCTCTTTTTTCTTTACCAGGGTGGTGATACCGAATTTTTCGCAATAGTTGAATCCCAGCTGCTGGGTGATCTCATCACTGATCTTTACAGCTACAACGTTGGTGGATTTGGCGATGGCACGGCGGATGGTAGTATCGCCGCCATAGGTACCCTCGGCGTTCCGGAGCGTCTTGCCGTTTGTCAGCTTGTAGGGCTCATCCCGCACGACGGTAGCCAGAGTCTTGCCTTTTGCATCCAGAGCCGGCGCATAGGCTGCCAGGATCTTAAAACAGGATCCCGGCTGACGCTTGGATCCGGTGTAAGCCCGATTCAGCGCAAGGCTGGTTGCCTTGGTTCCTCGTCCTCCTACCATGGCTTTGATGTATCCGGTACTCTGTTCCATCAGAGTCAGGGACGCCTGAGGCTGGGGAGAGAGGTTGACAACCTCGTCATAGGTATCTCCTTCCTGTGCAATGGTAGCCTTCCACTGCTCGATCACCGCACGCGCCTCGTCCTCTGTGCTGTACAGGAGACCCTGCTCACTGCCGTAGGTAGCTTTTACAAAGCTTTTGATATCCTGAGATCCATAGTTTTCGGCCGTTCCGTCCGCCCGGGTCACCGTCAGAGCATAGTCCAGACCATATTCTTTCAAACGGGGATAATTGGCATCGTTGTTCATCTCTTCATCACAGATCTGCTGCATGCCCAGATTCTGTGTAGAAAAAATGCTGAGCCCTCCGCTGTATACGGCGTTGTAGGCCTGGGTTTCGGTATAGCCCAGCTGTTCCTGAAGATCGTGGATGACCTGCTCGGACAGCGCATCTACAAAGTAGGTGTAGGGGCTTTCTACAGAGGTGATGGTATTTACATTCTGGATACGGGCATACACGTCGTCCGCCAGCGCCGCATCATATTCCTCCTGTGTGATATATCCCTGTTTCAGCATATATTTCAGGACGATATGCTGACGCTTCTGATTCTGCTCAGGATTGGTAATGGGATTGTAGCCGGTAGGATTTTGGATGATCCCTGCGATCACGGCACATTCAGAAAGGGTTAGCTCCGATACGTCCTTGTTGAAGTAACGCTTGGAAGCGGACTGCACTCCCAGGGAATTCTGTCCCAGGTTGATGGTATTCATATAGCTTTCCAGGATGGTATTTTTATCCATCTTTTTTTCGATTTCCAGAGCCAGAACCTGCTCCTGCAGCTTCCGCTCCAGACTGTCGTAAAAAGTTTTTTCGTTGACGAAATTAGGAAAGACGTTGTTCTTGATCAACTGCTGGGTGATCGTGCTGGCTCCTTCGGAAAAGTCGCCGGAAGTGATGCCCACGAAAGCAGCACGGGCGATCCCCTGCAGGTCGATTCCGTTATGTTTGTAAAAACGCTCGTCTTCGATGGCTACGAAAGCGTGCTGAAGATATGCCGGAATCTCGTCCAGAGTTTTGTATACACGATTAGAACCGGAAGTGACAAATCTTGCCGTCTCCGTTACACCGTCGTCAGCATAGACGAAGGTGGTAAAGCCCTTGGGCTTGATGTCGGCCGCCGAAACATCCGGCGTGCGGTCGATGATCCGTTTGGCAAAGATCCCGACACCGATCATGCCTACCAGTCCCACCACTAAAATGCAAAGCAGGAAGGCTTTGAACAGACGGACGCCCAGACGCTTGCTTTGCATCGCAGACTTTGATGTGATTTTTTTTCGCTTTTGAGAAGCTTTTTTTCTACCATAATTCATGAATACTGGCCTCCTTATGTTTGCTTATTATAACAAAAAGAGGAGGGTTAATAAAGCCAAAAATGAAAACTTCACATTTTCCTAAGAATACCAAAAAGAGAAACAAGGATCCTAAAAAGTAGAAAGAAAGAGGGGGCAAAACAGGAAAGCAAAAAAAGCGCAGACAAAATAGGAAAGAAGTCTAGGAAAAACCGGGGAAGTCCGTTATAGTAGAAGAAAAAAAGAAAGGAAACTGCCGAAGACAGGAAACGGCAGATGGGATATATGAAACATAAAGTTTTATACAGGGGAGGAACAGGGGAGATCGTGGAAAAAAAGTCCCGGTTTATAGCCACGACCATGCCCGTGAAAAATGAGGAAGAGGCCTTGCGGTTTATAGAAGAGCTTCGGAAAAAATACTGGAATGCTACGCATAATTGTTTTGCTTATGTAGTAGGAGAGCAGAATCATCTACAGCGGTGCAGTGACGACGGAGAGCCTTCCCAAACCGCAGGGAGGCCGATGCTGGAAGTTCTTCTGGGGGAGGGGATCCATGATGCAGCCGTGGTGGTTACCCGTTACTTTGGGGGGACTCTTCTGGGAACGGGAGGGCTGGTAAGAGCCTATGCGGCAGCAGTAAAAGAAGGGTTGAGGCAGTCGGTCATTCTGGAAAAAACGGCGGGGATCCGAATGAAGATCCAAACAGACTACACAGGGCTGGGAAAGATCCAGTATATTTTGGGAAGACGGGGAATCGTTCCTTTCAAGTGCGATTATACACAGGAGGTTTGTCTGGAAGTGGCATTTCCCGGAGAGCAAAAAGAGCAACTGCTGAAAGAATGGATGGAAGCAACCAACGGACAGGTAAAGATCCTGGAGGAGGAAGCCTGCTCCTACGGGAATCATGAGGGGGAATACATCTTTTTTTGACCCGGCGCTCTGTTTTTGCGGCTTCTATCCGGGTGTTCTGTAATGCACGTTCTGTCCTACAGCGCAACTTCAGAAGTCTGATTTTTTCCAGGATTAAAAAATACTCCCCTTCGGGAAACAGGGGCTGACCCGCCTGCCGGAAAGGGAGTATAGAAAATACAATATCTAAAAGAAGTTCCATCAAGTTTTGGCAGGGCTCCCATCGCTGGAAGGCTGTGCCTCAGAAAATGTTAAAATTCCGGCTCAATGAGACCGAAGGTGCCATTTTTTCTACGATACACTACGTTGACTTCATCCGTCTCGGCGTTGCAGAATACGTAGAAGCTGTGTCCTAACAGTTCCATCTGTACGCAGGCATCTTCCGGATACATAGGCTTAAAGCCAAACTTCTTGGTGCGGACGATCTGGATCTCCTCGGGAGCATCCCCGTCCTCTTCCTCCAGAAAGGAATCCTGGAAATATCCACCTTCCTGGTGCCTTGCGATCAGTTTGTTTTTATATTTGCGAAGCTGACGCTCGATCACTTCTTCCACAAGATCAATGGATACATACATATCGCTGCTTTCCTGTTCAGAGCGGATGATTCCGTTTTTCACAGGAATGGTCACCTCAATCTTCTGAGCTTCTTTCTGGACACTTAGGGTGACGTGAACTTCCGTGCCCTGGGTAAAATAGCGCTCCAGTTTGCCAAGCTTGGATTCTACCCGTTCCTTCAGACTGGGCGTTACCTCGATGTTTTTTCCGATAATAATAAATTTCATACTGTCCAACTCCTTTGTTAACAGATTTCAGATAATTAAAAAAATATAAACAATCTATCTGATATAAAGAGTATAGCACGTTTTTAGACTAATGTATAGCACGGATTACTTCAATTCGGGAAATTTTTCCGTCATGCATTTTTGCAACACGAAGCCCACAATCCTGGAAATAAACGCAGGCGCCCGTTCCGATCTCGATGTCTTCCTTTTCCAGCTGGGCAAGCAGCACCTTTCCCAAAGTATCTCCCGGTTCAAAGGGAATCTGAAGTCCCATGAGTTTATTGATGGTCTTAACTTTGGAAGTGGCGCGGAAGATCACCTGGTCAGAAATATCGAATTCGCAGAAAAGGAATTTCCTGGTGGCGAACAGGACGGCTATGGCAGTCACGCCGATCAGGCTGCTCCAGGGAGAAGAATGTTCAATGATGATCTGACGCGCAATGGCAAACAGCAGCACCTCAAAAACGGTGTTGGGAGTGTGGTAATACATCATTCGGATCAGCTCCACACCAATGATCAGGTTGAAGCAGGTCTCCAGAAGATCATCATAATTGGGCCAGACGTTCAGGTCAGGAATATGCCCAAGAGAGGTAGCCATACGGAAACAAAGAAGGATAATGCCCACAGACAGCATGGCCGCGATAAAAAATTCCAGTATAACGGCAAGATGTCTTAAAAGGTTGGATACATAATGTCTCATTTTGTCGTTCTCCTTGTAAATTTAAAGTGAAAAAGATACGGGTAAAGAAACAAAACCCACAACACAAGTATAAAATATTTTAAGATGTTTGCCAATATCGATTGTCCGAAAAGAAGGGAAAAGGTCAGCTTCAATGCAAGGGTAAGAGCAAGTCCCAAAAAGAACAGGACAGCCCGGCGACTTTTGGAAGAGGAGCGGGGATCCAGATGCAGGCGGGTACGTTCCAGATACCAGCCGACAGCGAAGCCGATGCCGGCTCCGGCCGCCTTACAGCAGTCAAGGGCATATTTTTTTTCGATCGTACCATTTCCGTAAAGAAGCAGGGCATACACCGCCGTGAAAACTGCAACGCCGCATAATACGAGGGCAATGGGTTTTAAAAATCTGGAGGATTCTGTAAAGAGATGCTGATATTTCCAGATGAGAGCGGAGATCACCAAAGAAAGCAGCATGGAAACCAGCACGTCTTTTGGAGTGTGGCATCCCAGATACATCCGGGAAAAGCCTACCAGTAAAAAGGCAAGGACGGACAGAAGGGACCAGAGCCTGTTTTTGGCATTTTTAGACAACGGATAAAACAGGCTGGTGGCAGACTGGGTATGGCCACTGGGAAAAGAATACCCGGTGGCATGGGCAACGGAGCTTTCCACGGGAGAAAAGCCGGGGTCCAGCACCCATGGCCGGGGGATCCGGAAGGTGATCTTTAAGGTCTGCACCAGTAGTCCGGAGGTAAAGGAAGAAAATCCCAGCACATAGGCGAAATTTTTATCTATACACCAGTAAAAAAGACAGATCAAAGGAAGGAGGACAGTTTCCTGTCCAAGCCAGGTGATGCCTTCCATGATCACATTCATGACGGGAGTGCGAAGTCCCTCTAAAAACCACAGGAAGCTCATGACTTATTTCCTCTCTTTCTCAATTTGGGATCCAGGATCTTTTTGCGGATCCGGAGTGTTTTGGGAGTGATCTCCAGGAGTTCGTCTGTATCAATGAAATCCAGCGCCTCCTCCAGACTCAAAAGTCGGGGAGGGGTCAGGTGCAGGGCGTCGTCTGCGCCGGAGGAACGGGTATTGGTCAGGTGCTTTGTCTTGCAGACATTGACTTCAATGTCATCATTTTTTGCGTTCTGTCCCACTACCATTCCGGAGTAGACTTTTTGGGAAGGGCTGATAAAAAGCTGGCCTCTTTCCTGTGCGTTATACAATCCGTAGGTGACGGCTTCCCCTGTTTCAAAGGCAATGAGAGAGCCCTGTTTTCTGTATTGGATGTCGCCCTTGAATGGCACATATCCCTCAAAGGCAGTGTTCATTATGCCGTTTCCCCTGGTATCCGTAAGAAATTCACCGCGATAGCCAATGAGTCCGCGGGCAGGGATATGGAAGATCAGACGGGTAGAGCCGCTGCCGGAGATGTTCATGCTTTGCAGCTCACCTTTTCGCTGGCTGAGTTTGTCGATCACAGTGCCGGTAAATTCCTCGGGGACATCAATATAGGCAGTCTCCACAGGCTCCAGAAGATGTCCTTTTTCGTCTTTCTGATAGAGGACCTCAGCCTTGCTTACGGCAAATTCATAGCCTTCCCGGCGCATATTTTCGATCAGGACGGAAAGATGGAGCTCGCCGCGGCCGGAAACACGGAAGCTGTCCATGTTTTCTGTTTCTTCCACCCGAAGGCTGACGTCTGTATTTAATTCCCGGAACAGACGCTCCCGCAGGTGACGGGAGGTAACAAATTTTCCCTCCTGACCGGCAAAGGGACTGTCATTTACCAAAAACTGCATGGCAATGGTAGGCTCTGATATTTTTTGGAACGGAATAGCCACCGGTTCCTCCGGAGAGCAGATGGTATCTCCGATGGACAGATGGGAAATTCCGGAAATAGCCACGATGGATCCAATAGAAGCCTCGGAAACCTCTACACGGTTGAGACCCTCGAATTCATACAGCTTGCTGATCCGTACCTTTTCCTGGCGGGCTGTGTCATGAGCATTGACCACCACTGCTTCCATTCCCACTTTCAGAACCCCGTTATCTACTTTTCCCACGCCGATCCGGCCTACATATTCATTGTAGTCGATGGTGCTGATCAGGACCTGGGTATTGGCGTCGGGATCCCCTTCGGGAGCCGGAATGTATTCCAGTATGGTTTCAAACAGCGGCTGCATATCTTTTTCTTCATCAGACAGATCCAGGACTGCGATCCCGGATTTGGCAGAGGCGTAGACAAAGGGGCAGTCCAACTGCTCGTCAGAGGCATCCAGATCCATCAAAAGTTCCAGAACCTCGTCAATCACTTCGTCGGGACGTGCTTCCGGACGATCGATCTTGTTGATACATACGATGACGGGAAGCTGCAGTTCCAGTGCTTTTTTTAGAACAAACTTTGTCTGAGGCATGGCTCCTTCAAATGCATCTACCACCAGAACGACGCCGTTGACCATTTTCAGGACACGTTCTACTTCGCCGCCAAAATCTGCATGACCCGGAGTATCGATGATATTGATCTTGGTATTTTTGTAATAAACGGCAGTGTTCTTGGAAAGAATGGTAATTCCACGCTCTCTTTCGATATCATTGGAATCCATGACACGCTCCGCCACTTCCTGATTCTCGCGGAATACGCCGCTTTGCTTTAACAGTTCATCCACCAGAGTGGTTTTTCCATGGTCTACATGGGCAATGATCGCTATATTACGAATTTCTTCTCGTTTTGTTTTCATAAGATCCTTCTTCCTACTGATTTTCTGCCTAATATATGGGTTTGTAACTTTAACAGTCTATCACAGGAAGAGGCGAAGGGCAAGGAATAGCCGGTAAATCGGGTGATACAGGAGAGAAAATATCAAAAAAGCCGGTGGAAGATCATCAAAGGGAAATCATCAAAGAAATTTTCGTTGCGGAAAAGAAGAAGGGAGGGTACAATGGAGAGACTTAAAAAAGAAGAGAGAGCAGCGAGCGCCTGGCTGAAAAGAAAGGACAGACGAAACAGCAAAAGAACCTGAAAAGAGGGAAAAGAATGGAAGCAGCACTGCGAAAGAAAATCAGACTGGACAAATTTAAGCAGATCAGACGACTTCGGGAAGCGAAAGAGGCGTCTCCTTTTGATGCGATAGAGATGCGCCGGACCGGAGAAAAGAAAATAGATCTGGGAATCGCTTATGTATACGATTTAAGTGAGATGAAGGAAGTCATTGATACTGTTTGGAAGGAAAAAATCCTGCCGGTGCAGGGATGTCTGTATCTGATCTATCCTAAGACTAAAAATAAAAAAGGATATGCCTCTATTGGGAGAGACAGTATTTTTCCTTATCTGAAAGTGGGAGAGGACGGATATGTAAAGGGAACAGAATTAAAGTTTTGTCTGATGGCGGCTGTAGATGAAATATATACGTTGGTGGGAATGAAGCATTTGCCCCAATCGCTGAATAAAACATCTGCGGCAGCTTCCGGACGTGTGGAAGATTATGTGGACAGACTGGAGGATGTGAAAGCATACCTTGAAGACTATCCAAAGCAGCTGGAATTTTACAGACAACTGACGCCGGGCTATCAGAAGGACTGGGCAAGGTATCTGTATTCGGCTAAAACAGAGGCGACCCTGCAAAGAAGGCAGAAGGAAATGGTGGAGATCTTAGGGGCCGGTTACAAGACAAAGCAGTTGTACCGGGCGGCGGAAAAGGATCGATAAGCGGAAAAGGATCAATAATCAGAAGAGAAGAGGTACAAAAAGCGAGGCTGAGAAGGTTCTGTGACAGGATACGATCCTGGCGGGAAAGCTGGAGGGAAGAAACCAGAAAGAAAACAGGAAAATATTTACTGGGAGGGGAAGAAATATGGGAAACGATACGATAATGGAAGGGATATTGGAAAAGCTGGAAGAAAGATTTTCTGCCCACATGGAGAGACACAAGGATTGTAACTGGGAGGCTGTAAAGAAACGGATCCTGTCAGATGAGAAGAATCTGGTGGCTTTGTCCCAGATGGAAAGAACAGGCGGCGAACCGGATGTGATCGGCTTTGATGTGAAAACGGGAAGGTACCTGTATTGTGACTGCTCGGCAGAAAGTCCTTCCGGAAGAAGAAGTCTTTGTTATGACAGACAGGCGCTGGAAGCCAGAAAGAAAAATAAGCCGTCCGGGGATGCGCACACCATGGCGGAAGAGATGGGGATCACCATCTTGACGGAGGCGGAGTATGCCCTGCTGCAAAAGACCGGAGATTATGATTTCAAGACATCCAGCTGGATCGAGACGCCGGAAGAAATGCGGAGGTTGGGGGGAGGCCTGTTTGGAGATAAGAGATATGGCAGGGTATTTTACTACCACAATGGAGTGGAATCCTATTATGCAAGCAGAGGATTCAGAGGAATGCTGCGGGTCTAGGAGCCATGTCAGAAAAATTAAAAAGTATCATGTAAAAATTATCAATAAAAAATTGTTGCAAAAAGGAAAAGTTTGTGGTAGGATAACCTTTGTCAGCGGAGATGGCGGAATGGCAGACGCGCTAGATTCAGGTTCTAGTGGGAGCAATCCTGTGAGGGTTCAAGTCCCTTTCTCCGCACTTTTTTGCGACATGGAACAGGTTCAGGTCGTAAAAAAGATGATTGTGTGGGCGTAGCTCAGCTGGATAGAGCGTTTGGCTACGGACCAAAAGGTCGGGAGTTCGAATCTTCTCGCCCACGCTGTGGCTCTAAGCCGGAAAGTAGCGCAAATCCTTGTAAATCAGGGGTTTGCGCTGTTTTTGTTTTTAGGAATATTTCTCATAAATGGGTGAAAAAGTCGTATTTTAGACAGAGATGCAACACGAAATGCAACACGAAATGCAACTTATTCCTTCTTTTTCCTATGTTTTCGATTTAATAAATGTAGCATATTCCATAACCATTTTTAATTCTTCGTCAGTTAGCTCAAGATTTGCTAGATCAGTTCTGGAGAGGTCCTTATTTGTTTCATGCTGGACTCCCATCATCTGTTTTTCAAGCCGATTGCCACGGTGAAACAAATCTGAGTATACTGACATATCAGAAAAAGAATTGACAGATCTTTTAAAAAGGGAGCCAAACTACAAAGAGGGAGAAAAGAAACTGATCTACTTTGACGGAGAACATCAACTTGCGGCGGTAAAAAACAAAGAAACAGAAGATATTGTGTCGATAGTAAGAAGAAAAAAAGTAAAGGAGGTGTGGGAAGATGTTTAAAAAAATAATGAATTATATCAATGAGTTTCTGGAAGATACTCCAGGTGATATATATGAGTTTTCTATTATCCTAGAGGATGCTCTAGTCGATGACTACGATGAAATGCATGAAGAGCAACCCTGGGCCACAGAAGTGCTTGCGGAGGAAGTTCCTGATATATGCGCAACAGCAGAACCCGGCATGACTCCGGAGGAAATCGAGGAGTTTAAGCGACAGTTGAAAATTGAATACGAAAAGGCATTAAAAGCTGTTGTATAATACCACCCAGTCTAAAGATTGAGTGGTATTTTTAGGAAGGAATATGGCAATCGTAAAAATAATAAACGGTAGTATTTTCATGTCGAGTCGTGTCGGTGAGAAAGACCCGGCCGGAGTAGAGCGGAGATACACAGTAATGACAGTTCTCATTTGTAGCAGGGTCGGTTCCCTGAAAGACCTGACTAGGAATTGGATTCGGGTAGATGGAAAAAGTGGAGGGACAATAATTGAAAGGGAGGTCGGTTAAAGCGAGGAAGGCTTCCGGTAGATTTGTGGTTCCTAAGATGTACAGATATGGATCAGGGACACAACTGTATAGAATTTCAGTAAATCAAAAAGTTTCTTGTAGAAAGAAATACACCTGTTTTGAAAAAATTTCCTTGCGTAAGGGATTGCTTGTAACGCTGCGTCATGTTGTAAAATACGCAGCGAAAGGAGGGAAAAGCTATGTCAAAATACACAACGGGAGAAATTGCAAAGCTCTGTGGCGTATCGGTTCGGACGGTACAGTACTATGATTCCAGAAATATTCTCATTCCCAGCGAATTCTCTGAAAGCGGGCGCAGGCTCTACTCTGAACAGGATCTAAAGCAAATGAAGATTATTTGCTTTCTCCGCGATGCAGGACTATCCATCAACAGCATTGGAGAGCTGCTTTCAGAGAAAAATCCGGGCGGCACCATCTCCGTTTTACTGGAGCAGCAGGCGAAATGTCTTGAAACAGAAGTAAATGACCGCAGAGCAAAACTAGAATTAATCGACGGGATCCGGCGAGAATTGAAAAGTGTAGAAAATTTCTCCGTGGAATCTATAGGAGACATAGCATACGCGATGGAACATAGAAAAAAACTAAAGCAGCTTCACGCCATTCTGATGATTACGGGGCTTCCCCTTTGCATCGCTCAGTGGACGGCGGTGATCTTGTTGATCGGTTCAAGAATATGGTGGCCTCTTGTCGTATGGGCTATGTTGGCGATCCCCTATGCAGTCTGGGTGTCGATCTTTTACTTTAAGCGGGTTGCGTACATCTGCCCGCAGTGCCATAACGTGTTCAGACCCAATTTGAAAGAAGTGCTTTTTGCAAGGCATACGCCGACACTCCGAAAGCTGACCTGTACCTGCTGCGGACATCACGGCTTTTGTGTAGAAGTTTATGGAAAGGAGAAGAGGGATGAATAGGATCATGGAATATCTTCCGTTTTTAATTCCACTTATTATTGCACAGTTTACGCTGCTGGCTTATACGCTGTATCACATTTTGACACACAATACATATAAGCGGGGGAATCGCACATGGTGGCTTGTTGTTACCGTTGTGCTGATGAGCTTTGTCGGGCCGGTTCTTTATTTCCTGTTTGGAAAGGAGGATGCGTGATGGATCTTCTGCGCATCGCCGGTCTGTACAAACGGTTTGGTGACAAGGAGGTGCTGAAAGGGCTGAACCTGGCGGTGCCAGAACACAGTATCTTTGGATTTATCGGGAAAAACGGCGCCGGCAAAACAACGACGATGAAAACGATACTGGGGCTTCTAAAAGCAGATGCAGGAGAGATCTTGGTTGGTGGAGAAAGGTAGTGTCAAGATTCTTTCGCAAATTCATTTCTTAGCCGCCGTCATACTATTGTTAGCTGGCTGCAGGCTGATCGTCAACCTGGCGATGAAACTCCAGTTCAAACAGATGCTCCATGTTTAGATACCGCTTGGCTCCCCAGTTTGATGCTGCCACATGACGCAAACGA
>NZ_JAXFXH010000011.1:0-92804 GCF_034091795.1 Suipraeoptans intestinalis | reverse complement strand
TGGAATAACAGGAGGATCTGCTCTGCTAACGGTGGGCTTCCTCCGATGATCAAGCGCCAGAGATACTACCAATCTCTGGGACTGGCTGCATAGGCAGTGATATCTTTGAGATAAATGTGTCAACCAATATTGACAATATCATCCGGTGACAAAAATGTCATCCCATCACCAAGCAAACTCGATAGAGAATTGTCTGCGCTGTAGTCCCCTGGTTGTAAGGTCTCTGCGTGTGTGTACATAGGTGCAAGTCCCAGCGCGAACGAGGAGGCCAGCACCACACTCAGAACTTTCCATAGTCCTGTCCGATACGTTTGTTTTTTCATAAGTCTTCTCCTTTGATTTGCAAATGATTTCTCTGATGCAAACACATGGCCTGTATGAGAGATATGATTATACCTATATTTTATCAGGGGGGGGTGACGCATGCAAGCGGAAATTTCCGTAAAATGCGGTCTTATCAGGAGTTTTTGATTTACAAAATCTATTGGAAGTCGTTCTGTAAAAACTTTGAAATTAAGGGATTCCGAGTAAGTAGGTCCGTCGCCGGGATTCTTTTTTCTGCGTTTGTAAGTGGTTCTTAGAATTAGGAAATGGATAATTGTAGCTTTTAGGTATATGAAAAATATTATATAATTGTCATATATTAGATTTTATGTCCACAGATTGTAAAAGAATCAGGAGGAGTCGGCAGGATCGCAGTTTGAATAATTGGAACTGTTTTTTACAGCAGGGTTGATAAGCTGTTAGGATTCCTTCCCACGCTAAGATGAGAGATATTTTTTCGCTTTCCCCGATCAGTTATCAGGAAAGCAAAGGAAATGAATATTTTTCTCTTAAAATGCAGACCTATCCGTATATGCTTTGGAAAAGATATACGATAGAGATTCCTTTTTTCCGTGAGGAGAAATCGAATCAATTTGAAGTGTCCGCACAACATACACTTTGGGAATCGTTTGCCAGAATGGACTGCAGCAGTGGGGGAAGAGAGGGAAAGAACGGATTGCCGGTACAGAAAACAGGCAGACGATCTGTGGGATAGAAAGAGTTCAAGGAAGAAAAACAGAGAAGGTCTCAGAAAGAAAAATAAAAAAGTTCAGGAGAGGATGGAGAGAAATATGGTTGAAAAAATAGTAGAGAAACAGCGGGAATTTTTCCATACAGACCAGACGAAGGACATTGGGTTTCGAATCCGGCAATTAAAGAAATTAAAGGATGCGATCCGGCAAAAGGAAGACAGGATTCTGGAAGCATTGTATTTGGATTTGGGGAAGTCCAAAACAGAGGCGTTTATGACGGAAGTCGCAATGGTATACAGCGAGATCGATACGGCGTTGAAACAGGTGAAAAAATGGAGCAGACCCAGGAGGGTGTGGGGGAGTATAGGGACATTTCCCTCTGTTGATTATGTATACAGCGAGCCATATGGGATCGTATTGATCATGTCGCCATGGAATTATCCCTTTAATCTGACCATGTCTCCGCTGGTGGCTGCGATGGCTGCGGGAAACTGTGCTGTGCTTAAGTGCTCCAGAACCAGCCTCCACACCGCAAATGTAATGAAAGAGATTCTGGATGAAACCTTTGAACGTCGTTACATTTCCTGCCTGGAGATAGACACGGCTTATGATGCTGTGCTGCATCAAAAATATGATTATATCTTTTTTACCGGCAGCCCCAGCGTCGGGAAAAAAGTCATGAGCGCCGCCAGCCAACATCTGATCCCGGTTTCGCTGGAACTGGGCGGGAAAAGTCCGTGTATGATCGAAGAAAGCGCGGACATCCGGTTGGCTGCCAAAAGAATCGCCTGGGGGAAGTTTTTAAATGCAGGTCAGACCTGTATCTCTATTGATTATGTTTTGATCCACGAAAGTGTAAAAGAAAAGTTTATCCGGGAGTTAAAAAGGGAACTGGAGGAGCGTTATGATATCGGCAGCAAGACCTACCCCAGGATCATAAACAGACATCATTTTGACAGGCTGTGTGAACTGATACGCACGGAAGAACATGTGATTGGCGGACAGACAGATGAAGCGGCAAATAAAATAGCGCCGACCATCTTTCCCGATTCGGATTTTGACAGGGAAATCATGAAGGAAGAAATTTTCGGCCCTCTCCTGCCTGTCATTTCATATCGCCGTCTGGAGGAGGTAATCAGGAAGGTGAAGGAGCTTGAAAAGCCTCTTGCATGCTATCTGTTTACAAACAGAAAAGAAGTGGCGGATCAGGTGATCCATTCCATTTCCTATGGGGGCGGCTGTATCAACGATGTGGTAGTGCATTTTACAAACCACCGGCTGCCCTTTGGCGGGGTGGGCCTGAGCGGGATCGGAAGCTATCATGGAAAATATGGATTTGATGCGTTAAGCCACAAAAAAGGGGTGGTAAAGAGCATCAGAGGGATAGATGTGCCGTTCCGCTACCAACCCTTTGACGACAAAAAATGGAAGCTGTTTAAAAAAATCTTTTGAAGCGAAACGCTCTTCAAAGCCGCTTTTACAAAAACAAAAGGGAGGAAGCGATCAGGTATTGCGCAGCGTAGTAGGTCACATGGTTTAATATGATCCAGACAGGCGCCTCTTTGCGTCTGGTTCCGAAATAGGTGGCGGAGAGAATAGAATCCGACGCCAGGAAAAACAGGCTTCCCAGAAAGAAAAGCAACAGGGAGGTGTTTTTGAAATTTGTCTGGAAACAGGCCAAAAAGGCGGTCATGGATGCACATAACAGGAGGGAAACATAAATCAGAGAGACTTTTTTGTAAGGCCCGTACTGCAGTTTCATGACCTTTTCCAGAGAAATGACGAGGCATCCCAAAAGAATTCCAAGGATCAGAGAGAACAGAACAAAGAAGAAGTTCATCTGGCTGATGCGGATGATGGCGATGATATAAAACAGGTGTCCCAGCATAAAGGAAACAAAACCGGAATACAGCCACGGCTTTCCATCATGGGTGTAGGTGACTTTAAGATCCAGCCAAATATCGCCCAGCATACCAAATAACAGGCCGATGAGTACAAATTTCACGCCAGGATGGCCGGAGGAGACAAAAGATGCCGATAAGCCGGTGAAGACAAAAAACAGACTGGCAATTGTCTTGGACAGGATTCCGGGAATCCCGCATTTGCAGACTCTTATGACTAAAAAAATCAGGACAGAAAGAATGCCAAATACTAATACAAAAATAAACTTTATATGTTCCATAAAACCCCTCGTGTACGTATTTTCTTATATTATAACTAAAATATTCAAGGGTTTCAATGCGGGGATGAAATCAAATAGAGGAATGGGTTTGTTGGAGATACAATATAAAAATGCCTGGCAAAATGCTTCCTGCCGGCACATGCTTCGCGAACCATTTTACGGATGTCCTACCCGGATGCTCCCTCAGGAGGATCCGGCAGGAAAATGATGACGGTGTGCTTTGGGATGTGCCGGAGTGGCTGTGGAGCGGATCTGAAAATTCAAAGAATCTTAAGAATTTCTAAGGGATAACTTTAGAAATGTATTGTATGCTGAGGGTATTGAAGCAAGGAGGGGGTCTATGAAGCGAGTAATCGAAGTAAAAGAGTTGTATAAGCTGTATCGCGTGGGAGAGGAAGTGGTGCGTGCGCTGAACGGCGTGAGCTTTGAAGTGTATGAAGGCGAGTTTTGTGCGATCGTAGGAACTTCAGGATCGGGAAAATCGACGCTGCTGAATATGCTGGCGGGATTGGAAAAACCCACCAAAGGAGAAGTCGTGATCGCGGGACAGCATATGGAAAAAATGAACGAGGAAGAGCTGGTGCGCTTCCGAAGAGAAAATGTAGGATTTATTTTTCAGTCCTTTCATCTTCTGGGAACGATGGACGCCAGGGAGAATGTGGCGCTTCCTCTGGCATTCCGGGGAGAGGGAAGGGACAGCCGCATGAAAAAGGCGGATCAGATGCTGGATCTGGTGAAGCTGCAGAAGCATAAAAAACATTTCCCGAATCAGATGTCGGGAGGACAGCAGCAAAGAGTGGGTGTGGCAAGAGCGCTGGTGCTGGATCCAAAGATCATCTTTGCGGACGAACCTACCGGAAATCTGGATTCCAGAACATCAGAGGATGTGATGACACTGATGCAGGACGTGGTAAGAAAACAAAACAAAACCTTGATCATGGTGACGCATGACGTACAGCTGGCTTCTTACGCAGATCGGATTTTCCACATCCGCGACGGAAAGATATTAAAAATTGAAGAGAACAGGGAAAAGAGGGGAGAAGAATCATGAAAACACTTAGAAAGAGCGGAGCGATTTTGCTGGCGGCAGTCCTGCTGTGCGTAGGGATACCACTGGTGCCTCTGGCGGCAGACCGGGTGGCGGCGGTAGAAGTAAAAAGCAACAAGGAGTTTACCTTCCAGGCGGGAAGATCTCAGGAGATCAGGGTAGTGGTGACCAACTCTTCCGGGCAGGATCTGGAGGAAGTATCCGTGACGCCGGAGCTGGCAAGTAAAAATGATGTATGGCCGTTTCGGGAGGAGCAGAGCGCAAAGAAGATCGGACTAAAGGCGGGAGAGAAGAAAGAAGTCAACTTTGCCTTCACCCAGAAAGATGAGATGCCTACGGGCACGTCCCGGATCCGATTCCGGATTCGTTCCGGCGGAAATGAAACGGAGTCAGAGACTATTTATATCAATACGACGGCAAAAACACAGGAAATACCGGCTGGCACAACAGCCAATGAAACAAGACAGGCGGCGGAAGCTGCAAAAGGAGGAGAAAGCATGGCAGAAACAGGAGTGAGTAACGCAGAGGCAAGCTATGTCGGCGCAGGAGGCGGCGGAGGCGGAAATACTTCCGTTCCCCGTGTGATCGTGACAGGATTTACCACCAATCCGGGAGAAGTGAAAGCCGGAACGGACTTTACCCTGACGATCCATCTGCGCAACACTTCCAAAACCATGCGGGTCAATAATATGCTGTTCGACCTGAACGCCCCGGCAGAGGGCAGCGAGCAGGCTACCAGCTCCCCGGCGTTTCTCCCGTCCTCCGGATCCAGCTCCATCTATCTGGAAGGGATCCCGGCAGGAGGGACAGCGGATATTTCCATCGCCATGAATGCCAAAGCGGATTTGGTACAAAAGCCCTATAACATTGAACTGAGTATGAAATATGAAGATGCCAATGCGGCGCAGATTCAGGCGACATCGAATCTTTCTATTCCTGTAAAGCAGGAAGCAAGATTTGAGTTCAGCCAGTTTGAGATCAGCCCGGAATCCATTGCGGTTGGAGAAGAAGCGAATGTGATGACGACGCTGTACAATCTGGGAAAGATCAAGCTGTACAACGTAAAGGCTACGTTTGAAGGAGCGGCCATTGAAAAGTCGGAAATATTTGTAGGAAATGTAGAACCGGGCGGAAAAGGCAGCATTGACAGTATGCTGAAGGGAAAAACAGAAACGGAAGGGCCGGCGCAGATCACTATGACGGTCAGCTATGAGGACGAAGCGGGAAATGTTTCTACAGTAACCAAGGAGTTTCAGCTGGAGGTGACCCAGGAGAGCCAGGAAGATATGGCGGCTGGCATGGAAGTGCCGGCGGAGCAGCCAAAATCTCCTGCAAAACTGATAATAGGCGGTGTGGGAGTGCTGGCAGCGGTGATCGCAGCAGTCGTTCTCATAAGGAGGAGAAAAAAGAAACTAAAGGCAAACGAAGAGGAGGGATTGCTGGATGAGGTGGATAGATCTTCTGAGGATAAGCAGTAGCAATCTGAAAAGGCGCAAACTCAGAACGTTCCTGACGGTACTGGGCGTTATCATAGGTACCGCCTCTATCGTAGTCATGATCTCGCTGGGGATGGGAATGCAGCGATCCCTCTATAAGGAAGTGGAGGAATCGGGCGGTCTGACTTCCATCAAGGTGCGGGGGAGCAATGCCGGAGAAGTCATGTATGGAGGCAGAACGGAAGGAGACGGAGGCAGTTCCAAGAAAGAAGAGAAATACATAGACGGGAGACTGTTGAAACATCTGTCGGAAATCCAACATGTAGAAAAGGTGTCTCCTGTCTACCAGATGAACATCCTGCTGTTGAAAGGAATCTACGAAGGGACTGCGGACCTGATCGCCATGAAGCCGGAGGAACTGAAAGAGATGAACATCAAGCTGGCATCCGGCAACCTGCCGAAGCCGGGAAGCTCTCTGGAATTTTTGTATGGCAATGGGATTCCCACTCTGTTTTATGAGAAGGCAACGAATAAAGGATATTATGATACCCGAAGGCTTCCGGATATTAATTTTGCCAGGGATTCTATGTTCGTGATATTTGATCCGGAAAACTATCATTCCGGCAACAACGTCCTGGACAGCATGGTGACGACAGATAAGAATAAGACAGAAAATGCGGCGGAGACCGCATCGCAGAAAGCGAGCAGTAAATATGTAGTCCGCCCCAGCGGAGTGATCGCCGGCGGCATCGAGAAGTACAATATGCATTATGGAAGCGTTTACTGTGATCTGGATTCCCTTCAGAGGATCTTAAAGAAGGAATTTGCCGGCCGCGTCATACCGGGACAGCCCAAAACGAAGTCCGGAAAGCCCTATAAGGAATTTGTCTATACATATGCACAGGTACATGTAGATGAGATCGAGCATGTGGATGCCATTGCCAGCCAGATCCGGGACATGGGATACGAAGTGGAGACCAATGCGGAATATCTGGACGCCATGAAGAGTCAGTTTGCCATTGTCCAGGCTGTTTTGGGAGGGATCGGAGCCGTGTCCCTTCTGGTGGCGGCCATCGGGATCGCCAATACGATGATGATGTCCATTTATGAAAGAACCAAGGAGATCGGAGTGATCAAGGTACTGGGCTGCAGCCTGAAAAATATCAAGCAGATGTTTTTGCTGGAGGCGGCGTTCATCGGACTGCTGGGCGGCCTTTTGGGGAATGCTTTCAGCTTCCTGATATCCGGGACCATCAATTTTCTGGTCAGCGGAGAAAAGATCGGGCTGAATGCCAGCATTTCTTATATTCCCTGGTGGATGGTGCCGGTGTCCATGGGATTTGCCATGCTGGTGGGGATCCTTGCAGGATACTTTCCGGCAAAGCGGGCGATGCAGTTAAGTCCGCTGGAAGCGATCCGTAACAATTAACTATCGTTTGTACGACAAACACCTTTTCGTTACCCTGGTGATAAGAGAAATACCAGGGAGGCGAAAAGGTGTTTTTTTGCGAAAAAGAAGCCGGCAGCATCCTTTATTCTTCGATCACATGGATTTCCAGATAGTCAAAATCGATGGTTTCCACAAAATGATCCTGATGAAAGCGGGTCTTATCCAGTCGCCGGAATTCCGCAATATTAGAATCCAGCCAGATAGGTTTACTCAGATCAAAGGCGATACAGACAGCCTCCAGAGCAGACAGGACTTTCTGCGTGCGGGAAGATGCAGAGTCATCACAGATCACCGTATCTCGGAGCAAACGCCCGTCTTTCATTTCTTTTCCCCATAATCGAAACATAAACAGCCTCCTTCTTTGTTTCCTGCTATCGCCCATTGTACCATATTTTCCTGATTTGTCAGCAGGAAATCAGGTTCTGCTTGTTTTTTTTCGGGATGTGTTGTATGTATTATATAACGTGTGGAATGGAGGGGAAGAAAAAGTGATGTGGGGCACAGGAAGGATCCATCTGTATTACGGAGATGGAAAGGGAAAAACGACGGCGGCGGTAGGACTTGCTGTCCGGGCGGCAGGCAGCGGTCTGAAGATACTGGTGTTCCAGTTTTTGAAGGACAATCAGTCGAATGAAAGAAAAGTATTGGAAGGCATGGAGAACATCACCTGTTTGTACGGGAGAGAACCGGTAAAGTTTGTCAGTCAGATGAACACAGAGGAAAAGCAGGAGTTGTTCCACTATAATAACAAGGCGCTGGATGAGATCGTAAAATTCTGCGGCGTCTCGGAATTTGATCTCCTGGTGCTGGACGAAGCGCTTTGCGCAGTTGCATTGGGCGTGTTGAGTGAAAAAAAACTGCTGAGCTTTTTGCAGCATAAGCCAAGAGGACTGGAGATCGTCCTGACAGGACACAAGGTGTCTGCACAGATGCTGGAAACGGCGGATTATGCTACGGAGATCCGAAAGGTCAAGCATCCTTACGACCAGGGGGTCATGGCGCGGGAAGGGATAGAATTTTAACAAAGAAAATCGGAGAAGTCGTCTGTTGAAAACGAAAATTTTATGCTATACTGAGTCCGAAGCAAGGTGGCTGCCGGAGGAAAATGCATGGAGAAAATAGAGCAGACGATTAAGAATTATGAGGATGTGGACAGTTGGAAGACGATCATGTTTTTGTACACATCGGCGATCAAAACGGTGGAAATGAAGCTGGAGATCTTAAACGATGAGTTTCAGCACGTCCACCAGTACAATCCCATTGAGCATATCAAGACCAGAGTCAAGACGCCGGAAAGCATTGTAAAGAAGCTACGGAAGTATGAAAAGGAAATTTCCGTGGAAAATATGGTGAAGTACGTCAATGACATTGCGGGAGTGCGGCTGATCTGTTCGTTCACCTCGGATATCTATCGTCTGGCCAATATGATCGCAAGCCAGACAGATCTGAAGATCATCGAGATCAAGGACTACAATAAGTCGCCAAAAGACAGTGGGTACAAAAGCTACCATATGCTGGTGTCGGTTCCGGTCTATCTGTCAGACGGGATGGTGGACACCAAGGTAGAGATCCAGATCCGGACCATTGCCATGGATTTCTGGGCCAGTCTGGAGCACAAGATCTACTATAAGTTTGAAGGCAACGCGCCGGCCCATATCAGCAGGGAACTGCGGGAGTGTGCGGATATGGTATCCACCCTGGATGAGAAGATGTTATCGTTAAATGAGGAGATTCTTGCCTGTTCCAGAGAGCAGGAGAGGAAATAGACAAAGGACAGAGAGGACAGCAAAGAAAAATGAACAGCATACTGACAAAAAGAAGAAAAGAATTGTTGACGCAGGCGATCTATGCCATCGGCGGCAGTCTGATGTTTGCCATTGCGGTAAATCAGTTGATCATCCCGCTGAATTTGTACAACGGAGGGTTTACCGGTATTTCCCAGTTGATCAGTTTGTTTTTAAAAGAAAAGCTCCATCTTCCGCTGCCTGCCGGAATGGACATGACCGGAGCTATCTTTTTCACTCTGAATATTCCATTGTTTTACATGGGATATCGGGTATTAGGCAAGAAATTTGCGCTAAAAACGGTGGTGACCGTTACCATGCAGAGTGCGTTTCTTCTTCTGGTCCCCATCGCAAGGACTCCGGTGATCGAAGACTATCTTACCAGCTGTATCATCGGCGGGATCATTGCCGGGATCGGAGTGGGCTTTGTGTTGCGGGGAAGGACCTCGGGAGGCGGCCAGGATATTATCGGTCTGTGCTGTGCCAAGCTGTATCCCAATATCAGCGTGGGACAGATCAATATCATCATCAACATTATGGTGTATGCCATCTGCCTTCTTCTGTTTGATGTGGAGATCGTGGTATATTCTCTGATCTACACGACGGTACAGGCGGTGGCTATCGACAGAGTACATATCCAGAACATCAACATGAGTGTGATGATCTTCACCAAGAAGCTTGGGATTTCCAAGGCGATCATGGAGCAGACAGGGCGAGGGGTGACCAACTGGGACGGAGAAGGGGCGTATACGAAGAAGACGTCCTATATTCTGTTTGTACTGGTTTCCAAATATGAGGTGGCGCAGATCAAACAGATCGTAAAAAGCATCGATCCGGAGGCTTTCATGATCTTTACGGAAGGATGCTCCGTGGATGGCAACTTTGAAAAGAGGCTGTAGGAAGACAGATCGGAAAAAGAGGCACGTAGCGGCGCAAGAGCCGTGAAGAGGTCTGATACGAAAGAAAAAGATATCGGACAAAGAAGAAAAAGGGATTGCCGCAAGAGGCAATCTGACAAGAGAGATTCCCTCCCGGACGGTACAGGAAAGCGACGGATTCCTGTGCGGTTCGGGAGGGAGTCTGCTATTTTGCCCGCAGAAAACGGCGGCGGGAGACCATCTGCGAAATAGTTTTACAAAATGCGGTAAATCCGTTTACCTTTTAACGGTTTAGTGATAGAATATTTCTATAAGTAAACCGTTCAGAAAAGAACAGAAAGGTGGGAAATACAATGATTCAGGTAAATGCAATGGGTGATGCCTGCCCGATCCCGGTGATCAAGGCAAAGAAAGCGCTCCAGGAATTAGGAGGAGCAGGCGTGGTAGAGGTGCAGGTGGACAATGAGATCGCGGTACAGAATGTGACGAAGCTGGGCAGGGAGTCCGGCGGAGAGGTGACTTCGGAGAAGACGGGAGAAGGCGCCTATGTGGTACGCATCCAAGTGGGAGAGGGAAAAGAGGAGCAGATCGCGCAGGCAGAGGTGTCCTGTGACGTAACGGCCAGGAAAAACAAGATCGTGGTAGTATCCTCGGATCGTATGGGGACAGGGAACGACGAGTTGGGCAAGGTTTTGATGAAAGGCTTTTTGTTTGCCGTTTCCCAGCTGGATGAGCTTCCGCAGACCATTCTTTTTTACAACGGCGGAGCAACCCTGACGGCAGAAGGTTCGGACTCTCTGGAGGATCTGAAGGGAATGGAAGCACAGGGCGTAGAGATCAGAACCTGCGGCACCTGCCTGGATTATTACGGATTAAAAGAGAAGCTGGCAGTCGGTACTGTAACAAATATGTACAGCATCGTGGAAACCATGGCGGCAGCAGACGTGGTACTGCGCCCATGATGCTTTCCATGGCAGAGGAAATGGCGGCAGCAGACGTGGTACTGCGTCCATGATGCTTTCCATGGCAGAGGAAATGGCGGCAGCGGATATGGTGCTACGCCCATGATCCCCGGAATCAGAGGGAGGATGGCGGAGACAGGGAATTTGCCGCGCCGGGAGAACAACCGGCAGAAAACGGGAGAAACAAGGCAACACAAAGAGAGACTGAGGAAGAAAAAGGCAGACCATAAGGCTGCCGGAGGAAAAGAGGAGTACGCATGAAATCAGATGTAAGATTGACGCAATTAGCAAGGACTGCCGGCTGAGCAGCCAAGATAGGTCCTGAGACCCTTGCTCAAGTATTGGGCAGATTACCTAAATTTTATGACGAGAACCTGCTTGTGGGGATTGAAACATCTGATGATGCGGCCATATACAAGGTGACGGATGAGATTGCCATGATCCAGACGGTGGACTTTTTTACCCCGATCGTGGATGATCCGTATATGTTTGGTCAGATCGCAGCAGCCAATTCGCTGAGCGACGTATGGGCCATGGGCGGGGAGCCGGCGGTAGCCTTAAATATCGTCGGCTTTCCCAACTGTCTGGACCCTGCCATCTTGGGGGATATCCTGGCAGGCGGGGCAGACAAGGTAAAAGAGGCGGGAGCCGTCCTGGTAGGAGGACATTCCGTGCAGGACGAAGAACCAAAGTACGGGCTCTGTGTGTCCGGCTTTGTGCATCCGGACAAGATCTTTAAAAATTTTGGATGCAGACCCGGAGACGTGCTGATCCTGACCAAGCAGATCGGAAGCGGAGTGGTCAATACGGCCATCAAGGGAGAGATTGCTTCTCCTTCCGCCATCAAAGAAGCGCAGACGGTCATGGCGTCGCTGAATAAAAAGGCGAAGCAGGTGGTAGACCGGTATCGGGTTTCTGCCTGTACGGATATTACGGGCTTTGGCCTTCTGGGACACTGTGTGGAGATGGCTTCGGCAAGCGAGGTGACCTTTGACCTGCGGGTAAGGGATATCGCTTATTTTGAGGATGCTATCGATTATGCCAAGATGGGGCTGATTCCTGCAGGCGCCTACAAGAACAAGGGATATTCGCTTGGCAAGGTGGAGGCAGGAAATATTGAAGAACATTATCTGGATCTTTTGTACGATCCCCAGACGTCAGGCGGCCTGCTGATCAGTGTGGCGCCGGAAGAGGTAAAGCCGATTCTGGAGGATTTTAAAAAGATGAAGATGGATACGACCGTTTCTGTCATTGGGACAGTGGCGGAAAAGAGCGAGCGGCTGATCCGCTTGTGGTAAAAAATAAAGAGGGACAGACAAGACATGGACAAAAGAAAATGGTTCCGCAGGATCCCCAAGGTGGATGTACTTCTGGAAACTGCGGAGATTCAGGGAATGATTCGGCATTACAGCAGAGATACGGTGGTTTCCGCCATACAAAAGAAGCTGGATGAGATCAGAGAATTTATAAAAACGTGTGAGGAGGAGAGTCAGGCGGAAAGAAAGCTTGATCGGCTTCCGGCAGAGATCGAAAGGGAGGTGGCAAAGGTCCACCAGCCCAACCTGAAACCGGTGATCAACGGAACGGGGACGATCCTGCATACCAATCTGGGGCGGGCGCCCATCAGCGACAGGCATATGGAAAGGCTGTCAGCCATTGCCACCGGCTATTCCAACCTGGAATACAACCTGGAAGAAGGAAAAAGAGGGGAACGGTATTCACATTTTGAAAAGCTGCTGTGCAAGATCACCGGGGCAGAAAGCGCCATGGCGGTCAACAACAATGCGGCGGCGGTGATGCTGATCCTCAGCTCCATGGCAAAAGGAGGAGAGGTGGTGGTTTCCCGGGGAGAACTGGTAGAGATCGGCGGGAAATTCAGGATCCCGGATGTGATGGAGCAAAGTGGGGCAAGGCTTGTAGAAGTGGGAACGACCAACAAGACCCACTATCAGGATTATGCAGACGCCGTGACCGAGGAGACGAAGGCGTTTTTGAAGGTACACACCAGCAACTACCGGATCGTAGGGTTTACAGAAACGGTAGAGGTAGGAGAGCTGACCAGGCTGGCAAAAGAATATCAGCTGCCGGTAATCGAAGATCTGGGCAGCGGAGTTTTGATCGACCTGAGCAAATACGGACTGGAATATGAGCCGACGGTGCAGGATTCTGTCCGGCAGGGAGCCGACGTAGTCTGCTTCAGCGGCGATAAGCTTTTGGGCGGCGCACAGGCCGGCATTATCGTCGGAAAAAAAGCCTACATTGATCAGATGAAAAAGAACCCGCTGACCAGAGCGCTGCGGATCGACAAATTTACGGCGGCGACACTGGAACTGGTATTACAGGAATACCTGTCGGAAGAAAAAGCGGTTCAAAGAATTCCGGTGCTGCGTATGATGACGGCAAGGAAAGAAGAAATAGAAAAAGAAGCAAAGGCGCTCCGGCGTATGCTGCGGGCTAAAAAGCTTCCGGCAGAGATTTTTCTTGTGGACTGTGAATCCCAGATCGGGGGCGGGTCGCTTCCTCTGGAGCGGATCCCCAGCGTGGCGGTGGCTGTCAGACCGGAGAAGATCACGGTAGCACAGCTGGAGGCTCGGATGCGTCATCTTCCGATACCGGTCATTCCCCGGATCGCAAACAATCTGCTGCTGCTGGATGTCAGAACCATTGAAAGAAAATGGTTTGCCGAGATCGCAGATCAGTTGGCACAGCTGAAGGTACTGGAAGAAGAACCGGAGATAGAGTTAGGAGAAGAACGATGAATAACATTATTATCGGGACGGCAGGACACATCGATCATGGAAAGACCACTCTGATCCGGGCGCTGACCGGACGGAATACCGACAGGTGGGAAGAGGAGAGGCGAAGAGGGATCACCATAGACCTGGGATTCACGTATTTTGATCTGCCCAATGGAGACCGGGCGGGGATCATAGACGTTCCCGGCCATGAAAAGTTTATCAACAACATGGTGGCGGGGGTAGTAGGGATGGATCTGGTACTCCTGGTGATATCGGCAGACGAGGGAATGATGCCGCAGACCAGGGAACATGTGGATATCCTGGGACTTCTGGGGATCCAGAAGAGTATCATCGTGCTGAACAAGTGCGACCTGGTGGAGGAAGAATGGCTGGAGCTGGTAGAAGAAGAGGTGAGGGAAGAGCTGGAAGGCACTTTTCTTGCGCAGGCCCCCATTCTCCGGGTTTCGGCCGCTACCGGACAGGGGCTTCCGGAACTGGTACAGACGATCGTGGAGCTTACCCGGGAGAAATCCGGGGAAAAGGATGTTTCTACCATCCCCAGACTTCCGGTGGATCGGGCGTTCAGCCTGTCCGGATTTGGGACGGTGATTACAGGGACGCTGATCTCCGGTGCTATTTCCAGAGAGGATACGCTGGAAATGTATCCGGTAGGAAAAAGCTGTAAGATCCGAAGCATTCAGGTACACGGAGAGGATAAGGCTACCTGTTATGCCGGACAGAGAGTGGCCATCAATCTGTCCAACGTGAAGAAGAAAGAGATCTACCGGGGCTGTGTGCTTTCCCGGGAAAACAGCATGAAAAATACGGACTTGCTGGATGTACGTATGCAGGTGCTTCCCTCCTCCATGCGTGTTTTGACAAATCACACCAGGCTGCATCTGTTCACCGGAACCAGTGAGATCCTTTGCCGGGCGGTGCTGCTGGACAAAGAGGAAATCGGACCGGGAGAAAGCGGCTATGTGCAGCTTCGTCTGGAAGAGGAAGTGGCAGTCAGAAGGGGAGACCGGTTTGTGGTACGATTCTATTCTCCCATGGAAACCATAGGGGGTGGAGTGATCTTGGAACCGAATCCTACGATCAAGAGGCGCTTTCAGACGGAAGTGATCGAGGAATTGAAGCGAAAGGAATCCGGATCAACAGCGGATGTCCTGGAGCTGCATATCAGAAAATACAAAGAAACCATGGTCACGGCGGCAGAGCTGGCCAAGGTGACGGCTTTATCTATGGAAGAGGTGGAGACGGATCTGGCAGAACTACAGGAGGCAGGACAAATCCTGACATTTCCCATGCGGAAGGACGTTTATGTATGGCACAGGGCGGACTATCAGACGCAGAAGGATCGGGTCAAAGAGCTTCTAAACGCCTACGGGGAGGCGCATCCTTACCGATATGGCATGAAGAAGGCGGAACTTCAGGGGGCATGCTTCAAGCAGATGAAGCCCATCGTCTTTGATAAAGTGATCGAACAGATGGAAGCAGATGAGGTGCTGAAGCGAAAAGACGAATTTGTAAGCCGTCCCACCTTTGAGATCCGCCGGGACGCGCTCTATGAAAAGACTTCCCGGTTCCTGCTGGAAACCTTTGAACGGGCGGGATATGATTTTCTGCGGTATTCTGAGATCCAGGCGCCGGGAGTGGAGCCTGCCGTGCAGGATGACATTTTAAGCGTGCTTCTGGAGGAGAAGCACGCGGTAAAGGTCATGGAAGATCTCTACACCCTGTTTTCTCTGATGGAAGAAGCGAAAAAGAAGATCCTGGAAAAGCTGAAAGAGGACAGGATGATCACCATTGCGCAGGTAAGAGATATGTTCCGGACCAGTCGGAAAAGTGCAAAGCCGATCCTGGAGTATATGGACGGAATCAAGGTAACCAAGAAAACAGGGGCAGAAAGTGAAAGGGCAGCATATCAATGAATTTAAAACAGCTGGAGGCATTTGTTCAAATTGCAGAAGGGGGAAGCTTTTCCAAGGCGGCAAAAGAACTGTTTTTGACGCAGCCTACCATCAGCGCGCATATTTCCGCTCTGGAAAAAGAATTGGCAGTTCGGCTTTTTGTCAGGAACACAAAAGAGGTGAGCCTGTCGGAGGATGGACAGGCTTTGTATAAGTACGCCAGACAGATGGTGGATCTGGAAAAAAAGATAGAAGAAAAGTTCTGTGCGGAGAAAAAAGAAGGAAAGCGCAGCATCACCATTGCGGCTTCTACCATTCCGGCCCAGTACCTGCTTCCGGAGATTTTGATCCGGTTCAATGAGAAATACCCCAAGGATCAGATCAAGATCATGGAAACAGACAGCGCCAAGGTGGTCATGCGGATCATCGACCAGACGGCGGATGTGGGATTTACAGGAACGGTGCTGGAAAAGAAGCACTGCAAATACATTCCCTTTTATAAGGACGAGCTGGTGATCGTAACCCCCTGTACTTCCAAGTATCAACAGCTTAAGGAAAAAGAGACGGATATTTCCTGGATCCAGAAGGAACATATCCTGATGCGGGAAGAAGGTTCCGGCACCAGAAAAGAGGCGGAAAAACAGCTGAAGGCGGCAGGAGTCGATGTGGGAGCCATGCGGGTGATCGCCAGCATTGAAAACCAGGAAACCATCAAAAAGTCGGTGCAGCAGGGGATGGGAATCTCGGTTCTGTCCAGGCTGGCGGTGGAAGAGGAAGAAAAAAGCGGGAAAATGCTGGTGTTCCACATTCCTACAGAAAACGGAGGAAGAGACATCAACCTGGTCTACAATAAGAACAAAGCCATGACAAAAGCTACGGAGAGATTCGTAGGGGTGGTCAGGGAAGTCTATGGAATCTAGGAGGTGGGAAAGTGATCTATTTTGATAATGCGGCAACTACCATGAAAAAGCCGAAAGAAGTGGTGGAGGCTGTAGTAAACGCATTGACCTCTATGGGAAATGCCGGGAGAGGGGCCAACGAGGCGTCTTTGAGCGCATCCAGATTGCTGTATGATACCAGAGAACGTCTGTGCCGGCTGTTTGGAGGAACGAATCCCAGGCAGATTGCATTTACGGCCAATTCCACGGAAAGTCTGAATCTGGCGATCCAGGGGCTGGTGAAACCGGGAGATCATGTGATCACGACGGAGCTGGAACATAACTCGGTGCTTCGTCCGCTTTATCTGATGGAAAGCAGAGGGGCAAAGCTGACGATCGTGCGCAGCAGGGAAAACGGAGTGTTGGATCCGGCGGCGATTGAGGAGGCCTGCCGGGAAGATACGAAAGTGATCGTCTGCACCCACGGCTCCAATCTGACGGGAAATTATGTAGAGATACAGAAAGTGGGAGAGATCGCAAGAGAACGGGGGATTTGCCTGATCGTAGATGCCTCTCAGACGGCAGGAGTATTTCCCATCTGCGTGGAGGAAATGAAGATAGACGTGCTGTGCTTTACCGGACACAAAGGTCTTTTGGGACCGCAGGGGACAGGAGGACTGTATGTGCGGGAGGGGATCTCCATTCGGCCTCTGAAGGTGGGGGGCAGCGGGATCCGGACATTTGACAGGACGCATCCGGGAGAAATGCCCACCGCTTTGGAAGCGGGGACGCTGAACGGACACGGGATCGCAGGGCTGAATGCGGCGCTCCGATATCTGGAAAAAGAAGGGATCCATACGATCCGGGAACGGGAGCAGTCGCTGATGTGGCGGTTCTATGAGGGAATCAGACAAATCCCGGGCATAAAGGTATACGGAGATTTCACTACCAAAAACAGGTGTCCCATCGTTACCTTCAATATAGGAGACTATGATTCGGCAGACGTAAGCGACGCATTGCTGACAGAGTTTGGAATCTGTACCCGGGCAGGAGGACACTGTGCGCCTTTGATGCATGAGGCTCTGGGGACAAAAGAGCAGGGAGCGGTCCGCTTCAGCTTTTCCCATGAAAATACAGAAGAAGAAGTAGATTTTGGAATACAGGCGGTACGAACGCTGGCAGAAGAGGAAGAAGAATGAGAAAGAAAGAACGAAAGCTGGTTGTCACCTTTTATACAACGGCAGACGCCATGGGAATGGAAAAGCTGTGTAAGGAAGAAGGGCTGCCGGGGCGTATCATCCCGGTTCCCAGATCCATCTCGGCGGGCTGCGGTCTTGCGTGGTGCACGGAACTGGAGCAGAAGGACGTGATCGAGGCAGGGCTGAAACGGGCCGGAATCGAGGCGAGCGCCATTCAGGAATGTATGGTGTAAGGTTTCCGCTCGGTTATTCCGCGACGATAGAGGCGAAAACGGTATACAAAATAAAGAAGTCCAGATGGGTATGGAGCTGCTGCCGGAAAAGGCGAAGGCTCCATACTTTTTTGGTTTCAGGAAAACTGCGCCGTGCAGGACATAAAAAAGAGCCGCCGCAGATGCGTGTACATCCCGGCAGCAAATATGCGTGTTTCAGATCCATCTACACTCCGGTGATAAATGTATCCAAAAGATGCGGCAGAAGCCTGTCACTGTACTGATAAAGGGAATAGCTTCCCTTGGCCAGAGCCCAGTCGTAAAGCAACGCCCGTTCGTACATGGCATATAAATGCATCAGCTCCTCTGCGGAAGAGGATGCTGCAAATTCCTTTTTTTCCAACGCTTCTTCCAGGATCTGTGTAACCCATTCAAAATAAAACCGGTTTTTGTCACTGAGGGACATCTGGCCTTTGGTCACCAGTTGGGAAGAATAAAGCAGAGCCAGAAGCTCCCGGTTGACGTCATGCTCGATCATGTAAAACAGCTCATGATTTAAAAGCAGAAGCTTGTCATAACAAGAAAGAGAAGGATCCATTTCGGCAGCCAGCTCCCGGTATTTGTCGTCAAACAGATCGGACATGGAATTCAGCAAAGACTCCTTGCCTTTGAAATAGTGATAGAAAGAACCGCGGGAAGTTTTGGAGGCGACAATGATATCCTCAACTGTGGTATTATCGTAACCTTTCTTGAAAAACAGGTTCCATGCGGCCTTTACGATTCTGCTTTTGGTGGATTGCCGTTTTCGGGGCATGATAAACCTCCTCCTATCGGATTCTGGATAAACGGAAGTGCCAAAAGGCAGCTCCGGGGGTAAACGGGTGCCGGGGTCTCAGAGCTTCTGAGGCGTCGGCCTACCGCTGTTGCAAAAAGAGCGAGCTCGCGAAAGCCCGCTCTGTAGAAAATATCTGACTTTGATAGATCAAAGACTAGCCTACCTGGAAACCATATTTCAATGGATCCGTAGGATCGATCAGGTAGGTTGCCACACCTGTCAGGTAGCAGGATCCTGTGATCATTGGAACGACAGCGTCAAAGTCGCCAACTTTCGTGGTTTCTTTGATCACGCCCTTGAACAGGCTGCCGATAAAGCTTTCGTAGATGAATTCTTCGCCTACGCCGATCTCGCCCCATTTGTGCAGGGTAGCCAGTTTTGCGCTGGTTCCGGTTCCGCAGGGAGAACGGTCAGCCATGTGCTCACCGAATACAACAACGTTTCTCATGGTTGCCTTGTCCGGATTTGGAGTCGGTCCGTAGAACTCTACCAGGTCTACCGTCGTGATGTCCAGAAGCGGATGCTGTACCGGAATCTCTTTGTTGATGATCTCCATCATCTTCATACCAAGGTCTGTCAGTGCGGGAACGGTCTTGGGATCGATGGAATCGAAGCCGATCTTTGTAGTATCTACCAGTGCAAAGAAGCTTCCGCCGAAAGAAATGGTAAATGGAATCTCTTTTCCGTCTACCACAACGGAGCAGTTCTCTTTATAAACGAAGGAAGGAACGTTTGTCAAAGTAACGCTTTCTACCTTGCCGTCCTTTACTACTGCCTCTGTACGGATGATTCCGGCAGGGGCCTCCAGAACTACCTGGTTCACTCCCTCCTTGCACTCCAGAAGACCTGCTTCCAGGGCAACGGTCACAGCGCCGATGGTGCAGTGTCCGCACATGTTCAGATATCCGCCTGTATCAAGGAACATAACGCCGAAGTCTGCCTCCGGGCTGACCGGCTTGCAAAGGAAAGCGCCGAACATGTCATGGTGTCCTCTTGGCTCAAACATCAGAGCGGTACGTACATGATCGTAGTTTTCTTCCATCCATTTTTTCTTTTCGATCATGGTGTTTCCCTCTGGCTCCGGGAACCCTCCGATCACGACACGACAGAATTCCCCAACGGTGTGAGCGTCCACTACCTGTAATGCAGCTTCAAAACGCTCAAAGTTTACATTTGCTTTCAAGTCCATAATTCTACCTCCTTATAATGTAGGGTTACCTCTCGTTCATAGAAAATATCTATGAATCGTATAAAAACATGGAGAAAGACCGTTATTTTTTCAACCATGTCTTTTTTAAGAAACAAAAAAACGACATAAAATTAACAATCAGAACGCATTCTAGTCAATTGTTCATCTTTCTAATAGCATTATGACCGAAAAGCCAGAAAAAGTCAATGTTTTTTGGGAATATAAAAATATATAAAATTCTGTTAAAATGGTTGAAAAGACCGGGGAAGTGTGATACAGTTGTTGTGCATAAAACCAATGTACGGGGGTAGATGGGTGACTGGTGTGCCTCCTAGTCTTCAAAACTAGTGTAGGGCGTTAGGAGCGTCCTGGGTGGGTTCGATTCCCACATGCCCTCGCCAAAAAATGCCCGAATCACGTTAATTAAATAGCGAAATTGCTACAGAATATTAACGGACAATTATAGATAAAAATTATAAGTGACGCACTCATAGACAGCAACGATTACAGCACGCACGACTTTGAAGGGGACCTGCAGGGAGGACAGCAGGGAGAGTCAGAAGGAAAGTGCTGTATTTGTCACATTTGAAAAAGATAAGTAAACGTACAGAGATGATGCGTTTTTTACTTATGTTTACAGACCGGATCCGTTTCTGCGGGCCGGACTGCAAGACAACTATAAAGAAAAGGAGAGAAAGATCATGGGAAATGTACAGATTTTACTACGTCAGCACGTAGGAGCTCCTTGTGCCCCCATCGTTAAGGCTGGGGACGAGGTGAAAAAGGGAACGTTGATCGCTACCCCTACCGGACTGGGAGCCAACATCTTCTCCAGTGTTTACGGAGTGGTAGAAGAAGTGCTGGAAGATCGGATTGTGATCAAACCGGATGCGGAACAAAAAGATGAGTTTGTTCCCATAGAAGAAGGCAGCAAGCTGGATATGGTAAAGGCGGCGGGCGTCGTTGGAATGGGAGGAGCCGGATTTCCTACAGGAGTGAAGATCGGAACGGACCTGAACGGCGGATATGTACTGGTAAATGCGGCAGAATGTGAGCCGGGACTCCGCCACAATATGGTGCAGCTGGAGGAACAGACAGACATTACCATCCGCGGTTTGAAGTACTGTATGGAAATCTGCAATGCATCAAAGGGAATCATTGCGATCAAGAAGAAAAATGAAAAAGCGGTAGAGATCCTCCGCAAAGCCATTAAGGAAGAAGAGAACCTGACCATCCATCTGCTTCCCGACATCTATCCGATGGGAGAGGAAAGAGCGGTAGTCAGAGAATGTCTGGGAATCCTTTTGGATCCCACACAGCTTCCGTCAGCAGCCAATGCAGTAGTGATCAACTGCGAGACCCTGCTTCGTATCGCAGAGGCCATCGAGCTGAGAAAGCCGTGCTTCTCCAAACATCTGACGGTGATCGGAAAGCTAAACGGAGGTAATGAGCCTCACGTATACCTGGATGTTCCGGTAGGAACCAGCGTAGGCGACCTGATCGAGAGAGCCGGCGGCATTGAAGAGCCTTACGGAGAGATCATCATGGGCGGACCTTTCACAGGAAAATCCACCACGCTGGATGCGCCGATTACAAAGACCACCGGCGGCATCATCGTTACCATAGAGTTCCCGGATCTTCACGGCGCCAATGTAGGACTTCTGGTCTGTGCCTGTGGAGGAAGCGGCGAGCGTATGTATGAGCTGGCAGAGAAGATGAATGGAAAAGTAGTATCCATTGCAGCCTGCAAGCAGGCTGTTTCGCCAAAAGAAGGCGCTCCGCTGAAGTGCGAAAACCCGGGGAACTGTCCGGGACAGGCACAGAAGTGTCTCCAGTTTAAGAAGGATAAGGCAGAATACATCATCATCGGAAACTGCTCCGACTGTTCCAACACAGTTATGGGATCTGCTCCGAAGATGAAGCTTAAGACCTTCCACCAGACAGACCATGTCATGAGGACCATCGGCCATGCGCTTTACAGAAGGCTGACAGTCTCCAAACAGGTGGATCAGTTGCCAAACGGCAAATAACAAAAGCGGTATTACCGTCACGTGTGACAGAATGGGGCCCCCGATCCCTTATTCCAGGTATGTAGGTTGCATGTGGCTGTATATATAATCAAAAGAACCCCAAATGGGAATTCAAAAAGAAACAAGGAGGGAAACAATATGTCAATTACAGCTGAAACAGCAAAAGAACATGCTCATGACCCTGCGGTATTGTGCTGCAGAGCGGAAGCTGGCATCACAATTGAGGCTGCAAATCTGGAAGATCCCGCGATCTTTGATGATTTGGTAGATTCAGGATTACTGAATCTGGATGGAGCATTGACCATCGAGCAGGTTTTGGGAGCGAAGCTTACAAAGACCTGTGACTCTTTGACACCGATCACTGCAGACGTGGTAGAAGGTGCAAAGGCTGCAACTGTTGCAGAAGAAGCAGTGGCAGAGGAAGTAGCAGAAGAGGCGGCAGCACCCGCTGCAGCGCCGGTAGCAACAGCAGCACCGGGCGGAATGCTGAAGATCCACATTGGAGAAGGAAAGGACATCAACCTGGAGATCCCGGTTGGAGGACTTGGAGCAGCAGGAACGGCAGCAGGAGCAGTAGCAGCGCCTGTGGCAGCAGCAGGAACGGCAGCAGCGCCGGCAGCAGATCAGGAGCCGAAGCTGATCAGAAGCCTGACCAGAAAGCACTTTAAGATCACAGAGGTGAAGAGAGGACCGGAGACAAAGATCGAAGGAACGACCCTTTACATCCGTGAAGGAATCGAGCAGGAAGCAATCGATTCCCAGAAATTGGTTTATGATCTGAAGATCGATATCATTACACCGGATAACTATCATACATATTCTGAGACGGTTATGGATATTCAGCCGATCGCTACCAAAGACGGCGACGACGAGCTGGGATCCGGAGCAACCAGAGTGCTTGACGGTGTAGTTGTTGTAGTAACAGGTACAGATGCAAACGGCGTTCAGATCGGTGAGTTCGGATCTTCCGAAGGATATCTGGATGAGAACATGATGTGGGGACGTCCGGGAGCAGCTGAAAAGGGTGAGATCTTCATTAAGACACAGGTAACCATCAAAGAAGGTACCAACATGGAGAGACCGGGCCCGCTGGCAGCTCACTCCGCAACTGACGTGATCACACAGGAAATCAGAGAAGCTCTGAAGAAGCTGGATGAGAGCTTGATCGTTGATACCGAGACATTTGAACAGTACAGAAGACCTGGAAAGAAAAAAGTCGTGATCGTAAAAGAGATCATGGGACAGGGAGCTATGCACGACAACCTGATCCTTCCGGTAGAGCCGGTTGGTATCCTGGGAGGAAAGCCGAACGTAGACCTTGGAAACGTTCCGGTAGCAGTATCTCCGTTGGAAGTTCTGGATGGTTGTATCCATGCACTGACCTGTATCGGACCTGCATCCAAGGAAATGTCCAGACATTACTGGAGAGAGCCTCTGGTACTGGAAGCGCTTCATGACGAAGAAATCGACCTTTGCGGTGTGGTATTCGTAGGAAGCCCGCAGATCAATGCGGAGAAGTTCTATGTATCCAGACGTGTAGGTCAGATGTGCGAGATGCTTGACGTAGACGGAGCTTTCGTTACAACAGAAGGTTTCGGAAACAACCACATTGACTTCGCAAGCCACCATGAGCAGATCGGTATGCGTGGAATCCCGGTAGTGGGAATGTCCTTCTGTTCCGTACAGGGAGCTCTGGTAGTAGGTAACAAGTACATGACTCACATGGTAGACAACAACAAGTCCGAGTCCGGTATCGAAAACGAAGTACTGGCTTGCAACACATTGTGCCATGAGGATGCAGTTCGTGCGATCCAGATGCTGAAGAATGCAATGGGCAAGGAAGAAGTAAAAGCTGCTGAGAAGAAGTGGAATCCGAACGTAAAATCTACGAACGTAGAATTGATCGAAAACGCTACAGGAAAGAAGCTTGAGCTGGTTGCAAATGAGCAGTCCCTGCCGATGAGCCAGAAGAGAAAAGAAAAATACGACTAAGAACAGGTGAAAAACATGAAGTATGGCGACAAGGTTATCAGGATGGAAGGTATCATAGTGGAGGTGTACGACGGCAGTGTAGCCATCGACCTGAAAGGACGCCTGGGATATCTGAAGATTCCCATGCGGATGCTGATCACGGACTATCCGATTCAGGTGGGACAGGAGGTTGCGTGGAACATGAGTTTCATCGAGCAGCTTGGCCCCGAAGCCAATGAAAAATATGTGAGTAATCTGGACACTTATAAGAGGCGTCAGGCAGAAATGCAGAAACAGAACCAGAATAATAAGGAGGTATAACAATGAGTTTAACATTAGTTAAAGGAATGCAATCAGAGATATTCGTTCCTATTACTCCGCCGTCTGTATGGGCTCCTGTTACAAAAGAGTTGAAGGACATGACAATCGCTCTTGCAACAGCAGCAGGTGTGCATCATAAAGACCAGGAGAGATTCAACCTTGCAGGTGACTTTACCTGGAGAAAAGTTACGGATGAGATGCCGTCCAACGAATTGATGGTATCACATGGTGGATATGACAACGGAGACGTAAACAAAGACATCAACTGTATGTTCCCGATCGACAGAATCCATGAGCTGGCAAAAGAAGGCTTTATCAAAGCTTGCGCACCGGTTCACGCGGGATTCATGGGCGGCGGCGGAAACCAGGAGAAGTTTAAAAACGAGACAGGTCCGGCGATCGCAGCAATGTTCAAAGAAGAAGGCGTAGACGGCGTTCTTCTGACAGCTGGCTGAGGAACCTGCCACCGCTCTGCAGTATTGGTGCAGAGAGCAATTGAAGAAGCTGGAATTCCGACGATCATCATCGCAGCTCTTCCTCCGGTAGTTCGTCAGACAGGTACACCGCGTGCGGTAGCGCCGTTGGTACCGATGGGAGCAAATGCCGGTGCTCCGAACAATCCTGAGCAGCAGACTCAGATCGTGAAGCTGGCTCTGGAAAATCTGGTAGAGATCCAGACACCAGGAAAGATCGTTCCATTGCCGATCGAGTACATCGCGAAAGTTTAATAGCAGTGAATCAGTGGCCGAAAGGGTCCAGGAAGCAGCGGGCAGATGTTTTGGCATCTGCCCGTTCTTGTTAAGAAGGAAAAACCTTATTGGGGGTAGAAAAGATGGCAGATGAAGTGAAAGATTTAAGACGACTTGTGATCAAAGCCTTCCATATGAACGAAGTGGTATGGGGGGAATCCGATGATATCACAGTAGACGGGAAAATGACGGTAAGCAATGAGCTTGCAGAAGAACTGGCAGCTTCAGAAGAGTTTATTGAAAAGATAGACATCCAGCTGATCAAGCCGGGCGAACATGACAGATGGACCAATACGATTATGGATATTATTCCCATCTCGACCAAGGTTCTGGGAAAACTGGGAGAAGGGATTACGCATACAGTTACAGGCGTATATGTGATGCTGACAGGAGTAGACGTGGATGGAAAGCAGTGCCACGAGTTCGGATCTTCAGAAGGGAATTTAAAGGAGCAGTTGTATTTAAACAGAGCCGGAACACCGGGGGACAACGATTATATCATTTCCTTTGACGTAACGCTGACATCCGGCATGGGGCAGGAGCGCCCGGGTCCGACTGCGGCGCATAGGGCGTGTGACAAATTTATTCAGAGATATCGGGATAAGCTGAAAAAATTTAAGGGAGAAAAATGCACGGAAAGGCATGAATACCATGATGTGGTACGCCCGGGCAAGAAGAGAGTCCTGATCGTAAGGCAGGTTGCGGGACAGGGGGCGATGTATGATACCCACCTGTTTTCCAAGGAGCCTTCAGGAGTGGAAGGCGGGCGCTCCATTATAGATATGGGGAACATGCCGATCTTGATCACGCCAAACGAGTATCGTGACGGAATTATCCGTTCCATGCAGTAAAGGAGGGAAAATATGGGAATAGGACCATCGACAAAGGAAACATCGCTGCATCATTTCAGAGACCCTCTTTTAGAGGTTGTGGCAGCAGATACCGATCTGGATCTGATGGGGATCGTGATCGTGGGAACGCCGGATGGCAATGAAGAAAAAATGCTGGTGGGAACCAGAACTGCCGTATGGGCAGAGGCCATGAGAGCGGACGGAGTGATCCTGTCCTCGGATGGCTGGGGCAACAGCGACGTGGACTACACCAATACCTGTGAACAGTTGGGAATCCGTGGGATTCCGGTGACCGGGCTGAATTTCAGCGGTACGGTAGCGCAGTTTGTTGTGGTAAATGATTACCTGGACGGAATTGTAGATATCAATAAAAGTGCAGAAGGAGTGGAGACCAATGTGGTGGGAGAAAACAACATGGTGACTCTGGACTGTAGAAAAGCGACGGCTCTCTTGAAACTGAAAATGAGACAGAACGAGAGATAAGAAATGCAAACAAGAAAAAGTGGACGAAGAAAGAGCACGGCAAGGGGATGCCGTGCTCTTTCTTGGTATGTCATTGAGAGGTTTTGTTGCATTGCAGTTTTGTCTTATATACAAAGCTGGGGAATGCTTCTCAAACTGAGATAGTATATATGAATTGAGTACGCCGTACGCAAGGCCACTTGGGGAAATGACCGGCAAAAGCGTAACTGCAATTACAACCGATTCACGATATGGAAGAAAACCTTTTCTTCCATAAAAAGTAGGATGGAAATCCTTCACTTAAAGCCCTTACTTACAGTGTGTGCGTTTAAGTTGAAAACAATATAGCACTTTAAAAGAGAACTGTCAACGAAAGAAAAGAAAGAGAAATAACTTTGGTAAAATGAATAAATTCTCTTGATGTTTTTGAAAGGAAATTGTGTACTTTTACATGTTAACAGATTGGTGCGTTGGTGTGATAAAATATCCACAAAGAAGAGCGAAAAAGAAACGTTTTGAATTCGGACTCCCGGCTGTTTGAATGGAGCGGGGGCATAGAAAAAGGAGACGAGATAAATCTCGCCTCCCTAAAATGCTCGTATGTAAAATTAGCTGTTTCTTGCGTCCTTGAAGAACATCAGAGAAGTGATGATCATAACGACACAAACAACGTAGGTCAGCATCTTCATGTCGATTGCGTACTTCAGCAGGACGTAAGCCAGGGTAACACCGATACAACCGAATATTGCAAGCGCAAGAGCTGCCTTTCTGTCATACTTTCCTTCTTTGATAAACTTGAAGCAAGCTGCGTTCATCAGGAATGCACAGGATCCCATCATGATTGGGAAAGCGGTTCCTACATTCATTCCCAGTGCGGATACCAGCGCCATACACGGAGCATAGAGACCAACACCGATCATCATCAATGCGCCAAGGAAGAAGTTGATCACAACACCGATTACCAGCTTGATTCCGGTCAACCCGGTAGCGGTTCCTACCAGACCGAAAGGTCCGAAGCCGGAGTTCTTGCAGAACAGCACGATAGCCAGAATGATCAGACCAATACCCAAAGCATAACGAACTACCTTCAGATTCCACTTACATACAATGCCTGCTCCGATCACGGCGCCGAGTGTAGCGGCTGCCAGCATAAGAACCAGTGTCAGAGGATCGATATCCACAAATCCAAGGAAGAGGATCGCCTCCAGAGCAACGGGGAAGGTATCTCCGATATTCAGGGTTCCGGGGATCGTCTCATCATTGGTGGATTTGGTGAATTTAAATCCTGCCTGTGTGGTTGCGTAACTTCCGATGCCCCACGTATCAAGGAAGTTGGAGTAGAGACCGATGATGGCAAGAGCAACCCAGTGTTTGCCTTTCAGGTCTTCTTTGTGAGCAAGTAAATCCTTCACAAAATAAAGTAACGATGCTAACGTGAACACAATAAGTACGATACGAATAATTGCTACAACGTTCATAATTCATCCCTCCAGATTAAATTTTTGCTGATGCTAACAGAACTACTAAGTTAACGGAGGCGACACCCCGATTTGCCGCGCTCATTGTTAAAAAAAATACTATCTGTTATTGTTTAATTTTACCAACAAATAGAAAGAAAGTCAATCTTTTTGTTCAAAAACGCATGAAAATGAATGGGCAAAACCGGGGAATTGAAAGAGCAGAGCGGCTTCTTGGAGGGGAAGATTGTGATAGTTTCTGCATAAAAAAGAGAGGCAAAAAGACGGAGGTGCAGAAAACAGCAGGAAAAATGAATTGAAAACAAGAGGATTGGATTGCTGCTATGAAAAAAACGGATTTGAAAGTAAGGGGACGGATCTGTTATGGAATCTTGTGTGCGATCGTGCGTCGGGGTTGGTGGGAAGAGTGGTTTGTTTGATGGGAAGTGACGGTTCAGCTTGCTGTGGTGCGGTGTTTATAATATAATGAAAATAGGTAAGAACACAGCGGACAAAGTTTCCGTGTGAGTGAATGGGGAGGGGCATATGACGGTAGTGTATGAAGCGGTGACGAAACACACGAAGGAGACAGTAAAAGCATTTTTGAGATTTAAGGAGCAGGTGGGAGGGAAGCGCCCCGGCAGGCAACTTTTGATCATAGCGGTGTGCAGTATTATTTTGCGGTTTTTTGCCAGGACGCCGCGGCTGTCCCTGATCTTTACGGTGATCGGGATTGTGATGCTTCTGCTGGCGTTGATCCAGCGCCCGCTTTCTGTGTATAACCTGGGAAAAACGGATCCTTATTACCAAAGCCATGCAGATATCCGTTTTGTCTTTGGCGAAAGAGAGTTCCGAATCCTGCGTCAAGAAGAAGAAATAAAGGTGCAGTATGGAGAAATTGCTTACATCTACGCGGATGAGACCTATTTCTACCTTAGCGTGAATAACAACGACCTGCATATAATAGGAAAGAATGATTTTGTGCAGGGGGAAGCGGAAGGCTTTTACGAATTTTTATCCCATAAGACGGGAAAAACCATTGTGCCGGTGCGGCTGAGCTGGGCAATGAAGTGGGAGATCCTGAAGGAAGCCTGGAAAAACCGCTAGAAAAGAGGAGTCAGACAGGCGAGGCTGAAACGAAAAGGCAGTTGGCGTCTGATTGAAGAAGAGAAAGCGCCGGGAAAAGGAAACTTGTAAAAGAAAACCGACAACAAAAAAGATGGCGATGGAAAGGCGCGGAGAGAGAAGAAAGATTGTACTGAAAAAAGTACAATTTTTCTTGTTTAATGGTTGCAAAGGGAAACTATTTCCTTTATACTGAAAAAGCTGTGGCATGATAGCTATGATACCGGAGGTTGCTGCCCGTTGTGGCAGGTTTTCCGAGGAGCGAATGTCAAGTTAGGAAACTGGCGACAAGTCACTGTACGAACCAACTGACCATTGAAATATGGTAACGACGTGTGAGTTTCTCACGACACACACGGGAGAGTGTACAGTCACCGCTTGTCGTACTGAGTTACAAAGTACGAAAAGGAGGCGACTTTTTTTATGGCAAGTCAACAAGTAATGAGAATCACATTGAAGGCGTATGACCATCAGCTGGTGGATGCATCCGCAAAGAAAATCATCGAGACAGTTAAGAAGAACGGATCGAAGGTGAGCGGACCGGTTCCGCTTCCGACAAAGAAGGAAGTAGTAACGATCCTGCGTGCTGTTCACAAGTACAAAGACTCCAGAGAGCAGTTTGAACAGAGAACACACAAGAGACTGATCGATATCATCACTCCTACCCAGAAGACGGTAGAGGCGTTGTCCAGACTGGAGATGCCGGCAGGTGTGTATATCGACATCAAGATGAAGAACAAGTAAGTTTCAAAAAGCAAAAGCAGTAATTCCTAACATTTAGGATGAACGTCCAGGCGGCGTTCCGCTGTAAATTTAAGGAGGAAATCATAATGAAAAAAGCTATTTTAGCTACCAAAGTTGGTATGACCCAGGTGTTCAATGAAGACGGAAGTCTGACGCCGGTAACAGTCCTTCAGGCTGGCCCCTGTGTGGTAACACAGATCAAGACAGTTGAAAACGACGGATATGATGCGGTGCAGGTAGGGTTTGCTGACAAAAAAGACAAGACAGTCAACAAAGACAAAAATGGAAAGAAAGAGATCGTTCACCGTCATGGTCTGACCAAGGCTTTGCAGGGACATTTTGCAAAAGCGGGCGTTTCCGGAAAAAGATTTGTAAGAGAGTTCCGTTTTGAGAATGTAGCAGATTTTGCGCTGGCGCAGGAGATCAAAGCAGATATCTTTGCGGCAGGGGATAAGATCGATGCAACTGCAATCTCCAAGGGAAAAGGATTCCAGGGTGCGATCAAAAGACATAACCAGCACAGAGGACCGATGACTCATGGTTCAAAGTTCCATCGCCATGCAGGTTCCAACGGAGCTGCTTCTGATCCCAGCAAGGTGTTCAAGGGCAAGAAGATGCCGGGACATATGGGAAGCAAGAGAATTACCATTCAGAATCTTGAGATCGTCCGTGTAGATGCAGACAAGAACCTGATTCTTGTAAAAGGCTCTGTACCCGGACCGAAAAAGTCTCTGGTAACGATCAAAGAAGCGGTAAAAGGGAACTAGGACTTGGTGAAGGAAGGAGGATACGGATATGGCAAACGTAGCTGTTTATAATATCGAAGGAAAAGAAGTTGGAACCATCGACTTAAGCGATGCAGTGTTCGGCGTAGAAGTAAACGAACATCTGGTGCATATGGCAGTCGTAAACCAGCTTGCAAATAAGCGTCAGGGAACACAGAAGGCGAAAACCCGTTCTGAAGTGTCCGGAGGCGGAAGAAAACCATGGAGACAGAAAGGAACCGGTCATGCAAGACAGGGATCCACCAGATCTCCGCAGTGGACAGGCGGTGGAGTGGTATTTGCTCCGGTGCCGAGAGACTACTCTTTTAAGATGAACAGAAAAGAAAAAAGAGCGGCTCTGAAGTCAGCGTTAAGCTCAAAAGTAGCAGAAAACAAGCTGATCGTAGTAGATGAGATCAAGTTTGACGAGATCAAGACCAAGAATTTCGCAAACATCCTGAAGAACCTGAACGTTTCAAAAGCGCTGGTGGTTCTGGGAGAAGACAATAAAAACGCAGAGATCTCCGCAAGAAATATCGCAGGAGTGAAGACGGCAAGAACAAACACGATCAATGTATATGACATCCTGAAATACAACACATTGATCCTGACGAAAGAGACCGTTGCCAATATTGAGGAGGTGTACGCATAATGGCTAATATTCAATATTATGATGTGATCCTTAAGCCGGTTGTGACAGAAAAAAGCATGGGAATGATGGGAGATAAGAAATACACATTCCTGGTACATCCGGAAGCAACAAAAACACAGGTAAAAGAAGCTGTTGAAAAAATGTTCAACGGAACAAAGGTAAAGAGCGTCAACACGATGAACCTTGACGGCAAGAAAAAAAGAGCGCGTGGTTCCATGAAGTACGGAAGAACTTCCAAGACCAAAAAAGCGATCGTGCAGTTGACGGCAGACAGTGCAGACATCGAGATTTTTGAAGGTCTGTAAAAGGAACAGATATACGGTGCAAATCCGTGAAAACAATAATTAGCAGATTTGAAAGGAGAAGTAACCATGGGAATTAAAACTTATCGCCCATATACGCCTTCCAGAAGACAAATGACAGGTTCTGACTTCGCAGAAATTACGAAAAAGACACCGGAGAAGTCTTTGCTTGCTCCAAAGAGCAGACAGGCAGGACGTAACAATCAGGGAAAGATCACAGTAAGACATCGTGGAGGCGGAGCAAAGAAAAAATACAGAATCATCGACTTTAAGAGAAGAAAAGACGGTATTACAGCCAGGGTTATCGGAATCGAGTACGATCCCAACAGAACGGCAAACATCGCTCTGATCTGTTATGAAGATGGAGAGAAGGCATACATTCTGGCGCCGGAAGGACTGAAGGACGGCATGAAGATCATGAACGGACCGGAAGCGGAAGTCAAGGTCGGAAACTGCCTGCCTATGTCGGAGATTCCGGTTGGTACCCAGATCCATAACATCGAGATGCATCCCGGAAGAGGCGGACAGCTGGTTCGTTCTGCCGGAAACAGCGCACAGCTGATGGCAAAAGAAGGGAAGTATGCAACCCTCAGACTTCCGTCAGGAGAAATGAGAATGGTTCCGATCGAGTGCAGAGCGTCTGTAGGAGTAGTCGGAAACGGAGATCATAACCTCATCAACATCGGAAAAGCAGGACGCAAGCGCCATATGGGATTCAGACCTACCGTTCGTGGTTCTGTTATGAACCCCAACGACCATCCGCACGGAGGTGGAGAAGGAAGAACAGGTATCGGACGTCCGGGTCCATGTACACCATGGGGCAAGCCGGCACTGGGTCTTAAGACGAGAAAGAAAAACAAGTCTTCTAACAAGCTGATTGTAAGAAGAAGAGATGGTAAAGCGATCAAATAATTTTCACAAGGAGGTTAGAACCTATGGCACGTTCAGTTAAAAAAGGACCATTTGCAGATGCAAGCCTGCTTAAGAAAATTGATGCGATGAACGAGGCAGGAGACAAGTCTGTTATAAAGACATGGTCACGCCGTTCTACAATTTTCCCGAGTATGGTTGGACATACAATCGCCGTTCATGACGGAAGAAAGCATGTACCGGTGTATGTGACAGAAGACATGGTAGGACACAAGCTTGGTGAGTTTGTGGCTACCAGAACATACAGAGGACATGGAAAAGACGAAAAGAAATCCAGAGTTAGATAAGTAAGAATGTGAAAGGAGGGTTTATCCGTGGCAAAAGGACACAGATCCCAAATTAAAAGAGAGAGAAATGCCAATAAAGATACCAGACCGTCAGCAAAGCTTTCTTACGCAAGAGTATCCGTACAGAAAGCATGCTTCGTGTTGGATGCCATCAGAGGAAAAGATGTGACGACAGCACTTGGTATTTTGACTTATAATCCAAGATATGCTTCCAGCTTAGTAAAGAAGTTGTTGGAGTCAGCCATCGCAAATGCCGAGAACAACAATGGCATGAGCGTGGAAAAGCTTTATGTTGCAGAGGCATACGCAAATAAAGGACCGACAATGAAGAGAATCAGACCAAGAGCACAGGGAAGGGCTTACAGAATCGAGAAGAGAATCAGCCACATCACACTTGTGCTTGATGAAAGATAAGGAGGACAATCATGGGACAAAAAGTTAATCCTCATGGCTTAAGAGTGGGTATTATCAAAGAGTGGGATTCCAGATGGTATGCAGAAAAAGATTTTGCAGACTGCCTGGTAGAAGACCACAAGATCAGAAAATATCTCAAAAAGAGACTGTACAGCGCAGGAATCTCCAAGATTGAGATCGAAAGAGCGTCTGACAGAGTAAAGGTAATCGTATATACAGCAAAACCGGGAGTTGTGATCGGAAAAGGCGGAGCTGAGATTGAAAAAGTAAAGAGCGAGCTTTCCCGTTTTACAGACAAGAAGCTGGTGGTAGACATCAAGGAGATCAAGAGACCGGATAAGGATGCGCAGCTGGTAGCAGAAAATATCGCGCTTCAGCTGGAGAACCGTATTTCCTTCAGACGTGCAATGAAATCCTGTATGTCAAGAACCATGAAGGCAGGAGCTCTTGGAGTAAAGACTTCTGTTTCCGGACGTTTGGGCGGAGCAGATATGGCTCGTACAGAGTTTTACAGCGAAGGAACCATTCCTCTTCAGACATTGAGAGCTGATATTGACTACGGATTTGCCGAGGCAGACACCACATACGGAAAAGTAGGTGTGAAGGTGTGGGTGTACAAGGGCGAAGTTCTTCCCGAGAAGGCGGCAAAGGAAGGGAGCGATAAATCATGTTAATGCCAAAAAGAGTAAAACGTCGTAAACAATTCCGCGGCACGATGAAAGGAAAAGCGCTGCGTGGGAATACAATTTCACATGGTGAGTTCGGTATCGTGGCTACAGAGCCCTGCTGGATTCGCTCCAACCAGATCGAAGCTGCCCGTATTGCTATGACACGTCATATCAAGCGTGGAGGTAAGGTTTGGATCAAGATATTCCCAGATAAACCGGTAACTACAAAACCAGCTGAAACACGTATGGGTTCCGGTAAAGGAACTTTGGAGTACTGGGTAGCAGTGGTAAAGCCAGGCCGTGTGATGTTCGAGATCGCAGGAGTGCCTGAGGACGTGGCAAGAGAAGCGCTTCGTCTTGCAACACACAAGCTGCCATGTAAATGTAAAGTGGTTTCACGTGCAGACTTAGAAGGCGGTGATAACAGTGAAAATTAATGCGTTTGTAGAAGATTTAAAAACAAAATCAGCTGCAGAGCTGAGTGAAGAATTAGTAGCTGCTAAGAAGGAACTTTTCAACTTAAGGTTTCAGAACGCAACAAATCAGTTGGACAATACAAGCAGGATCAAAGAGGTTAGAAGAAATATTGCCAGAATCCAGACCGTGTTAACGGCAAAGTCCGGCGAATAGAACTTCATTTGAAAGGAGTATAGACCGTGGAAAGAAATCTTAGAAAAACACGAGTGGGCAGAGTTGTCAGCAATAAGATGGACAAAACCATTGTTGTGGCAGTAGAGGATCATGTAAAGCACCCACTTTACAAAAAGATCGTAAAAAGAACATATAAGCTGAAAGCACACGACGAAGCAAACGAGTGTAATATCGGCGATAAGGTAAAAGTAATGGAAACAAGACCGTTGTCCAAAGACAAGAGATGGCGCCTTGTGGAAGTCATGGAAAAAGTGAAATAGTATAAGGAGGGGAACCTGCATGATACAGCAAGAAAGCAGACTGAGAGTGGCAGATAACACAGGCGCAAAAGAGCTGTTGTGTATTCGGGTACTTGGCGGTTCAACAAGAAGATATGCCAGAATCGGCGATATCATCGTTGCAAGTGTTAAAGATGCAACACCAGGCGGCGTTGTAAAAAAAGGTGATGTAGTAAAGGCAGTAGTCGTTCGTACCGTAAACAGCACTCGTCGCAAAGACGGATCCTACATCCGTTTCGATGAGAATGCCGCTGTCATCATAAAAGAAGACAAGACACCAAAAGGAACCCGTATCTTTGGGCCGGTAGCAAGAGAGCTGCGTGACAAGCAGTTTATGAAGATCGTTTCGCTTGCGCCGGAAGTACTGTAAGGAGGTGCGAATATGTCGATGCTGAAGATCAAGAAAGGTGATACCGTAAAGGTGATTGCCGGAAAAGATAAAGACAAAGAGGGCAAAGTGACCGCTGTCAACCACAAGACCGGCAGAGTGGTAGTGGAAGGCGTAAACATGCTGACCAAGCACACAAAGCCGAGTGCAGCAAATCAAAACGGCGGAATCATCCATCAGGAAGGTCCTGTGGACATCTCTAACGTTATGTATGTACACAAGGGGAAGGCTACCCGTGTGGGCTTCAAAATGGACGGAGATAAGAAAGTGCGTTATGCAAAATCAACAGGAGAAGTGATTGATTAAGAAAGAGAAGGAAGGAGGTTCCGGTTTTGAGTAGATTAAAAGAGCAGTACCAGAACGAAATCGTAGACGCATTACAGAAAAAGTTCGGTTATAAAAATATTATGGAAGTGCCAAAGCTTGACAAGGTAGTCATCAACATGGGCGTTGGCGAGGCAAAGGATAATGCCAAGATCCTGGATTCAGCGATCGCTGATCTGGAGAAGATCTCAGGACAGAAGGCAGTGATCTGCAAAGCCAAAAAGTCAGTGGCAAACTTCAAGCTGAGAGAAGGAATGGCAATCGGATGTAAGGTAACCTTAAGGGGAGAGAAGATGTACGAGTTTGTAGATCGTCTGATCAACCTTGCGTTGCCCCGTGTCCGCGACTTTAGAGGTGTAAACCCTAACGCATTTGACGGAAGAGGAAACTATGCTCTGGGTATCAAAGAGCAGCTGATCTTCCCCGAAATCGAGTACGATAAGGTGGACAAGGTAAGAGGTATGGACGTTATCTTTGTTACTACAGCAAAAACAGACGAAGAAGCACGTGAACTGCTGACCCAGTTCAATATGCCGTTTACAAAATAAGGAGGGAAATTATGGCTAAGACAGCGATGAAAATTAAGCAGCAGCGTAAGCAGAAATTTTCTACCAGAGAATACAGCCGCTGCAGAATTTGCGGACGTCCGCATGCTTATTTGAGAAAATATGGAATTTGCCGTGTTTGCTTCCGTGAATTGGCATATAAGGGACAGATTCCGGGCGTTAAGAAGGCAAGTTGGTAGAAGTTTGCAGCTGGAAGAAGAACTTCACGATAAGGAGGGAAAAGGATAATGACAATGAGTGATCCAATCGCAGATATGCTTACAAGAATTCGTAATGCAAATACTGCAAAACATGATACAGTAGACGTGCCATCATCCAGAATGAAGCTGGCTATTGCAAACATTCTGCTGGATGAGGGATATATAGAGAAGTATGATCTGATCGAAGAAGACGTTTTCAAGACCATCAGAATTACCCTGAAATACGGTTCAGACAAGAATGAAAAAGTTATCTCCGGTCTTAAGAGAATCTCCAAGCCGGGTCTGCGGGTTTACGCAGGATGCGAAGATGTACCGAAGGTATTCGGCGGACTTGGAACAGCGATCATCTCCACAAACAAAGGTGTGATCACAGACAAAGAAGCAAGAAAACTGGGCGTAGGCGGAGAAGTACTCTGCTTCGTATGGTAGCCCGAAAGCACTTGGCGAGGTATTTCACGAGCCCTAGTGCGAGGGCGTTCTTGGAGCTTAGCGAGGTACCACACGAGCGTTAGCGAGAAGAACATCCACAAGAGGCACTTGGCGAGGTATTTCACGAGCCCTAGTGCGAGGGCGTTCTTGGAGCTTAGCGAATGTAGAAACTGAAAACAGAGCAGACTTTAGCTTCTGCTCCGAAAATTTAAGTTAAGGAGGAACAGGTATGTCACGTATAGGAAGACTGCCAGTTGCGGTTCCGGCGGGAGTGACTGTCGTAATTGCAGAGAATAATAAAGTAACGGTAACGGGCCCGAAGGGAACGTTGGAAAAAGAACTTCCGGCAGAGATGGAGATCAAGCAGGAAGGTGCAGAGATCGTTGTAACCAGACCCAATGACTTAAAGAGAATGAAATCTCTTCACGGTCTTACCAGAACACTTCTGAACAACATGGTAGTAGGCGTTACAGAAGGCTATAAAAAAGTTCTGGAAGTAAACGGAGTGGGTTACAGAGCATCAAAATCCGGAAACAAGCTTACATTGAACCTTGGATACTCTCATCCTGTTGAGATGATCGATCCGGAAGGCGTGGAAACCGCAATGGAAGGACAGAACAAGATCATCGTTCAGGGAATCGACAAAGAAAAAGTCGGTCAGTATGCTGCAGAGATCAGAGATAAGAGAAGACCTGAGCCATATAAGGGCAAGGGAATCAAGTATGCTGATGAAGTGATCAGACGTAAAGTCGGCAAGACCGGTAAAAAATAAGTAAGGAGAGTGTGAAAATGGTTAGCAAAAAAATCAGAAGTGAAGTTCGCAGAAAGAAACACATGAAGTTACGTAACCGTTTTAGCGGTACGGCTGAGTGCCCACGTTTGGCTGTGTTTAGAAGCAACAATCATATGTATGCTCAAATTATTGACGATACCGTTGGAAACACCTTGGTTTCTGCTTCCACTCTTCAGAAAGAAGTGAAAGCAAACCTGGAAAAGACCAACGACGTAAATGCAGCAAAGTATTTGGGTAAGGTGATTGCAGAGAAAGCCGCTGAAAAAGGGATCAAAGACGTAGTGTTTGACAGAGGCGGATTTATTTATCAGGGAAAAGTAAAAGCATTAGCAGACGCAGCAAGAGAAGCTGGGTTGAATTTCTAGGAGGAGGAGCACACATGAGACAAGAACGTATTGATGCTAGTCAATTAGAACTAACAGAAAAAGTAGTGTCAATTAAACGTGTAACCAAAGTTGTTAAGGGTGGCCGTAACATGAGATTCACAGCTTTAGTTGTTGTAGGCGATGGAAATGGCCATGTTGGTGCAGGTTTAGGGAAAGCGACAGAAATTCCTGAAGCGATCCGCAAAGGAAAGGAAGATGCGGCAAAGCATCTGATCTCCGTAGCACTGGATGCACATGGCAGTGTTACGCATGATTATGTGGGAAAGTTTGGCGGAGCAGAAGTTCTTTTGAAAAAGGCTTCAGAAGGTACCGGAGTGATCGCCGGAGGACCGGCGCGTGCCGTGATCGAGATGGCAGGGATCAAAAATATCCGTACCAAATCTCTGGGATCAAACAATAAACAGAACGTAGTATTGGCAACGATAGATGCACTTCGCCACATCAAAACTCCGGAAGAAGTTGCAAGACTTCGCGGAAAAACAGTTGCAGAGATCTTAGGCTAAGGAGGTAAAAAATGGCAAATTTAAAAGTTACATTGGTAAAATCTCCAATTGGTGCTGTACCAAAGCATAAGAGAACGGTGGAAGCGCTGGGGCTCAGAAAACTGAACAAAACAGTAGAACTTCCGGACAATGCAGCAACAAGAGGAATGGTAAAACAGGTGCAGCACCTGGTAAAAGTAGAAGAAGTATAGACAAATCGCGAAGAAGGAGGTGTCACAATGGATTTATCAAACTTAAGACCAGCAGATGGTGCAAAGCAGAGTGATAATTTCAGAAGAGGACGTGGACACGGTTCCGGAAATGGTAAGACAGCCGGAAAAGGGCATAAGGGGCAGAAGGCTCGTTCCGGAGGTACAAGACCAGGATTTGAAGGCGGACAGATGCCTTTGTATAGAAGGATACCAAAAAGAGGCTTCAAGAGCAGAAATTCCAAAGAGATCGTTGGGATCAATCTGGGAGCGTTGGAAGTGTTCGAGAACGATTCTGTTGTTTCTGTAGAAACACTGATCCAGCAGGGGATCGTAAAAAATCCAAGAGATGGGGTTAAGATTCTTGGAAACGGGGAACTTACAAAAAAACTGACGGTACAGGCAAATGCATTCAGTGCCAGTGCAGTAGAGAAAATTGAGGCTTTGGGTGGAAAAACAGAGGTGATCTAATGTTGCAGACATTACGTAAAGCATTTCAGGTAAAAGATCTGCGAGGGCGGATCCTATATACATTCCTGATGCTGATAGTCATCCGGCTTGGGTCACAGTTGCCCACGCCGGGAGTCAATACCAAATACATTCAGGACTTTTTTGCACAGAATACCGGAGAAGCATTTAATCTGTTAAATGCTTTTACCGGTGGTTCTATGGAGAGAATGTCCATCTTTGCACTAAGTATTACTCCCTATATCACATCTTCCATTATCATGCAGCTTCTGACCATCGCAATTCCCAAGCTGGAAGAGATGCAGAAGGATGGAGAAGACGGAAGAAAGAAGATCATGTCCATTACCCGTTATGTGACGGTGGCGCTGGCATTGATCGAATCTACAGCCATGGCGGTGGGATTTGGAAGACAGGGTCTTCTGACTCACTATAACTTTGTAAATGCAGCGATCGTAGTGCTGACATTAACGGCAGGGTCCGCTTTCCTCATGTGGATAGGAGAGAGGATCACGGAGAAGGGTGTGGGCAATGGAATTTCCATCGTACTGGTGATCAATATCGTTTCAAGGATCCCCAGTGATATGACCACACTGTTCCAGCAGTTTGTAAAAGGAAAAACGCCAGCAAAAGCAACGTTGGCAGTTGTGATCATCCTGGCTATCATCGTAGCGCTGGTGGTGTTCGTAGTAGTCCTTCAAGGGGGCGAAAGACGGATCGCAGTGCAGTACTCACAGAAGACTGTGGGAAGAAAAAGCTATGGCGGACAGTCTACCAACATTCCGTTAAAAATCAATACCGCAGGTGTGATCCCGATCATTTTTGCATCATCCCTGATGCAGACGCCGGTGGTGCTGGCTACGTTCTTCGGAAAAGGACAGGGTACCGGGATCGGCAGTGAGATCCTCAGAGGGCTGAACCAGGGGAACTGGCTGAACCCGGCGCAACTGAAATATTCCTGGGGACTGATCGTTTACATTGTACTGACGGTATTCTTTGCATATTTTTACACATCGATCACATTTAATCCGTTGGAAATTGCCAACAATATGAAAAAGAACGGCGGGTTTATCCCGGGGATCCGTCCCGGAAAACCGACGGTGGAATATCTGACGAAGATCCTGAACCGGATCATTTTCATCGGAGCGTGCGGATTGGTGATCCTGCAGGTAGTTCCCATTTTCTTCAGCGGATGGCTGGGAGCAAATGTGTCGTTTGGAGGAACTTCCCTGATCATTATCGTAAGTGTTATCCTGGAAACCCTCAAGCAAATGGAATCTCAATTGCTTGTGCGGAATTACAAGGGATTTTTGAATCATTAACATTTTGACTCGCAGATTTTTCTGCGGGTTAAAATGCTATAAGGAGGAAGAGACATGAAGATTGTTATGCTGGGAGCACCCGGAGCGGGAAAAGGGACGCAGGCAAAAAAAATCGCTGCAAAGTTTGGGATTCCTCATATCTCTACAGGAGATATCTTCCGCGCCAACATCAAAAACGAAACGGAACTGGGCAAAAAGGCAAAGGCGTACATGGATCAGGGACTTCTGGTTCCGGATGAGCTGACGGTCAGCCTGGTAACAGACAGGGTTGTTCAGGAGGATTGTAAGACAGGATATGTGCTGGACGGATTTCCAAGAAACATTCCCCAGGCAGAGGCTTTGACGGAGGCTCTGGACGAAATGGGAGAAGCGTTGGGATTTGCCATTAACGTGGAGGTTCCGGACGCCAATATCGTTCGCCGGATGTCAGGCAGAAGAGCCTGCGTGGGATGCGGGGCAACCTACCATTTGGAATATGCGCCGACGAAAGAGGAAGGGATCTGTGATACCTGCGGAAAAGAGCTGATCCTGCGTGAAGATGACAAACCGGAAACCGTGGAAAAGCGCCTGCGTGTTTACCACGAACAGACACAGCCATTGATCGACTATTACAGAGAAAAAGGAATCTTGTATTCGGTGGACGGCACCAAGGATATTCAGGACGTGTTTCAGAACATACTGAAGCTGCTGGAGGCGTAGAGATGCCGATCACGATCAAATCAGACAGAGAAATCCGGCTGATGGCGGAGGCGGGGCAGATCCTGGCAAAAGTACATGAAGAACTGGAGAAGGCCATTTGCCCCGGAATCACCACCGGCGAGATCGATCGGCTGGGAGAAAAGCTGATCAGAAGTTATGACTGTATTCCTTCCTTTTTGGATTATCACGGATATCCGGCTTCTATCTGCGTTTCCGTAAACAACGAGGTAGTGCACGGGATCCCGTCAGACAGACGGATCCTTCAGGAAGGCGATATTGTGAGCCTGGATGCAGGGGTGATACACAGAGGATACCAATCCGATGCAGCCAGAACGGTAGGGGTAGGCGCCATATCCGATGCGGCAAGAAAACTGATCCATGTGACCCGCGACAGCTTTTTTGCAGGACTGGAGTATGCCAGAGAAGGAAACTATTTGTTCGATATTTCAAAGGCCATCGGAAACTATGCAGAATCAAGAGGATACGGAGTCGTCCGGGATCTTTGCGGACATGGAATCGGAACGGAGCTGCACGAAGCGCCGGAAATCCCCAACTACGATGTAGGGAGAAGGGGCGTGAAGCTGAAGGCGGGAATGACGCTGGCGATCGAACCGATGATCAACACCGGAACCTGGGAAGTGGACTGGCTGGACGATGACTGGACGGTAGTGACCAGAGACGGCGGCCTGTCGGCTCATTATGAAAATACCATTCTGATTACAGAAGGAGATCCTGTGATATTAAGTTTGTGAAAAAAGGAAACCTAAGAGGGAGGAAAATATATGTCGAAAGCAGACGTAATCGAAATTGAAGGAACGGTTGTGGAAAAACTTCCAAACGCCATGTTCCAGGTAGAGCTGGAGAACGGACATCAGGTTCTGGCTCACATCAGCGGAAAGCTGCGGATGAATTTTATAAAGATACTGCCGGGAGATAAGGTGACACTGGAGCTGTCCCCCTATGATCTGTCTAAAGGAAGGATCATCTGGAGAGACAAATAGGCGAGGCAGGAAAAGAGCTCTGGAAACAACCGTGAAAGGGTTGAAAAAGGTCCGGTCAGCGTATTCGGAGAGAAAGCCCGGAAAGGGCTCGGAAAGAACCATAAAAAAGATATTGACTTATAGGAAAATCGAGTGCTATAATGTATAAGCACGTTTTTGGGCATATTTCTGCTTTTTGGGCGGAAAATAGCGAAAAAATGGGTGAAACAACGGCAGAGCAATGGATGAAAGGAGGATTTGACATGAAGGTTAGATCATCAGTAAAACCAATTTGCGAAAAATGCAAAGTAATCAAAAGAAAAGGAAGCGTTCGCATTATCTGCGAGAACCCAAAGCATAAACAGCGTCAAGGTTAATCCTTGGAGTTTGGCAAAGTTATGCAGATGATTTAGGCGGCTGACAGTGGATCCCTACGGGGGGAGACTGTATCAAATATACAAGGAATCCTGCGCGGCTGGTGGACGTCCTCGTATATTGCTTCTAATACCGGCCCGTCATTACCGGAGGCTACCGGTGGCCGGAAAGGGTGTGGATACCGACACACCTGGGATATCATATCCCCAGTTAAAGACAATATTAAACTAAGAAAAGAAAATGGAGGAAATTCACATGGCTCGTATAGCAGGTGTAGATTTACCAAGAGACAAACGTGTTGAGATCGGATTGACTTATATTTACGGGATCGGAAGAGCAAGCTCTAACCGGATTCTGGGAGAAGCAGGAGTAAATCCGGACATTCGCTGCAGAGACCTCACAGACGAAGATGTGAAGAAGATCAGCGCAGTGATCGACGAAAGTCAGATGGTAGAGGGTGATCTTAGAAGAGAGATCGCTTTGAACATCAAGAGATTACAGGAAATCGGATGTTACAGAGGAATCCGTCACAGAAAGGGACTTCCGGTTCGCGGACAGAAGACAAAGACAAACGCAAGAACCAGAAAAGGCCCGAAGAGAACTGTGGCAAACAAAAAGAAATAGGTACTCATAAAACATGATTAAATCAGAAAGTGTAGGTTAGTTTTATTATGGCAAAGAAAGTTACAAAAAAAGTGACAAAAAAACGTGTCAAGAAAAACGTTGAACGTGGACAGGCACACATTCAGTCATCTTTCAACAACACGATCGTTACGTTGACAGATGCACAGGGAAATGCTCTTTCATGGGCAAGTGCAGGTGGTCTGGGCTTTAGAGGTTCAAGGAAATCTACTCCATATGCGGCACAGATGGCAGCAGAGACAGCGGCAAAAGCGGCATTGGTACATGGACTGAAATCCGTGGACGTTATGGTAAAGGGACCGGGATCCGGAAGAGAAGCTGCAATCCGTGCATTGCAGGCTTGCGGAATCGATGTAACCAGCATCAGAGACGTGACTCCGGTACCGCACAACGGATGTCGTCCGCCGAAGCGCAGAAGAGTCTAGTGAATACCCGCAGGCAAGATTGTAATATCCGAATTTCAAACAGGAGGAAAAGGAAAACATGGCAGTAAATAGAGTTCCGGTTCTCAAAAGATGCAGATCACTTGGTATGGATCCTACATACTTGGGAATTGATAAAAAGTCTAACAGACAATTAAAGAGAGCAAATAAAAAGATGAGCGAGTACGGTCTTCAGCTGCGTGAGAAGCAGAAGGCAAAGTTCATCTACGGTGTATTGGAAAAACCGTTTAGAAACTACTTCAAGAAGGCTCAGCGTATGAGCGGTATGACAGGTGAAAACCTGATGGTTATGCTGGAGTCAAGGCTGGATAACGTTGTGTTCCGCCTGGGATTTGCAAGAACCAGACGCGAAGCAAGACAGATCGTAGACCATAAGCATGTACTGGTAAACGGTAAACAGATCAATATTCCTTCTTATCTGATCAAGGCAGGAGACGTGATCGAGATCAAGGAAAACAAGAAGGGCTCTACAAGATACAAAGGGATCGTGGAAGTAACAGCCGGACGTCTTGTTCCGGAGTGGCTGGAGTCTGATCTGGAAGGACTGACCGGAAAAGTAAAAGAGCTTCCAAAGAGAGAAGCGATCGAAGTTCCGGTAGACGAAATGCTGATTGTCGAGTTGTATTCTAAATAATAACCCGTAGCACCACAGGAGGTGGACTTAGTGTTTGATTTTAACAAACCCAATATTGAGATAACTGAGATTTCAGAAGATAAGAAGTATGGAAGGTTTGTAGTAGAGCCTTTGGAGAGAGGATATGGAACGACGCTGGGAAACTCCCTGCGCAGGATCATGTTGTCGTCTCTGCCCGGAGCTGCAGTCAGCCAGGTTAAGATAGACGGGGTACTTCACGAGTTCAGTTCTATTCCGGGTGTTAAGGAAGATGTCACAGAGATCATCATGAATCTGAAGTCACTGGCGATCAGAAACACGTCTGAGACAGATGAGCCGAAGACTGCTTATATTGAATTTGAGGGAGAGGGCGTAGTGACCGGAGCGGATATCCAGGTGGACCAGGATATCGAGATCGTCAATCCGGAAACAGTGATCGCCACCTTGAACGGAGGCACAGACAGCAAGCTGTACATGGAACTGACCATCACAAAGGGGCGGGGCTATGTCAGCGCAGATAAGAACAAAAACGAGGAGCTTCCCATTGCGGTGATTCCTATCGATTCCATCTACACTCCGGTGGAGAGAGTCAACCTGACGGTGGAAAATACCCGTGTCGGTCAGATCACAGATTATGATAAGCTGACGTTGGATGTTTACACCAATGGAACCTTGCTCCCGGATGAGGCCATCAGCCTGGCGGCAAAGGTGCTGAACGAGCATCTGAGACTCTTTGTAGATCTGTCGGAGGTGGCGCAGGCAGCAGAGGTTATGATCGAAAAGGAAGATGACGAAAAGGAAAAGGTGCTGGAGATGAGCATTGATGAACTGGAATTGTCTGTCCGTTCTTACAACTGCCTCAAGCGTGCCGGCATCAACACAGTAGAAGAACTGACCAATCGCACTTCAGAAGATATGATGAAGGTGCGAAACCTTGGACGGAAGTCCCTGGAGGAAGTTCTTGCAAAACTGGACGAATTGGGACTGGGCCTCAGCAGAGGCGAAGAATAAGAAAAATCTGTCAGTAAGTCCGAAGAAGCATGACAGAGCATCGGCAGATAAGTCCGAAGAGCGCTGACGGTGTGAAAGAGATGGAGGAAGAAAAATGGCAAAATACAGAAAACTTGGAAGAACATCCAGCCAGAGAAAAGCATTACTGAGAAATCAGGTAACAGCACTGTTAAATAACGGAAGCATCCGCACGACAGAGGCAAAGGCAAAGGAGATCCGTGGGATCGCAGAAGGCCTGATCGCTCTGGCAGTAAAAGAAAAGGATAACTTCGAAGAGGTAACGGTAAAAGCAAAAGTTGCCCGCAAGGATAAAGACGGAAAGAGAGTGAAAGAGGTAGTAGACGGAAAGAAAGTTACCGTTTACGACGAAGTGGAGAAGACAGTAAAGAAGGATCTTGCTTCCAGACTTCACGCACGCCGTCAGATGCTGAAGGTGCTGTATCCGGTGAAAGAAGTTCCGGCGGCACAGGCAGGAAGAAAGAAAAATACAAAAGAAGTGGATCTGGTTGCAAAGCTGTTTGACGAGGTGGCTCCCAAGTATGAAAACCGTAAGGGAGGATACACCAGGATCGTGAAGATTGGTCAGCGTAAAGGTGACGCTGCCATGGAAGTTCTGATCGAGCTGGTATAAAACAGACGATACAGGATCTGTCAAAGAGAAGGTTGTCGCAAAAAGCGGCAGCCTTTTTTCAGTTTGCATAAAGGTGGAATGAGGAGTTCTATTTTGAAAATAAAAATCATTTATACGAATATTTGTTAAAATGCTGACCAAAATGTTAATTTATCTACTTTACTGAAAAATATTTCAAAAAAGAAGGGAAAATGGTATATTATTACCAATACTGTTTCAAAAATACTTGGAAAAGGGGAGATGAAAATGAGTCGATTAGAAATTGCTTCGCCAAAAAGAGCCAAAATCGTGATGGAGGGGCTGTATAAAGACTTGGAAAGACGGATCGAGTCCAGTCCTCCGGGATTATGTCCGGTGGATATGGCAAGAGCTTTTGTGGAATTGTGTCATGCCCAGACCTGCGGAAAATGCGTGCCCTGCAGAGTCGGACTGGGACAGCTGAATCAGTGCATCAAGGAGGTACTGGACGGAAAGGCGACCATGAAGACACTGGATATCATGGAACAGACGGCGCTGAATGCAATGGAGGCCTCCGACTGTGCCATTGGATACGAGGCTGCCAACATGGTGTATAAAGGCCTGATCGGTTATCGGGACGACTACGAAGAACACATTAAAAACGGCCGGTGTACCTGTACCTATCACCAGCCGGTACCCTGTGTGGCTCTTTGTCCGGCAAGCGTGGATATTCCGGGGTACATTGCCCTGATCCGCGAGGAGAGATATGCAGACGCCATCCGCCTGATCCGGAAGGACAATCCCTTCCCGACCACCTGCGGATTCATCTGCGAGCATCCGTGCGAAGCAAGATGCAGAAGAAATATGATGGATGATGCCATTAACATACGAGGCCTGAAAAGAATGGCGGCGGATTATGCCGGAGAGGTGGATCCCCCTGTCTGTAGTGCGCCCACCGGAAAGAAGGTGGCGGTATTGGGAGGAGGTCCGGGAGGCTTAAGCGCAGCTTACTATCTGCAGCTGATGGGACATCAGGCAACTGTATACGAAATGCTTCCGGAGCTGGGAGGGATGCTCCGCTATGGAATTCCCAATTACCGGCTGCCGAAAGACAGGTTGGATGAGGATATCCGCGCCATTTTGAAGACGGGAGTGGAAGTCAGACATGGTCTGAAGATCGGTCAGGATATCAGTCTGCAGGATCTCAGAAAGCAGTATGACGCAGTGCTGATCACCATCGGAGCGAGCACTGACAAAAAGCTGGGACTGCCGGGAGAAGATGCAGATGGAGTGGTGTCCGCAGTCCAGTTCTTGCGGAGCGTAGGAAAAAATGAACATCCGGATCTGACCGGGAAGGAAGTGGCAGTCATCGGAGGCGGGAATGTATCGATGGACGCAGTCAGGACGGCAAGACGTCTGGGCGCAAAAAAAGTCAGCATCGTATACCGGAGAAGAGTGGCAGATATGACAGCGCTTCCCGCCGAAATTGAAGGGGCAGTAGCAGAAGGAATCGAAGTACAGACACTGATGGCTCCCTCCTCTATCGAAGTGGACGAGCAGAATCATATCAAAGGCATCTATGTGACGCCGCAGATGATCAGCGCCATCCGGGACGGGAGGGCAAGTGTAAAACCCACCGGGGAAGAGGACGTCTATATTCCGTGCGACTACCTGATCGTAGCCATTGGGCAGAACATCGAAACGAGACACTTTGAAGAAGCCGGGATCCCGGTAGAAAAAGGAAAGATCCATACCAAGAGCACAGGAGCTGTAGAACACATGCCGGACGTGTTTGCGGGAGGAGACTGCGCCAGCGGTCCGGCCTCAGTGATCACAGCCATTGCGGCGGCAAAGGTGGTTGCGGCAAATATTGATGAATATTTCGGATATCGCCATGAGATTTCCTGCGATGTGGAAATTCCGGAGCCAAGCCTGGAAGACAAGATCCCATGCGGAAGAGTCAATATGACAGAAAGAGAAGGCTGCGAGAGAGTCCAGGATTTTGCAGGCGTGGAAAATTGTATGACGAAGAACGAGGCACAGCAGGAGGCAGGGCGCTGCCTGAGGTGCGATCATTTCGGATATGGAATATTTAAAGGAGGCAGAGAGAGGTTATGGTAAATCTTATCATTGACGGAAAGAAAATATCTGTGGAAGAGAATACCACCATCATGGAGGCGGCTGAGCAGAATGGGATTCCGATTCCGAGACTCTGCTATCTGAAAGGACTGAATGAGATCGCAGCCTGTCGTGTCTGTGTGGTAGAGATGGAAGGAAAGGAAAAGCTGATCACTTCCTGTAACAATGTGGTAGAGGAAGGGATGGTACTGTATACCAACAGCCCCAAGGTAAGAAGACATCGGAGGACGACGGTAGAACTGATTCTGTCCCAGCACAACAATCAATGTGTGATCTGTTCCAGAAGCGGAAACTGTAGTCTTCAGAAGGTGGCAAACGATCTGAACATCCTGGAGCTTCCCTACAAACAGACGCCGGAGAAACAGGAGTGGAACAAGGAATTTCCATTGATCCGGGATTCCTCCAAATGTATCAAATGCATGCGGTGCATTCAGGTGTGTGACAAGGTCCAGAGCCTGAATGTGTGGGACCTGGAAGGAACTGGCTCCAGAACGACCGTTAATGTTTCCAGGAGACAAAAAATAGAAGAGGCGCCCTGTTCTCTGTGTGGACAGTGTATCACCCATTGTCCGGTGGGAGCCCTTAGTGAAAGAGACGACACAGAACTGGTGTGGGATGCCATCGCAGATCCGGAGAAAATCGTGGTAGTGCAGGTGGCGCCGGCGGTACGGGCTTCCTGGGGAGAGCAGCTGGGGCTGAGTCCGGAGGAAGCCAAGGTAGGAAAGATCCTGGATTCCCTGAAGCGGATGGGAGCAGACTATGTGTTTGATACGGCGTTTTCTGCAGATCTGACCATTATGGAAGAAGCAAGCGAATTTTTGGAACGGTTTACGGCGGGAGAGCTGAAGGAAAGGCCTATGTTTACCTCCTGTTGCCCGGGCTGGGTGCGTTTCGTAAAATCCCAGTTCCCTCATATGGTAAAAGATCTGTCTACGGCAAAGTCACCTCAGCAGATGTTTGGCGCGGTAATGAAATCCTATTTTGCGGAGTCCATTGGAGTGTCGCCGGAAAAGATCTTTTCTGTTTCGGTGATGCCGTGCCTGGCAAAGAAGAGCGAACGGGAGATGGAACTGTTTTACGGAGAATATGCAGGACATGAGACGGACGTGGTGATCACCACAAGAGAGCTGGTAAAAATGATCCGGTCTGCCCATATCAAACCGGACACGCTGGATGATATCCCGGGAGACAATCCCATGAGTGTGGGAACGGGAGCCGGAATCATTTTTGGCGCAACAGGTGGGGTGATGGAGGCGGCTCTTCGTACCGCATATTTTACCCTGAAAAAGGAAAATCCACCGGCAGGCACCTTCAAACAGGTAAGAAGCACAGGCTTCCAGGAAAATAACGGCATACAGGAAGCAGAGTTTGATATCGACGGGGTGAAGGTAAGAACGGCGGTTGTCAGCGGACTGGGCAATACCAGAGAACTGCTAAAGAAGATTGAAAGAAAAGAAGTACAGTATGATTTTGTGGAAGTCATGGCCTGTCCCGGCGGCTGCGTAGGCGGCGGTGGGCAGTTGATCCACGACGGGAAGGAGCTGGCGTTTGAGAGAGGAAAGAATCTCTACTATCTGGACGATCGCTCCGAAGTGCGTTGTTCCCATGACAATCCGGATATCAAGAAGCTGTATGCGGAATATCTGGAAAAGCCATTATCCCACAAGGCACACCTTCTGCTTCATACAGAGCATCAGATGACTTAAGCAGGAAAGCGGCAAAAGCGAGAAAGGCTCCCGCAAAAAGCGAAAGAGAAAACAGATCCCGGGGAAGTGCGGGAGGCACAGTTTGAAGGGACGGTGAATTGCCGGGGATCCGGAAAAGGTTGACCGTTGCTTCATCACAGGAAGATAAAGGGAGGGTGTCCGAACCTATGGAGAAAGCTCCATGGAAAGGGGACATCCTCCTTTTTGCGAGCCATGATCTTTCCCAAGGGAAAAGGAAGGGCTTTCCGACAGATAGGTCTTTTGTAAAGAAGGAAAATGTGATAGTGTATAAAGTAGAGAAAACAGATAGAAATTGAAAAGAAAAAGGAAGAGACGTCACAGAAAACAGAAAGGAAAACCAGAGAGGAAAAGAAGGGAGAGGGAAGATGGCAAACATATTTGATATTTTGGGACCGGTTATGGTGGGACCCAGCAGTTCCCATACGGCAGGCGCCGCGAGGATCGGATTTATGGGAAGAAAGCTGTTCGGAGGACAGCCGGATAAGGTGACGGTGTATCTGCACGGCTCTTTTGCCGCTACAGGAAAGGGGCATGGGACAGATAAGGCCCTGATCGCAGGACTTTTGGGGATGAAGCCGGATGATATGAGGATCCCGGACAGCTTTGAGATCGCAAAGGAAAAGGGAATGGAATTTTCTATTGTCAAGAAAGACCTGAAGGGAGCACATCCCAATACGGCGCTTCTGGTGATGGAAGGAGAAGGAAAAAAGACACTGAAAATACAGGCATATTCCATCGGCGGAGGCAGGATACGGGTCAGCAAGCTGGGAGATGTGGACGTGAATTTCAGCGGAGAGTCGAATACTCTGATCATTCGGAATGTGGATCAGCCGGGGAGGATCACGGAGGTATCCAAAGCTCTCAGCAAAGAAGATGTGAATATCGCCACGATGCAGGTGTTCCGTGATAAGCGGGGAGGACTGGCTGTTATGGTGGTGGAGACAGATCAGAAGGTATCAAAGGAAGCGATCGCAGAACTGGAGAAAAAAGAGGGAATACTCCGGGTTATGTTTTTGGAAGCGTATCACGCAGAGTAAGTGGAGGAAAAGAGATGGCATACCAATCAATAGAAGACATTGCAAAAAGATGTGAGAAAGAAGGGATAGAGTTCTGGAAAGCCATACAACTGGAAGATATGGAAGACAGAGGAGCGTCAGAGGAAGAATCCTGGAACGGAATGTGTGGGATATGGAGGACCATGGAAAGTGCTATTGAGGCGTATGAGGAAGATCAGGTATCTTCGGGAGGCCTTGTGGGCAGCGAAGGAGCGAAAATGGAAGCCTACCAGAAGAAGGGAGAGGCTCTATGCGGAGATTACATGGCAAAAGTCATGACGGTAGCTCTGAAAATGGGCTGCAATAACGCCTGTATGAAAAGGATCGTGGCGGCTCCCACGGCAGGAGCCTGCGGAGTGATGCCGGCGGTACTGGTTCCCTATAAAAAAGAATACGGGATCCCGGAAGAACATATGATAGAGGCCATGTATGTGGCGGCAGGAATCGGGCAGGTGATCGCCAGCCGGGCCTATCTGGCCGGGGCATCCGGTGGCTGTCAGGCGGAGATCGGATCCGGCTCCGGGATGGCGGCAGGAGCCATCTGTTACCTGCGGGGAGGCACCGTAAGCCAGATCGGACATGCCTGTGCCATGGCGCTGAAGAATCTGATGGGACTGGTCTGTGATCCGGTGGCGGGTCTGGTGGAAGTTCCCTGTGTCAAGAGAAATGTGGGCGGAGCCGTCAACGCCATGGCTGCCGCCGATATGGCGCTGGCCGGGATCGAAAGCCAGATTCCGGTGGATCAGGTGATAGACGCCATGAAGGAAGTAGGAGATAAGATGGACAGCAGCCTGAAGGAGACGGGGATCGGAGGAGTGGCAGGAACTGCGGCCGGTCAAGCCGTTGCACAGCGTCTGGGCGTCTGATGGAAAAGAAGAGCTTCCGCAGACCCTGAAACGGCCGGCCGGCAGGGCAAAATCAGGAAAATCTTTTTGACGGTGCTTAAGGCGGGACAGACAAAAGGAGAAAGCTATGACAAGAAAAAAACGCATCCAGGAAATTGCGGCAGTGGCGCTGGGTATCCTCATTTTTCTTATGATAACAGTGACAGTCTATGTACTGTCAAAAGGTTCTGAAAGCGCGTCCAGACAGGAGGCGGTTCTGTCCACGGAAAAGGTGAGAGAGATGAATCTGGCAAGCAACAGGGAGGGAAATCAGGGGACACTTCCGGCGCCGGAAGGAGTTATGGTCACGGCGGTTCCCGAAGTCATGGAATTTTCGAAGGCAGGCCAGAAAGGACAGGAAACGACGGAGCCATCACCAGAGGCAGTCGAGGAACCGGCGGCGGAGGAATCCTTTTGTTTTCCTGCCAGTGATACCACTTTTATCACAGAGGAAGAAGCATCAGCCCTTTCTCCGGAGCAGGCGCAGCTGGCCATCAATGAGATCCTGGCAAGAAGAGGGAGGCGATTTCAGGAGCCGGAGCTGCAGGCATATTTCGACAGCCAAAGCTGGTACATGGGAACCATAGCGCCGGAAGTATTTGATGCCAATCGTACCCTGTATCTCAATGAAGTAGAAATTTATAACGTAAACCTGTTGTCGACGTATCGCTAAGAAAATGGAGAGACGAAGGATGTTTTGGGAAAAGTGGAAGCAGGATAACCGGGCAAGCAGAAAAGAAGAGATCCCAAAAGAAAGCCGGGGCAGCTGTGGCAAAGCAGAATGGGAAGTCCTTGAAGAGACGGTTTACGGGCCTTTTCTCCCGGAAGAGTTTGAATTTGACCAGCTGGAGATAGAAGAGGGGAAAAAGAAAAAGTGGAAGACTCCTACAGTCCTTGCCAGGATCCTGATCCTGGAGGCAGGAGTGGCTGCTCTGACGCTGGTAGTCATGATCCTGGTGCTGACGAATGTGCTGGGGGCAGAAAGCGCAGTCAGGCGCTATGCAGAGGCAAGGTCGGACAAAGACTGGAATGCCATGTACGAGATGTTAGAGTACCGGGATGTCCCGGAAGGCTTTTTGGGAAAGCGGGCCTTTGTGACAGCCATGACGGTAGCAGGAGGCAGGGAGGTAGGAGAGCCAAAAAAGATCCGGAAAGTGGCACAGACGGGAAAGCGGGCGAGATTCTGCATCTGTTATGAGAAAAACCAGGAAGAATTTTGGGAAGAGATCGGAATGGTCCGGAAGGGATTATTCTGGAAGGTAGAAGACAAGGGCCTTTTGATCCGTCAAGTAGACCTGAAGGTGCCCCGGAACGCCGGATTGAGGCTGGATGCCGTGCCTGTCAGTCAGCGGGTAAAGCCGGTCCAGACGGAAACCTGCGATATATACAGAGTGCCGGGAATATTTGGCTATGTGCACTATGTGGAGATCAAACGGGAAGGAATGGAAGATATTCAAAAAATCGTAGATCTGTCCAAAAGAGGCTATGATGAAGTTCAAAATCCGGTAGAGATCGCGGCAGATCCGAATATTTTGCCGGAATCTGTGCAGCAGGTATCTTCACAGGCAGTTCAGGAATTTCAGACGCTGATGGAAGGAAGTCTTAAAAAGGACGAGGTCGGAAAGATCGAAATCCTGGGAAAGATGCATAAAACCTGTAAAAAGATGGTGCATGAGAAATATCGGGGATTTCGGGATCATGTCCTGTGCGGGAAAGAAAAAAATACGGAGGTGGCGACACTGCTGCTGTCCAGTGGGGAAGCGACAGCACGGGCGGAAGAAAGAGGTAAGAAAGGGGAAACGATCATCCGGGTAGATCTTTCCGGGGAATACACCTGCCAATATGAGGAAGGCCAGAATATATCTGCCAAAAAAGGAACCTATGCGGCAGTGCTTTGGTACATACAGCAGGGAGACACATGGAAGATCTATGACATCGCTTTTCCGGATCTTTAGTGAAAGACCGGGAAAAGGAAGAGAGAAAGACAAACAGACAGCAAAGTAGAGCACAGAAGGAAAGAGGAGAAGCAAATGGATACAGTCAAGGAGTTTTTAAGGCGAAAAGATATTGTTATTTCTGTCAAAAGATATGGAATAGATGCATTGGGGGCCATGGCGCAGGGCTTGTTTTGCTCCCTGCTGATAGGAACCATCATCAATACCTTGGGTACGCAGCTGGGAATTTCCTGGCTGACCAGAACCGTTGCCGTTATCAATGAGACAGAATACACGGTAGGGTCTATGGCGTCGGCAATGAGCGGGCCGGCGATGGCGGTGGCCATCGGCTATGCCCTGAACAGTCCGCCTCTGGTGTTGTTTTCTCTGATTACCGTAGGATTTGCATCCAATGCACTGGGAGGCGCAGGAGGGCCGCTGGCTGTGCTGTTTGTGGCGATTTTTGCGGCGGAATGTGGAAAAGCGATCTCCAAAGAAACCAAGATTGATATTTTGATTACACCTCTTGTGACGATCGGAGTGGGGATCCTGCTTTCTGCCTGGTGGGCGCCTGCTATCGGAGGTGCAGCTATCAAAATGGGAAGCCTTATCATGTGGGCGACAGACCTTCAGCCGTTTTTGATGGGAATTCTGGTGTCGGTGCTGGTGGGGATCGCACTGACCCTACCCATTTCTTCCGCTGCTATTTGTGCGGCGTTTGGCCTGACCGGCCTGGCAGGAGGAGCTGCGGTGGCAGGCTGCTGTGCCCAGATGATAGGATTTGCAGTGATGTCTTTTCGGGAAAACGGAGTGGGGGGACTGATCTCACAGGGGGTGGGAACGTCCATGCTCCAGATGGGAAATATTGTGAAGAATCCCAAAATATGGATCCCGCCTATTCTGGCATCGGCCATCACGGGACCTATCGCCACCTGCGTGTTCCGTCTGGAGATGAACGGACCTGCTGTTTCTTCCGGAATGGGGACCTGTGGCTTTGTAGGACAGATCGGTGTCTATACAGGATGGGCTGCCGATGTGGCAAACGGCGTCAAAGAGGGGATCACCGCCATGGACTGGGCAGGAATGGGGTTGATCTGTTTTATCCTTCCGGCCGTGCTCTCCGCAGTATTTTGCTACATCCTGAAAAAATGGGGATGGATCAAAGCGGGAGACATGAAACTGGATTAAAAGCTGTCAGGGATCAACAAAGCCCAGGCAGCAGGAAAAAAGGAGAAGGAGACTGCCGGATAAGACCTACAAGACATCTGAAACGTAAAGGAAACGGTGGAAATCTGATGCAATACAAAGGCGGTAGAAATATCGCCTTTTTTCATTCTCAGAAGATATCATACGGGAGCCGGGGTTCATTCCCATACGCAAAAAGCAGCTGCAGAATTGTTTTTTTATCAGTGCAAAGGGGAAAAAAGTGTTGTATAATGAAAGGGATTTTTTAGGAAGAACAGTAACAAGCAGTTTGAAAAGCAGGGAGGAAAAGGATATGCCATTGGTTACGTCAAAAAACATGCTGGCAGACGCCCAGAGGGGGCAGTATGCGGTGGGAGCATTTAATGTAGAAAACATGGAAATGGTAAAGGCTGTGATCGCGGCGGCAGAGGAATTAAAGGCGCCAGTCATGCTGCAGACTACGGCGTCTACGGTGAAATACGGGACGTTGGAAACCTACTTTGCTATGGTGCGGGCAGAGGCAGAAAAGGCCAGCGTTCCGGTATGCCTGCATCTGGATCACGGAAACAGCTTTGAACTGGCTGTTCGTGCCATAAAGGCAGGGTATACGTCTGTGATGATGGATGGATCCCAGGAAGATTTTGAAGGGAATGTGGCGGTGACAAAACGGGTGGCGGATGTGGCCAATGCCCTTCAGATCCCCATAGAAGCAGAGCTTGGGAAGGTCGGAGGAAAAGAAGATGATCTGGAGGCAGAGGCGGATACCAATACGGATCCCGAAGAGGCCAGGATATTTGTGGAGAGGACGGGCGTCACTTCTCTTGCAGTAGCCATCGGAACCGCCCATGGCTTCTATGCAGGGACACCGGTTCTGGATAAAGAACGGGTTTCCCAGATCCGCAGCAAGGTCTCTGTTCCGCTGGTGCTTCACGGAGGCTCCGGACTTAGCGACGAAGACGTAAAGGACTGCATCGCAAGAGGAATGTGCAAGGTCAACTTTGCAACGGAGCTGCGGGCAGCGTATACGGGAGCGGTGAAAAAGCTGCTGGAAGAGGAGCCGGGAACCATCGATCCGAAAAAGTTGGGACAGGTGGGGATGGAAGCAGTCAAACAGCTGGTAAAAGACCGGATAAAAGTCTGTGGATGCAACGGAAAAGCAAACGAGGGTAAGCGTGCAGAATGAAACAATATTTGTTGGGAATCGATATTGGAACCAGTGCCTGCAAAACGGCACTTTTTACAGAGAATGGGGAAGTAGCTGCCACAGAGAGCGAGGGCTACCCTGTCTATTATCCGAAGAAGGGGTGGGCAGAACAAAACCCGGAGGAATGGTGGGAGGCTGTCTGCAGGGCGGTCAGGAGAATGCTGGAGCGCTCAGGGATAGAAGCTTCTAAGATTGCAGGAATCGGGATCGACGGGCAGAGCTGGTCAGCTATCCCGGTGGACAAAGAGGGGCGCGTCCTGTGTCATACGCCTATCTGGATGGATACCCGTGCAGATGAAATCTGCAGGGAGATCAGGCAGTCGTTCGGAGAGGAACGGCTGTTTGAAGTCAGCGGAAATCCATTTATGCCTTCCTACTCCATGCCCAAGGTGCTCTGGTATAAAAAGCATAGGCCGGAGGTCTATAAACGCACGGAAAAAATCCTGCAGTCCAACAGTTATATTGCTTTTTGCCTGACAGGAGAGATGACACAGGAACTGTCCCAGGGATATGGATGGCAGTGTTTTCATATGCGAAAGGGAACGTGGGAGAAGGAACTCTGCAAAGAGATGGGAATAGACACTTCTTTTTTGCCGGAGATCTTCCCTTGTCATGCCATCATCGGAAACGTTACGAAAAAAGCGGCCCAAGAGTGTGGACTGGTGGAAGGGATCCCTGTAGCGGCAGGAGCGCTGGATGCTGCCTGTGGCACGCTGGGAGCAGGGGTTTTGCAGGAGGGAGAGACCCAGGAGCAGGGCGGCCAGGCAGGCGGCATGAGTATCTGCACCAAAGAGTACCGGGCGGACAGACGATTGATCTTAAGCTACCACGCCACGTCGGATAGCTGGCTGCTGCAGGGAGGAACCGTAGGAGGCGGCGGAGTCCTCCGATGGCTGGAAAGAGAGCTGGGAGATGTGGAGAGGATAGAGGCGAAAAACAGAGGGACTTCTTCGTTTCAGCTGTTGAATGAGATCGCTGACAAGGTTCCGGCAGGAAGTGACGGCCTGATCTTTCTGCCTTACATGGCGGGAGAGCGTTCTCCGATTTGGGATCCGGACGCAAAAGGGGTCTTCTACGGTCTGGATTTTGAAACGACAAAGGGGCATCTGGTGCGGGCTGCCATGGAAGGCGTGGCCATGTCTCTTCGCCACAATCTGGAAACGGCCAAAGAAGCGCATGCAGCCGTCAAGGAGCTTCGGGCCATGGGCGGTTCGGCAAACTCTCTTTTGTGGACGCAGATCAAGGCGGATGTAACAGGAACCAGGATTGTTGTTCCGTCTTCGGATACGGCAACCACGCTGGGAGCAGTCATGCTGGCGGGAGTAGGCATCGGCATGTATAAGAGCTTTGAAGAGGCTGTGAAAAAGACGGTAACATACAGGAGAGTGCATGAGCCGAACCCGAAGCATCGGGCTGTATATGATAAAAATTATGAAACCTATTTGGGCATCTATGAGAATTTGAAAGACCTGATGAAAGGAAAGGGATAAGTTTTGATGAAGGCAGCAGTCGTATGCGGAAATGAAGATGTAAGATATATGGATTATGAGGAACCACAGGTGCAGCCGGGGATGGTAAAGGTAAAGGTCCGGGTATCCGGGATCTGCGGATCGGACATTCCGCGGGTCCTGCACCATGGTGTCCATTTCTATCCTATTGTGCTGGGACATGAATTTTCCGGAGATGTGGTGGAAGTAGGAGAGGGAGTCACAAAGGTCCGCGTAGGAGACCGGGTATCGGGGGCGCCCCTTTTACCCTGTATGGGATGTGAGGACTGCCAGAAAGGAAACTATTCCCTGTGCAGACACTACAGCTTCATCGGTTCCAGACAGCAGGGAAGCAACGGAGATTATGTGGTGATCCCGGAAAAGAATGCAGTCGTGTTTGACCCGTCTGTTTCTTACGAGCAGGGAGCGATGTTTGAGCCGTCCACGGTGGCGCTCCATGGTCTTTTTCAGAATGATTACAGAGGCGGAGAACTGGTAGCCGTCCTGGGAGGAGGTACCATCGGTCTGTTTACCATGCAGTGGGCCAAAATTTTCGGAGCAAAAAAAGTAGTGGTATTTGACATCAGTCAAAAGCGGCTGGAGTTGGCCAAACGACTGGGGGCAGACGAGACCATCTGTTCTTTGGAGGAAGACTATATGGAGCAGGCAGGCAGGATCACCGAAGGAGCCGGATTTGGATACGTGTTTGAAACGGCAGGGCAGACAGCTACCATGGAAGCGGCCTTTTTGCTGGCGGCCAACAAAGCTTCCGTTTGCTTTATCGGAACGCCGCACAAGGATCTGACATTCTCTCCGGCAGTCTGGGAGCAGATGAACCGGAAGGAATTTAAGCTGACCGGATCCTGGATGTCTTACAGCGCGCCGTTTCCGGGGCGGGAATGGGAACTGACGGCCCACTATTTTGCCACGGGACAGCTACGGTTTGATCCGGCGTTGATATTCCAAAAATTCCCCATGAGCCGGGCGCAGGAAGCATTTCAACTGTTTAAGGAGCCGGGAAAGGTAAAAGGAAAGATTCTGCTGGTAAATGAAAGCGGGGAGCAGGAAGCGTAAAAGCATACAAAAGGCAGAAGGCCGGAAAAGAGCGAAAAAGACCTAAAAATAGGAAACTAATAGTTTAACGGACAGGAAGAAGACAGAAGCAGCAGTTGGGAGAGAGAATATGATTTTGACAGTGACGCTGAATGCGGCTATCGACAAGAGGTATGTGATAGAAAACTTCCGGGAGGGGGAAGTGAACCGGGTGAAGGAATGCAGGTATGTTCCCGGCGGAAAAGGTCTGAATGTGTCTAAAACGGCAGTGATCGCAGGGGAACAGGTGGTTGCCTCCGGGTTTGTAGGAGGTCACGCAGGCGCCTACATCGAAGAAGCCCTGGAAAAATATGGGGTGGAGCATGATTTTTTCCACCTGTCGGGAGAAAGCCGTACCTGCATCAATATCTGGGATGAAAAAAAGCAGCTGCAAACAGAATGCCTGGAACCGGGAGCGGCGGTATCACCGGAAGAATTCCGGGGATTTTTAGAGCGGTATCAAAAGCAGCTGCCAAAGGCGGATGTGATCGTATTATCCGGGAGTGTTCCCAAAGGATTGGATGAGAGTACTTACAGAAGACTGATCAGACTGGGAAAAGAGGCCGGGAAAAAAGTGATACTGGATACCAGCGGCAGGCTTCTGGAAGAAGGGATTAAGGAGAAACCATATCTGATCAAGCCCAATATTGACGAGATCCGTATGCTGACGGGGAGTGCGTGTAAGGATCTGGCGGAGATCGGAAAAGCAGCCAGAGCACTGCAGGAAGACGGCATAGAGATGGTGGTGGTATCGCTGGGAAAAGACGGAGCAGTGGCGGCAACAAAAAAGGGAATCTTCCGGCTGACAGTACCGCAGATACAAGCCGTCAATACGGTGGGCTGCGGAGATACCATGACGGCCGGATTTGCAGCAGGACTCAGCAGGGAGCTGGAGCCTGAGGAGATCCTGAAACGGGCAACGGCCATGTCCACAGCCTCTGCGCTGCGGGAAGAAACCGGATATTTTCTGCGGGAGGATATGGAAGACATTCTGAAACAGATCAGCCTCACAGAAATGCAGGCTTAAAAATATCCGAAAGCAGGGGCGGGATCTGAAAAGCAGCGATCGGGAAACGTTGGATCTGCCGGTGTATCCGGATGAAGAGACGGAAGCAGGAAAAAGGCAAAAAAGTGCCATAAGATAGGCAAAAAATTGGTCGTGACGAAAAAGGAAACTTGCTATAATGACGGCAGGAGGGCGGAACGGGAAGGAGGAGACAATGTTTTACATAGGAATTGATTTGGGAACGTCGGCTGTGAAACTGTTATTGATGGATGAAGAGGGGGGGATACACAAGATCGTATCCAGAGAATATCCTATTTTCTTTCCAAAGTCAGGATGGTCCGAGCAGAATCCGGAGGACTGGCTGGATGCGGCGATAGACGGAATAAAAGAGTTGACAGCGGACTGTAAGAAAGAGCTGGTGGCCGGGATCGGGTTCGGGGGTCAGATGCATGGACTGGTGGCCCTGGATCAGAACGATCAGGTGATCCGGCCGGCGATCCTTTGGAACGATGGGAGAACAGGACAGGAGACAGATTATCTGAACCGGGAGATCGGAAAGGAGAAGCTGTCAGAGTGCACAGCGAACATTGCCTTTGCCGGCTTTACGGCGCCCAAACTCCTGTGGATGAAAAAGCATGAGCCGGAGAAATTTGCAAAGATCGAAAAGATCATGCTTCCAAAAGACTATCTGGCTTACCGGTTGTCAGGAGTCTTTTGTACAGATGTTTCGGATGCGTCAGGGATGCTGCTGATGGATGTTAAGAACAGAAAATGGTCCCGGGAAATGCTGGAGGTCTGCCAGATCCGGGAGAGTCAGCTGCCCAGACTGTATGAAAGCTATGAAGTGGTAGGAACGCTGGTTCCTGCTTTTGCAAGAGAGCTGGGACTTCCTGAGACGGTGAAGATCGTGGCGGGAGCAGGAGACAATGCGGCTGCCGCCATCGGAACGGGAACGGTAGGAGAGGGCAGATGCAATATTTCTCTTGGAACGTCCGGAACGATTTTTATTTCCAGCAAGACCTTTGGGGTGGATGCCAATAATGCCCTGCATTCTTTTGCGCATGCAGACGGACACTATCACCTTATGGGATGTATGCTGAGCGCCGGATCCTGTAACAAATGGTGGAACGAAGCGATCCTGCGGACGAAAGATTTTGTAAAAGAACAGGAACAGATCAAAAAGCTGGGAGAAAACCAGGTGTTCTATCTGCCGTATTTGATGGGAGAACGTTCGCCGCATAATGATCCCAATGTAAGGGCGGCATTCCTTGGAATGTCCATGGACACAGCAAGGGAGGATATGACATTGGCGGTTTTGGAAGGAGTAGCCTTTGGCCTGAGGGATTCGTTAGAAGTGGCAAGATCTCTGGGCGTGCCTATCACACGGACAAAGATTTGCGGAGGCGGAGCAAGGAGTCCACTTTGGAGAAAGATCATCGCCAATGTGCTGAATCTGAAGGTGGATGTTCTGGAGAGCGAAGAAGGACCGGCGCTGGGAGGAGCCATGCTGGCTGCGGTAGGCTGCGGAGTCTACAAGGACGTGGAGAGCATTACCCAGAAGCTGGTAAAGGTAACAGATACGGTGGAACCGGAGCCGGAACTGGTGGCAAAGTATGAAGAAAGATACCGTCGGTTCAGGGAGATGTATCCGGCAGTGAAAGGACTGTATCGCTAGAAAAAAAGGAGAAAAGCCATGAACACATACTTAGAAACGTTGTTTGGACTTCAAGGAAAAACGGTAGTGGTAACGGGAGGCGGCCAGGGAATCGGTCAGGTAATTGCCTGCGGTTTCGCGAAAGCAGGGGCAGAAGTGGTGATTCTGGGAAGAACCTCTTCCAAAATTGAAAAAACTGCAGAACTGATTGAAAGAGATGGCGGAAAGGCATATGCAGTAACTGCAGATGTTGCAAATGAAGCAGCGGCGAAGAAAGCAGTAGAAGAGATTGTAAAGAAATCGGGAAAGATAGATGTATTGTATAACTGCGCGGGGATTTGTATGCATCAGACAACGTTTGAGGCTACGGCGGCAGAGCTTAGAGAAGTGATGGATATCAACTGGATGGGCTCTCTGATCATGTGCAGAGAAGTGGCGAAAGAGATGATGAAAAATAGGGAGGATGCAAAAGGCATACGTGGAAGCATCATTAACATGGCATCTATTTCGGGAAGCATTGTAAATATTCCACAGTGGCAGGTTTCATACAATTCTTCTAAAGCGGCGGTAATCCAGATGACCAGATCTCTTGCCCTGGAGTGGATGGAGTACGGGATCCGGGTTAATTCCCTGAGTGCAGGATACATTGCCACACCTATGTCAACGGATCCGTCCATGAGTATGGCTGACGAATGGCTTCCGTTGATACCGGCAGGGAGAATGGCAGATCCAGAGGAACTGATGCCGGGTATCTTGTACCTGGCTTCCAATGCTGCGGCATATGCCACCGGAAGCGATATTGTGGTAGATGGGGGATATACATTAAGATAGCGGTATATTGCAAAGAAAGGATGAATCTCATTTTGTTGAAGATTCATCCTTTTTTTTGTGCGTAAGGCAGAAGGTCTTGTTTTTCGTGTTGCAGTTTTGCAGGAAAATATAGTGCGGAATAAAAATCTGTAGATCAGAAGTATATGTTACATAAAATTTCAAGTCTCTGCGAGTTATGAAAGGCGGTTTAATTGATCAGTATCCGCACATTGTGTTTGGAGGTAATGGTTTCCAGAGTCCTGGAAACGGATTCAGGGTAGTCGTACTTGTCTGTGATGATGCAGTCAATACGATCGTAAGAAGAAAGAAAAAAAGGAGAGGCCGTTTCAAACTTAGTGTGATCTACCAAAAGATAATTTTCTCTGGATTTTTCCATCATAGCTTGCTTTGTATCCACTTCATGCAGACTAATATCAGTCAAAAGCTTGTCCAAAGAGACTCCTGTACAAGAAAAAAAAGATTTATCAGGATAGAATTCAGCAGCGCTTCGGATGGTTCTGGATCCATAGAGAGAATAATTGGTGCAATTATAAAATCCGGCCAAAGAGATCAGGGAAAGATGAGGATTGTCGATCTTGGCAGATTCCAGTAATACATTGATGGAGTTGGTAATAATTGTTAATTGAATATTACGGGGAATGTAATCCATCAAAAAAAGTGTGGTAGAGCTGTTGTCGATAAAAATAGTGTCTTTGTCCTGAATGAGAGAAGCGGCTTTTTGGGCGATCTTCTTCTTAGCGGGAATATTTCTTGCATGCCGTTGGGCAAATGGATATTCGTTGTTCAGTAGAGAGGTATGGTATTTTGCTCCAGCGGATACATGAAGAGGATTAGAATTTAAAATAGCGCCTCCATGAGTGCGGGAAAGGATTCCGTCCGCTTCTAAGTCGGATAAATCTCTTCGGATGGTTTCTTTGGAAGTGCGAAGAGTCTGAGCTAAAACGCTGACACTTACAGAAGTCTGCTGTGTCAAAAGATTAATAATTTCGGCTTTTCTTTCCTGGCTATACATAAGATTTCATCCTTTACAAGTAATTGGTATGATAAAAAGTATGATTTTTCAGATCGTGTTACGAATATGATATATGCTGACAGCAAAAACTACAACCCCATGTTTGCATAAGAAATATTTAGGATAAAACTTTATTGGATCCTCTTTGAAAGCTGCGTCAAGTTTTCCTGAAGCCAAAAGAGATTTTGTTGCGGGGTAAAAAACTGCAGTCAAGAAGTTCTCTTCCTGAAGGAAGAGAAAAAGGATCGCCTCCGGAATGAGAGAAAGATCCCAAATTGTGACAAGACAATCCATGCAGGCATGAGTCTTTCAAAAAAGAAAATAACACAAAAGCAGTCAAAAAACAATATAAAAACAAGAAAGTTAAATAAATAACGGAAGCAATCAAGTGAAATAATAAAAAGAAGGAGGTAGAAATCAAAGAGAAAAGCATAAAAAAGACAAAAAAATGCCATGAAAAGGGCAAAAAAGTGAATTGACTATTGAAAAGTAGAATAGTAATATATATGAGAAATAGTCAAAATGCACAAAATAAACCAGATGAAAACTTAGTTTAAAAGTGAAAATCACAATAAAAACAGGGAAAACAGACAAAAACAAAAAAACAGATAAAAACAAAAGGAGGGAAGGACAAGGTGGGACAAGAAATTAAATTGCGCGTGAGTGGGATCAACAAGTCTTTTCCAGGAGTAAAAGCACTGGATCATATTAATTTCGAAGTGCGAAAAGGAACGCTGCATGCATTGTGCGGAGAAAACGGAGCGGGAAAGTCTACACTGATGAAGATTATCAACGGATTGTACAAGGCTGATTCCGGGAAGATATACATAGACGGAAAGCCGGTTGACATTAAAAACCCGATCCAGGCGAGGGAGTTGGGAATCGCTATGATTGCCCAGGAACTTAATTATGTGCCGGAAATGTCCATTGAAGAAAATCTTTTTCTGGGCAGGCTTCCGATAAATAAATGGGGAAAAGTGAACTGGAAACAGGTACGCGAAGAAACGGTCGCATTATTAAAAAAAGAAGGTCTGCCCTATAGTCCCAAACAAAAGCTGAAGATGCTGACAGTTTCAGATATTCAAATGCTAGAGATCATTAAAGCTATTTCCAATCATGCACAGATCGTTATCATGGATGAACCGACATCGGCGATCACGAATAGAGAAGTAGAAATACTGTTTCAAAAGATTGGTGAATTGAAAAAGCAGGGAGTGAGTATCATTTATATTTCCCATAAAATGGATGAAGTGTTTCAGATTGCGGATGATATCACTATTTTGAGAGACGGGCAGACTGTCTGGACGAAGGCGGCTGCAGAAACAAATTTGGATGATGTGATCACTGCTATGGTGGGGCGGAAAATGGAAAATGCTTATCCAAAAGAAAAGGTTCCCATAGGGGAAGTGATATTGGAAGTCTCCGGACTAGGAAGCAAAGGGGTATTTTCTGATGTAAATTTTACTGCGAGAAAAGGTGAGATTGTAGGATTTGCAGGATTGATGGGAGCTGGGCGAACTGAGACGATGCGGGCTATTTTTGGATTGGATCCTTACGATGCGGGAGAAATCAAAATTCATGGAGAAGCGGTCCGAATCAAAAAGGTAAGTGATGCAATTGGAAAAAGAATGGTAATGTTGTCGGAAGACAGACGGAGATTTGGGATTATTCCCATTAGAAGTGTGATGGAAAATGCAAGTATTTCCAGTTTGGACAAATTTTTTTACGGGGGAAGAAGTCATCCCAGGGAAGAAAAAACGATGGTGGGAGAATATTTTCAGAAAATGAATGTAAAAACTCCAACTATGGAAACGGCGATAGAAGCTTTGAGTGGCGGAAATCAGCAAAAAGTGCTTTTGGCCAAATGGATGCTGCGAAATCCGGAAGTCTTGATCTTGGATGAACCTACCCGGGGAATTGACGTAGGAGCAAAGTTTGAAATCTATAAGCTGATGACAGATATGGTAAAAGAAGGAAAGTCGGTCATCATGGTATCTTCAGAATTACCGGAGCTGATCGGAATGTGCGATCGGATCTATGTGATGAATCAGGGAAGAATAACAGGCTGCCTTGAAAAGGAAGAATTTACGCAGACAACTATCATGAAATATGCGATGTCTTAGGAAGTAGTGGAGGATGAGATGAAAAATAAAAATATCAGCAGATTTGTAGAAAAGTATTCTATTTTTATTGTACTGGCATTCATGGTGGTCTTGTGTTCATTGATGAGTGAAAACTTTTTGTCAGTCAATAATTTTAAAAATGTAGCGAGGCAGCTTTCTGTTTCGATCATCATAGCTTATGGGGAAATGCTTCTGGTAATTGCCGGTCTGATCGATCTTTCTGTGGGATCTGTGCTGGCGTTGTCCGGCATTTTATCTATTGCGGCTTACCAGCATACAGGTTCCCTGGTGATAGGATTTATAGTTGCTATCGTTGTAGGAGTTTTGTGTAATCTGGTCAACGCAGTATTGGTGACCAATTTCAAAATGCCTCCATTTATTGCAACTTTGGCAGTTCAGATGTCCGCGAGAGGCGCGGCTCTATATTATACCCATGGACAGAACCTTCTTCAGTTGAAAAAGTACACGGTATTTGGACAGGGGAGTTTGGGACCGATACCAAATCCGATTATTTTTATGCTGATCATTACGGCAATTACTTGGTATATTGTGAATCACACGAGATACGGAAGGTCTCTGTATGCTATTGGAGGCAATGAGGGAGCTGCCATAGCGTCAGGGATCAATGTAAACAGAAGTAAATATCTTACCTATATTATTAACGGAGTGTTTGCGGGAATTGCAGGAGTGTTGTTTATGTCCAGAGTAAATGCAGGACTGCCCAATGGAGCAGTGGGATATGAAATGGAGGGGCTTACGGCAACCATAGTAGGAGGAACCAGTTTTTCCGGCGGTGTAGGTACGACTATGGGAACCTTGGTAGGAGCGTTCATTATAGGATTTTTGAACAATATTATGAACCTGACAGGAGTAGATTCTTATGTACAGCAAATGGTCAAGGGAGGGATCATTGCGTTTGCCGTTGCATATGACATCCTGTCAAAAAATAAAAAAACAAGGAAAGTGATCGTTGTGGAGGACGACGGGGAGAAAAAGTCCAAACAGCAGACCGGGAATTAGGAATGCATAAAGTGCAGAACTTTTAAACATACAAAAGGAGGATGTGAATATGAAAAAGAAAGTGGTAAGTGTGATGCTTGCAGTAGCTATGACGGCAGCTTTACTTGCAGGGTGTGGGGCAAAAACAGGAAGCGGAGAAAAGGATTCAAAAGAAAAGTATAAGGTGGCGTATGTAGCCCGGGCACAGGAGGATTCCTTTGCGGCATGGCTGGCGGATGAGATGAAGGCGGAATTCAAGAAATATGATGATATGACGCTGGAAGTGTTCGACGGAGAAGCAAATGATGAGAAAGAAAACAGCATTATTGAAAATTGTATTACAAACGGGTATGATGCCATTATTGTTCAGCCTAACAACGGAGAAGCACAATTGCCGTATATTCAACAGGTAGTAGACGCAGGGATTCCTTGTATTACTACAAATCCACGTGTAGACTGTGAAGGCACCGGATCGGTAGATGCGGATCCATATGAGCAGGCAAAAGTGAACTGCGAACTGGCTTTAGAACAGGTTCCGCAAGGAGCAAAGGTTGTTGTACTGAATGGTCCTGCCGGAAACTTTCACAGTACAGAGAGAAGAAAAGCATGGCAGAAGGAATTTTTTGACAAAAGACAGGATGTGGAGATTGTAGCGGAGGATATTGCAAGCTGGAATAAAGATGAAGCAATGGCGCTGATGGAAGACTGGGTACAGGCTTACGGGAAAATTGATGCGGTTATTTCCATGAATGATAATATGGCGGCAGGAGCTATTGAGGTAGTGAAGGACAATGCAGATTACAAAGGAATGTTGGCATATGGTGTAGACGGAACGGCAGAGGCCTGCCTTTTGATCAAAGAAGGACTTATGACTTCTACCGGCCTGCAGTCTGCGGGAGATCTGGCCAAAATGAATGTAGAGTACGTACATAAGGTATTAAAAGGGGAAATAAAAGTGACGGATGTTTATGACAACGTGCCGGCGCCATTGATCACATCAGAAAATGTTGATGAATATATTACAATGTATGAAAAGAATGGGCAGATTAAGAAATAATGCCGAAAGTAGGGACAGGCAACAGAAAAATGCCTGGTAAAAAGCTGGCAGGTCTTTTGGCTTGCCAGTTTGCAATTTGTATAAAAGAAATAGAATGGAACGATCAGGAGGGAATATATGAAAATGAAGGCTGCATATATGAAAGAAACAAACAAAATGGAGATTGGGGAGATAGATCGACCGGTTCCCAAGGCGGGACAAGTACTGGTACAACTGGATTATGTAGGAATATGTGGATCGGATGTCCATTATTTCCATCATGGGAGATGTGGATCCTATGTTGTGACAGAAGAATGCAAACCCTTCGTTCTGGGACATGAATGTGCAGGAACGATTGTTGAAATAGGAGAAGGAGTAAAGACACTGCAGTTGGGGGACCGGGTAGCGATTGAGCCGGGAATCACCTGCGGAACATGTGAATTCTGCAGGTCGGGAAGGTATAATCTTTGCCCGGATGTGGTATTTTTGGCGACACCGCCTGTGCAAGGATGCAATCAGGAATATCTTGTGTTTCCGGAACATCTTTGCTTTAAACTGCCGGAAAATGTAAGTACGATGGAAGGCGCGTTGGTGGAGCCGCTGTCAGTAGGAGTCCATGCAGCGAATCAGGGAGAGGTGACGGGGCAGGATGAGGTATTGATCCTGGGAACGGGTTGTATCGGGTTATGTACGCTTTTGGCCTGCAAAGGAAAGCATGTGAAAAGTATCACGGTAGTAGACGTGGTGGAAAGCCGCCTGCAAAAAGCAATGGAACTGGGAGCAACAAGAACGATTAATGCTTCGGAGAAAGATGCAGTGGAAGAAGTGAGGCGTTTGACGAATGGAATGGGGATAGATAAGGTGTTTGAAACGGCGGGCTCTCCCTTTACTATCAGTCAGACGGCGCATCTGGTGAAGCGAGGCGGCGTGATCGTGCTAGTAGGAATTGCAGCCACAGAAGAAATTTCGTTTAATTTTGCGCAGATCATGGATAAAGAGGCGACTATAAAATCTGTTTTTCGGTACAGAGATACCTATCCGCAGGCGATTCAAGCTATTTCAAAAGGGGAAATTGACGTAAAAAAGATTGTATCTCATGAGTTTTCTTTTGATCAAATTCAAAAAGCTTATGAAAGTGCGATCCAGGATAAAGAGCATGTGATAAAGGCAATTATAAAAATGCATTAAAAGTTGTTTGCACAACGGGATTTGTGTTGATAAAAGAGAGAGTGATCTACAGCGACGGTGAAATAATAGGTGAGAGGAATGCGATCTGAGAGAAAAAGGCGGCAAAGATGAGAAGCGGAGGGGAGACAGATGGAGCATTTTCTTGGAACAAATGAAATACAGCACGAATTTCCATTCAGATTATTGAAAAGGACAGGAAGAGAAGAAAAATCTATCTGGGAAAAGCATGGGCATAATGCTATTGAGATTGTAGCCGTATTTTGTGGAAAGGTAAGATGTTATGTGAATGATAGGGGAAAAGATCTTTCGGAGGGAGAATTCTTGATCGTAAATTCCAATGATATTCATGCAGTGGCAATAGACAGATTCGGTGAAATGATAGTGATACAGATCCCGCTGAACGTGTTTGGAAAATATTTGTCAGAGGATCATCGGATCTGCTTCGAACAAGAGGAAGAAAACAAAGATGAAACTTTTATGAAGCTGATTCGGCAGATGTATCAGGCTTATCAGGAAACAAAAGAAGGATTTGAATTTCGTGTACAAAGCTTGTTTTATCAGATTCTCTATTTGCTGGTAACACAGTATAGGAAAATGACAGAAATAGAGGGGCTGAAAGAAGGGAAACAGACGGGAAGGCTTTCGGAAATTATCACTTACATGGAAGAAAATTACAGCAGGGAGCTGACGTTGGAGCAGTTGGCACAGAAATTTGGGTATTCCGCTACTTATCTATCCCGAATGTTCCGAAAAGACGTAAAGATCAATTATAAAGAATACCTGACAAATATCCGCTTAGAACACGCTTATAGGGATCTGCGCAGTACAAGAATGCCGATCGTAGATATTGCGGTGAATAATGGATTTCCAAATAGCAAGGCATTTTCTAAGGCTTTTCAGAAAATATATGGGACATTGCCAAGTAAATACAGAAAGAGATAGGAAGTGTTTAACAATCAGATCTGCAGGAGAAAAGGCAACATAATTTATACGCTGATTCAAGCCCTTCTTGAAAAAGGAGGGTTTGATAAGGCATATGAATTCTGCTCTGCCAGACGCGTGTTTTCACTTACTTTTTTAATCCGACACAAAGCGGAATAGAATGGAGAACAGACTCTCTTTTGACGATTCTCCAAAAATTTGTTTTCTTCCCCCAGACTGTGTGATAGAATAGTTGAGGCTACAATTTAGGAATGAGATATTAGGAGGGTAAATTATGGGAAATCAGGAAATTATCCAGGTGGAAGACCGGGTACCGGCAAAGCTGTTGATTCCGCTAAGCTTGCAACACATGTTTGCAATGTTCGGAGCATCAGTGCTGGTACCTTTTTTATTTGGGATCAATCCGGCAATCGTTCTGTTTATGAACGGAGTGGGGACCCTGCTGTTTATTGCCATCACAAAAGGAAAAGCGCCGGCCTACCTGGGCTCTAGCTTTGCATTTCTGGCTCCGGCAGGAGTGGTGATCAGTGAAATGGGGTATCCGTATGCATTGGGCGGATTCGTGGTAGTCGGCCTGGGAGGCTGTATCCTGGCTCTCATTATCTATAAATTCGGTTCGGAATGGATCAATGTGGTACTTCCGCCGGCGGCAATGGGACCGGTGGTAGCACTGATCGGACTGGAACTTTCGGGAACAGCCGCACAGAATGCGGGACTTCTGGATGAAAAAATATCCATGGCAAATGTGCTGGTATTTGCAGTGACTTTGGGAGTTGCCGTGTTTGGAACGGTACTGTTCAGAGGATTTTTATCGGTCATCCCGATCCTGATCGCAGTGGTTGCAGGATACGTAACGGCGATCGCAACAGGAATGGTAGACTTTTCGGCAGTCAAAGCAGCTCCTTTCTTCGCTCTGCCAAACTTTCAGACACCAAAGTTCAGTCTGGAAGCTGTTTTGATCATCCTTCCGGTGCTGCTGGTGATCGCTTCGGAACACATCGGACACCAGGTAGTGACCAGTAAGATCGTAGGAAAAGACCTTCTGAAGGATCCGGGACTGCACAGATCTTTGCTGGGAGATAACCTGTCCACCATGATTTCAGGTCTGATTGGATCTGTGCCGACGACGACCTACGGAGAAAACATTGGAGTCATGGCTGTGACGAAAGTCTACAGCGTCAGGGTGATTGCCGGAGCGGCCATCCTTTCTATCATCTGCTCCCTGGTGGGAAAACTGTCCGCCCTGATCCAGACGATTCCCAATCCTGTGATCGGAGGCATTTCGTTTCTGCTGTACGGAATGATCGGAGCATCCGGAATCCGCATTCTGGTAGATTCAAAAGTGGATTATGGAAAATCCAGGAACCTTACGCTGACCTCTATCGTATTTGTGACGGGTCTGTCTGGCGTTATGGTAAAAATGGGCAGCATTCAGCTAAAGGGAATGGTGCTGGCCTGCGTGGTAGGAATGGTGCTGAGCCTGATCTTCCATGTGCTGGATCGGTTAAAACTGACAAATGACAGATAAAGAAACGAGATTTCAGATTCGGAATGTTGTAGGAATCATAGGGAAGAAAGAGAGAAAAGAGGGACGGATTGTATTCCTGCGGGATAGAATCCGTCCCTCTTTTCTGCTCCTTTGGGGAGCGGCAGTTTTGACTGTCAGAGATCCAGAGAACTGCTTGATAGAAGGGGGAATCTGCGTCGGTATTTCTGCCTGCATTATCGGGATTTTCCTATAAGCACATATAGAAAATACCTATAAATGAAGGCCTTATCAGAAAAAACAATAAGTAAAATGGTAGAAAAGAGAAGAGAACATCCGCTATAATGAGAAGGAAGTTTATTTTCGAGAAAATCGAGAGGGAACAAAAACACACGAGGAGGGAAGAACATGAGAAAGAAACTGGTCAGTCTTGTGCTGGCGGGCGTTCTGTTGTTTTCGCAGGGCGGTCTGGCAGTACGGGCGGCGGAACCTGAAGAGTCAGGGGCTGTCACGAATCAGGATCAGTCGATTACAGCTTCCGTAAATCCAACACAGATTGGAGAAGCAGGGGGAGATGTGACGCTGACTCTGAACGGACAGGGGTTGACGGCAGATGCGTGGAATGTAGACGTAAAAACATACACGCAGGACGGAAACATGGAGATGACGGGAAGATATCCGGCGGCAGTAAAGGAAAAAAGAGCGGATGGAGCGACTATTACCATACCGATCAACAAAATGAAAAACGGCCTGGAATATCGCATTTTGGTAACCGATTCAAACGGTAGCGAGATACAGCAGTTAAAGGTCATGCAGGATGGGAAAGCGGCAAGCACCGTTTCGCTGCTGCCTTCCACAGTTGCCATGACAGACGATACAACGGTGGTGGCAACCTTTGAGCAGGATGTGACAGCCGGAGGAGAAGCAGAGAAGATCAAGCCGCTGATCTATCTGGCATCGGATGGAGACGATCAGGCGAACCGCAGGAATCTGGAAGCGGCAGACACTGTGACGGTAGAAGGAAAGACCGTGACCATCAAGCTGGCCCAGAAATACGATGCAAAGGCGGACACGGCTCTCTATGTAAAAGAGGGAGCTCTGAAAACGGCGGACGGAAAGCTTGTGAAAGACTTTAAATGGGCGGTTATGTCAAGACCTCATGTAGATGATATCCAGGTAACACCGGGCATCCTCTCAGCAGAAGGCGGTCAGGTGGTGGCTACCCTGAAGGGCGTTCGGCTGGACACCTTGTCAAAAGATCAGATCCAGGCCAAGTTGATCCGGGGAGCAGAAACATCTCCGGCAGAAATCCCCATTGAAGTAACACCGGGAGCAGAGCCGACTCTGACCTATACATTGCCGGCCAACGAAACAGACAACACCATTAGTTATCTGCTGAAGGTAGAGGTAGACAAAGTGCCGATTTATGAGCCGACGGTGGAAAATCCGGCAAAGGCGGCCGTAGTGTCTGTACTTCCCAAGGGAAAGACCGCCGGGGATCAGACTTTAAGTCATATGAGCATCAGTGTATTATCCGGTTCAGAGGAGGGAGCAACCTCTACCCATGCAGTGGTAACGGTCCGCAAGTCTCTGGGACAACTGAAAGTCCATTTGAAATTAAGCGGAACCAATCTGGATGATACGAAAACAAAGATTCGTGCAGTGGATGAGAACGGCATTGTATGGCCGGTAATCCACGTACCGGAGTGAGATGGCAGCAATCGTTTCTTGGGAATTGCCTACAAGTATAAAACGGGTGTGATCGGTTCAGGGAACACACAGTTGATCGAAATACTTCCGGCAAGATTAGCGGGAACGGATAAAACTTACACACTCCAGGTTGCACTGGATGGAAAAAACTTTTTAGAGAAGCCGGTAGCAACGCTGCAGGTACTCAACAACGGGATTACCGGGGAAACCGGATTCTTCCCGGCAGGAAAAGAGGATATCAGAGAGATCAAGGTACGCTACATAGATGCTGCGACAAAAAAAGATATCGTAGAGCCGGAGATCTTCAGAGGCTACGAATATCATATGATCTCCGAATATCCCATTGAGAAGAAGGAGCTGAAAGGCTATGAGCTTCTCTCAGAGCCGACGATTCCGAAAGGGGATAAAGACTTTATTGGGGCAGGAAGAGAATTTGTATACGAATACAAGAAGATCAAGACCCCGGATGCGGACAACAAAGAAGGCTGGCAGATAGACGGAACCGGCAGATGGTACAGAAATGCAGACGGAAGCTATCCGGCTTCTGCATGGAAGCAGATCGAAGGAGAATGGTACTACTTTGACGCAAGAGGGTATGCCGTGAAAAATCAGTGGCTGCAGGATGGCGGACAGTGGTATTACTTTGAAAACGATAATAAGTCTGCAAAAGGCTGGAAAGCGATCGGCGGCGTCTACTATTTCTTTGACAAAGTGAATAGCAATATGAAGGTTGGCTGGGTCAACGACGGCGGCACCTGGTATTATATGGCAGGAAGTGGAGCGATGCAGACCGGCTGGGTCAACGACGGCGGCACCTGGTACTATATGGCAGGAAGCGGAGCGATGCAAACCGGCTGGGTCAACGCCGGCGGAGCCTGGTATTATATGGCGTCAAACGGAGTCATGCAGACCGGTTGGATCAACGATGGAGGCAACTGGTATTACATGGCAGGAAGCGGAGCTATGATGACAGGCTGGCTGCAGCAGGGAAATACCTGGTATTACCTGACAGGCAGCGGAGCCATGGCAGCGAATGCCACGATCTCAGTGGGCGGACGTAATTACCGGTTTGCAGCCAATGGAGCATGGATCGGGTAAATGCCTGTATCCGACAGATACAGGAGAGGATAAGAGCCTGTGGCTGGTTATATAAAAAAGTAAAAGACAGAGCGAAATGCGAAAACAGAATGTCCCAGGGGCGTGTGGTTCCAAACCGCCCCCGGGGCTTTTTGTTTCCCTTCACCGAAAAGTGCCTCTGTAAAATGAAAAAAGATCAGAAACTCTGTTTTCACAAAATTCCTGACCTTCTGCCTTGTTCATCAATGGAGCATAGGGGATTCGAACCCCTGACCTCCACAATGCCATTGTGGCGCGCTCCCAACTGCGCTAATGCCCCGGATGGACCTGGCGGGAGTCGAACCCGCGTCCGAACATCATTTCATCAAAGCATCTCCCATCACAGTCATTAATCTGACATTCCCTCTGCCGGACACCTAATGACAGGTTTCCGGTTTCAGTAGCTTCATAAGATCTTCCATTTCCTCAAAGCTTTGGAAACGAAGTGCTCCGCCTCGTTGAAGCCGGTACCCAAAGCAGCGGATGACCCTGGACCGACTACTGCCTGTTAGGCAGCGTACGCTAATTTATTATCTGCGTTTATATTTAGATGGAACTTTTAACGTAGTGTCCCGCTACGGATGGCTTCCTCGACTTCCTGATCCCCGTCGAAACCATTACAAGCCCGAATACGGATAGAAGAGATTCCTTCTGTTTCCCATTTCTGATGCAATGATCATTTCTCAGTATAAGAGATAAAAAGAAATCTGTCAATTATCATGGAAAAAAAGGTTGTCGGCATGGAGAAAAAATTACCGACCTGCAGAAAAGAGGGGGCCTATAAGGGTTCTTCGAAAAAGTTCTCAGAGGGGTTCCATGAAAAAGGGCTTGACAAGAAAAGCAGACAGGCATATACTTTGATAGTCAAAATATATTAAAGTAAAAATATATGAAAATCAAAATAAAATCAAATCAACAAGGAGAAAAACATGGCGATCATAGCAGGAACAGGATCCTGTCTTCCAAAGTGCAGGATCACCAATGATCAGATAAGTACCTGGGTGGATACCAGCGACCAGTGGATCCGGGAACGGACCGGGATCCGGGAACGGAGGATCGCAGCAGAAGAAACTACAGTTATGATGGCATATCAGGCGGGGAAAAAAGCGTTGGAACAGGCAAAATGTTCCTCGGAAGAGGTGGATCTGATTCTGGTGGCCACCATATCGGGAGAGCAGGTCTTTCCGGGGACTGCCTGTGGAGTGCAAAAATTGCTGCAGGCACAGCATGCCGCTGCATTTGATATAAATGGAGCCTGTACCGGATTTGTACTGGCATATCATGTGGCAGAAAGTCTTTTGGAAACGGGAGGATATCAGACGGTGCTGGTCATTGGGAGCGAGTGTCTATCCCACATCACCGACTGGACGGACAGAGGAACCTGCATCCTGTTCGGGGACGGGGCAGGAGCCGTCCTTCTTCAAAAAAGCATAAGCTGTCCCTACCTTTCGGTCATCCATTCCGATGGAGAAAAGGGAGAAGCTCTGACCTGCAGAAGCAGGAATGACGGAGTGCATAGTAACCTGTGTCAGACGGAACATCCTTTCCTGGGAGGCGGGAAAGGAAGGGAGCGATTTGCCGTCACAGGAACGAAGAACAGTCTACCGTCGGATAAAGATAGGAACGAAGAGGCGTTTTGTGAGATCCCAAAAGACCGGAAAGAGTCTTTTGCCTACTTTATGAAGATGGACGGGCAGGCCGTCTTTAAATTCGCAGTAAAAAAGGTTCCGGAAGTAATGGAGGAGGTTCTGAGGAAGAATCGTCTGGAAAAGCAGGAGATTCGATATTATGTCCTGCATCAGGCGAATCGTAGGATCGTAGAGGCCGTTGCAAGACGGATGGAGGAACCGATTGGAAAATTCCCCATGAATCTGGACAGATATGGGAATACATCCTCTGCCAGTATTCCCATTCTATTAGACGAAATGAACAGAGACGGAAAGCTCAAGCAGGGAGACAAACTGATACTGGCAGGATTTGGGGCCGGGCTGACCTGGGGAGCCGTTATTGTAGAGTGGAAATAAACCGATCATTTGGTTTATGAATAAATGATACAAAAAAGGAGGAACAAGGATGTTTGAACAAGTAAGAAAGCTGGTAGCAGAAAATTTGGGAGTAGAGGAAGGCAGCATTACACTGGAATCTTCTTTTAAGAAAGATTTGGGAGCGGATTCCCTGGATCTGTTTGAGATGGTGATGGCGTTGGAGGAAGAATACGGGATCGAGATCCCCACAGAAGATCTGGAGCAGATGGACACGGTGGGGGATGTGATGGCCTACATAGAACAGCACAAAGGATAAGAAGAATAAAGGAAAGAGGTTGTAACAGATGCAGACAGAAGTCACCAAGTTGTTAGGAATAAAATATCCCATCGTACAGGGAGGAATGGCCTGGGTAGCGGAGCACCATCTGGCAGCCGCCGTGTCAGAAGCCGGCGGGCTGGGGCTGATCGGAGCCGCAAATGCACCGGCACAGTGGGTAAGGGAACAGATCAAAGCGGCAAGAGAAAAAACGGACTGTCCGGTGGGAGTCAATTTGATGCTGATGAGCCCCTATGCCGACGAAGTGGCAGAAGTAGTGGCGGAAGAGGACGTAAAGGTGGTTACGACAGGGGCAGGAAACCCTGAAAAATACATGAGGCTGTGGAAATCAAAAGGTATCCGGGTTATTCCGGTAGTGGCGTCTGTAGCACTGGCAAAGCGGATGGAACGGTGCGGAGCGGATGCGGTGGTGGCAGAAGGCTGTGAGGCAGGTGGACACATTGGAGAAACGTCCACCATGGCGCTGGTTCCGCAGATCGTGGATGCGGTACAGATCCCGGTCATAGCAGCCGGGGGGATCGCAGACGGAAGAGGGATGGCGGCAGCTTTTCTTTTAGGCGCACAGGGGATTCAGATGGGAACCCGCTTTGTGACGGCAAAGGAGTCACAGGTACATGGAAACTACAAAGAACGGATCCTGAAAGCAAAAGATATTGATTCCAGGGTGACGGGAAGGAGTACAGGACATCCTGTACGGGCTCTGCGCAACGAGATGACGAAAACCTATCTGGAGCTGGAAAAACAAGGAGCTACCCTGGAAGAGCTGGAATATCTGACGCTGGGCGGTCTCAGGAAGGCTGTGGTAGAAGGAGACGTGAAACAAGGCAGTATCATGGCAGGGCAGATCGCAGGATTGATCCGGGAAGAACTGTCCTGCCAGGAGATCTTGGAAGGGATCACACGGGAAGCCAAAAGACTGTTAAAGGGAGAATAGTATGGGAAAGATCGCATTTATCTATCCGGGACAGGGTACGCAGAAAACAGGAATGGGAATGGATTTTTACGAAAAAGGAAATTTTGCAAAAGAGGTGTACGAGGAAGCGTCCCAGGCAATCGGGCTGGATATCAGGAAACTATGCCTGGAAGGGCAGGAGCTTTTGAAAAAGACCGAGTATACCCAGGCAGCTCTCCTTACTACCATGCTTGCCATGACTCGGGAGATAGAAAGCAGAGGAATCCGGCCGGAAGTGACAGCCGGATTGAGTCTGGGAGAATATGCAGCCATTACAGAGGGAAGAGGGCTGACAACGACAGATGCTGTCCGATTGGTCAGGGAAAGAGGCCTTTTGATGGAGAAGGCGGTTCCGGCAGGGGAAGGAGCTATGTGCGCCGTTTTGGGACTGGAGGAAACCCGTCTGGAAGCAGCCTTGTCGTCGGTAGAAGGAGTCACTGTCGCTAATTATAACTGTCCGGGGCAAATTGTGATTACCGGAAAAAGAAAAGCGGTAGAGGAAGCCGCAGAGGTGTTGAAAAAAGCAGGCGCCAGACGGACATTGTTTCTGGAGGTAAGCGGCCCTTTTCATTCTCCTTACATGGAAGAAGCAGGAAGAAGGCTGGAACAGAAGTTGAGAGAAATTCCCATCCAGGACCTGCAGGTTCCTTATATCAGCAATGTGACGGCCAAAAAAGTAACGAAGAAGGAAGAGATCCGTCCGCTTTTGATCCGCCAGATCAGCCATCCGGTTCTCTGGATGCAGAGTATGAAAACTTTGCAGGCAGAAGCTGTGGAGGCTGTGATAGAGATCGGCCCGGGCAACACCTTGGCCGGATTTTTGAAAAAAATGAAAACAGAGATTCCTGTTTATAATATTGCAACATGGGAAGATATGGAGACGATAACAGAAAAAATAGGACAAAGGAGGCAGGAAGCATGACGGACAAAAAAGTGATCCTGATCACCGGAGCATCCAGAGGGATCGGGGAAGCGATTGCAGTCAGGCTGGCAAAAAAAGATACCGTCCTGATCCTGAACTATCAGGGGAACCGGGAAGGGGCGGAAAAAACGGCAGAGCAGGTGCAGGAAAGGGGAGCGGAAGCAAAGATCTGGTCCTGTGACGTTTCTGACTGGAAGGAAACACAAAAAATGCTGGGAATGATTCTGGACACCTATGGCAAGATCGATGTGTTGATCAACAACGCAGGGATCACACGAGACAACCTGCTGATGCGTATGACGGAAGAGGAGTTTGACCGGGTGCTGGAAGTCAACCTGAAAGGAGCGTTTCACACCATGCGGTTTGCAGCTAGAGAGATGGTCCGGAGGCGGGAAGGCAGGATCGTAAATATTGCGTCTGTAGTAGGGATCACAGGAAATGCAGGTCAGGCAAATTATGCGGCGGCAAAGGCAGGACTGATCGGGATGACCAAAACGGCGGCGCAGGAGCTGGCTTCCAGGGGGATCACAGTAAATGCGGTGGCGCCTGGATTTATTGAGACGGACATGACCAAAGACCTTTCGGAAAACGTCAGGGATATGGCGGCAAAGAAAATACCGATGGGAAGATTTGGCCGGCCGGAGCATGTGGCAGCGGCAGTAGAATTTCTCATAGCCAAAGAGGCAGACTATATCACAGGACAGGTGATCCAGGTGGACGGCGGGATCGCAATGTAAGGAGGACGCATGAAAAGAAGAGTGGTGGTAACAGGACTGGGAGCAGTAACCCCGATAGGAAATACGGTGGCAGACTACTGGGACGGCCTGTGCAGGGGCAAAGTAGGGATCGACAGGATCACAAGATTTGACACTGCGGACTATAAAGTAAAACTGGCAGCGCAGGTCAAAGATTTTTCGCCGACAGACAGGATGGATGCAAAGGCGGCAAGAAGGATGGAACTGTTTTCCCAATATGCCGTGGCGGCGGCCAGAGAAGCTGTGGAGGATGCCGGACTTATTATGGAAGAGGAGGATCCGTTTCGCGCAGGGATCATCATCAGCTCAGGAATCGGAAGTCTGACACAGGTGGAAACGGCCTGCGAAAAACTAAAGACAAAGGGTCCCGGCAGGGTAAACCCTCTTCTGGTTCCCATGATGATCTCTAACATGGCAGCGGGCAACGTGTCCATTCAGACCGGCTTTCGTGGAAAATGTACCAGCGTGGTGACGGCATGCGCTTCCGGAACCAACAGCATAGGAGACGCTTTTCGCGCCATTCAGTATCAGGATGCAGACATGATGCTGGCAGGAGGAGCGGAAAGCTGTATCTGTCCCACGGGAGTGGCAGGCTTTATGGCGCTGACTGCCCTGTCAGAACAGGTGGATCCGCTTCGGGCGTCCATCCCTTTCGACAAAGACCGCAGCGGCTTTGTACTGGGAGAAGGGGCTGGCGTGGTACTTCTGGAAGAGCTGGAGCATGCCAAAAAGAGAGGGGCAAAAATCTACGGAGAACTGATAGGTTACGGGGCAACGGCAGATGCATACCATATCACCTCTCCCTGCGAGGATGGAAGCGGTGCAGCCAGAGCAATGGAGCTGGCCATGGAAGAAGGCGGGATAGAAGGAAAGGACGTGGACTACATCAACGCCCATGGAACCAGCACCTACTATAACGACCTGTTTGAGACAAGAGCCATTAAAAAAGCGCTGGGAAAAGGGGCAGATCAGGTAGTGATCAATTCTACCAAATCCATGACAGGCCACCTGTTGGGGGCAGCAGGCGGCATTGAATTTGTGGCATGCATGAAAACTCTGGAAAACGGCCTGATCCATCAGACGATGGGAACCAGGGAAACGGAAGGAGAATGTGATCTGAACTATGCTATTGGAAGTCCGGTAAAAAGAAACGTCCGCTTTGCAATGTCCAATTCTCTGGGATTTGGCGGGCACAATGCAACTTTATTGGCAAAGCAGTATGAAGGGTAGAGGGAAAAGAGATGGAAGTGACACAGCTGCAGCAATTGATTTCTTCCATGTCGGCGTCCGGGCTTTCGGAGCTGGAGTATGAAGAAAATGGAGTGAGACTGCATTTACGGAAAGAAAAAGAACCGATTGGTTTGGAAGAACTGCCGAAAAAGATAACGGAACAGGTCCGGTGGGAGCAGACGACCGGTACGGAAGAAAAGAGGCAGGAGCCGGAAGAAATCCAGGGAAATGTGGTGACCTCTCCCCTGGTGGGAACCTTTTATGCGGCGCCGGCAGAGGATGCCGCTCCCTATGTACAGGTGGGAGACCGGGTCAAAAAGGGACAGATCCTTGGAATCGTCGAGGCAATGAAGCTGATGAATGAAATCGAAAGCGACTGCGACGGACAGATCCTGGAAATCCTGGCAGAGAACGGGAAGCTGGTGGAATATCAGCAGCCGTTGTTTCGGATAAAAAGTTAGGAAGAAGGAGAAAACGATGAACAGACTGAACATTCAGCAGATCAAAGAGATCCTGCCGCACCGCTACCCGTTCCTGCTGCTGGACTATGTGGAGGATTATCAGCCGGGAGAATATGCAGTGGGATACAAGTGTGTTTCCTACGGAGAAGGATTTTTTCAGGGGCATTTTCCGGAAGAGCCGGTGATGCCGGGGGTCCTGACGGTAGAAGCGCTGGCGCAGACCGGAGCGGTGGCTATTTTAAGCTGTGAGGAAAATCAGGGAAAAACCGCTTATTTTGGAGGAATCTCCAAGTGCAGGTTCAAAGGAAAGATCTCCCCGGGAGATAAAGTGCGTCTGGAAACCCGCATCATCCGGAAAAAAGGGCCGGTAGGCGTGGGAGAAGCGGTTGCCAGCGTAGAAGGAAAGACGGTTGTCAGCGCAGAACTGACTTTTGTAGTAGGGTAGGTGATGGAATGAGAAAGCTATTGATCGCAAACCGTGGAGAAATTGCAGTGCGGATCATCCGTGCCTGCCGGGAAATGGGGATCGAGACAGTGGCAGTTTATTCGGAGGCAGACAAAGAGGCTCTTCACACAAAGCTGGCAGACGAGGCTATTTGCATCGGACCGGCGGCCTTAAAGGACAGCTATCTGAATATGGAAGCCATCTTGAGCGCCACCATTGCAAGCGGGGCGGAAGGGATCCATCCCGGCTTTGGCTTTCTGTCGGAAAACAGTAAGTTCGCCGGACTGTGCGAGGCCTGCAAGATCTGCTTTGTGGGCCCCCCTTCCGCTGTGATCGCAAAACTGGGAGACAAGCAGGAAGCAAGGAAAACCATGATGGCGGCAGGAATCCCGGTGATTCCCGGAAGCAAAGAGCCGATCCGGACGGTAGAGGAAGGGAAAAAAGCGGCGAGGAGGATCGGATATCCGGTTATGGTGAAGGCGGCGCTGGGCGGCGGAGGAAAAGGAATGCGGGTCGTATGGGAAGAGGAGGCGTTTTCTTCTGAGTTTCTGACAGCACAGACCGAAAGCCGGCAGGCGTTCGGAGATGATACTATGTATCTGGAGGGCTATATCCGAAAACCAAGACATATTGAATTTCAGATCTTAGCAGACAAATATGGGAATGTGATTCATCTGGGAGAACGGGACTGTTCGATTCAGAGGAATCATCAGAAGATGATAGAGGAGGCACCCTGCGCTACACTGTCGGAGGAGCTGAGAAGAAAGATGGGAAAGATGGCAGTGAAGGCGGCGAAGGCCGCCGGATATGAAAATGCAGGAACCATAGAATTTCTTCTGGAGGAGACGGGAGCGTTTTACTTTATGGAAATGAATACCCGGATCCAGGTAGAGCATCCGGTCACAGAGTGGGTGACCGGGGTGGACCTGATAAAAGAGCAGATTCGGATCGCATCGGGAGAACTGTTGTCGATCTTACAGGAAGATATCCGACTGAAAGGACATGCCATTGAATGTAGGATCAATGCGGAGGTTCCCGAGAAGGGATTTCGCCCGTCACCGGGAGTCATTACCGGTCTCCATTTTCCGGGAGGGATGGGAGTGCGGATCGACACGGCAGTATACAGCGGATATGAGGTGCTGCCTTACTATGATTCCATGATCGCAAAAGTCATCGTGTGGGGGGAAAGCCGGCAGGAAGCCATCTGTCGGATGCAGAGTGCCCTGGGAGAGGTGATCGTAGAAGGGATCGATACAAATGTGGATTACCAGTATGGGATCATGAGCCATCCCCGCTATCTGGCAGGGGAGACGGATGTAGAATTTATTGAGCAGATACAGAAAGACTGGTAAGAGGTGAGTGGGATGAAACTGGATCGCGTATTTAAAAAACCAATTTTTCAGATCGGGAAGAAAAGCCATGTCACACCGGGAAAAAGTCCGACTCCGGAAGTGCCGGAAGGATTGCTGAAAAAATGTCCGAAATGCGGCGGAGCCATCTTAACGGAGGATGTAAAAGAACAGCAGTACATTTGCCCGAAATGTCGGGGCTATTTTCATATCTCTGCGAAAAGGCGGCTGGAGATCACACTGGACAAAGACAGTTTTGAAGAATGGAAAGAGGAACTGCCGGTGTCGGACCCTTTGGAGTATCCCGGATATGAAGAAAAAAAGCAGGAGCTGCAAAAAAGAACGGGACTGACAGAGGCGGTGATCACGGGAAAAGGATCAATTTGCGGACAGCCGGTGGCTGTCGGAGCATTGGACGGACGGTTTTTGATGGCCAGTATGGGCTATGCAGTGGGGGAAAGGATCACCCGACTGGCAGAAAGAGCCACCAAAGAAGGACTGCCGGTAGTACTGTTTACCTGCTCCGGCGGAGCGAGGATGCAGGAAGGGATCGTTTCTTTGATGCAGATGGCAAAGACGGCAGCGGCGTTTAAACGACACAAGGAATCCGGAAACCTCTACGTCAGTGTGCTGACAGATCCCACCATGGGAGGGGTTACGGCAAGCTTTGCCATGCTGGGAGATGTGATCCTGGCAGAGCCCGGGGCACGGATCGGGTTTGCGGGGCCAAGAGTCATAGAACAGACTATAGGGGGGAAATTTCCCGAAGGATTCCAGAAATCGGAATTTCTGCTGGAAAAGGGATTTCTGGACGGAATCGTCAAAAGAGAAGAGATGAGAGAGACCCTTGGGTTTCTCCTGCGGCTTCATGGCAGGAAGGCAGAGGAGGGCACCGTCAAAGAGGTTTTGGGGTCCGGATATGAGGGCGAAGAAAACACAGCCGGGACAGCGACAGGAGAATCAGAAGCAGAGGGAGATCTTGCGGACTTCAGACAAGGAAGCGGCAGGGAAGCTCTTGCGAGATGGGAACGGACAACAGACAGGAAAGAGGAAACGACGGGCAGAAAAAAGGAAGGCGCCTGGGCAAGGGTAAAGCTGTCCAGAAAAAAAGACCGCCCGGTGGCAAGGGACTACATCGATGCTCTGTTTCCGGATTTTTTTGAACTGCATGGAGACCGGGAATCGGGAGAAGACAGGGCGATCCTGGGCGGGATCGCAAGCTTTCTGGGGCGCCCGGTCACAGTGATCGCTCAGGCAAAAGGCAGGACTACCAGGGAAAATGTAGAAAGAAATTTCGGAATGCCCATGCCGGAAGGGTACCGAAAGGTAAGGCGGCTGGCGAAGGAGGCACAGCGGTGCGGCCGGCCCATTGTCTGTCTGGTGGATACGCCGGGAGCCTTTTGTGGGACCTCTGCAGAAGAAAGAGGTCAGGGAGAGGCGATTGCAAGGAACCTGGCAGAGTTTTCGGATCTGGAAGTGCCGGTGGTAGCCATCGTGATAGGAGAAGGCGGAAGCGGCGGGGCCCTGGGAATGGCAGTGGCAGACGAGGTATGGATGCTGGAAAACGCCGTTTACTCCATTCTGTCCCCGGAAGGGTTTGCCAGTATTTTGTGGAAGGATGGAAGCCGGGCAAAGGAAGCGGCCGAAATGATGAAGCTGACGGCAAAAGATCTGTATGCCATGGGAGCGGTAGAAAAAATCATCCGGGAACCGGAATCCTATACTGCCAAAACGATGGAGCCGGTAACGACTGTGCTGCGAAGAGAGCTGCACGACTTTTTTAATCGGCAGGAAAGGCTGAGTGCAGAGGAACTGAGAAAGAGACGATATGAAAGATTTCGGAAGATGTAGGAGAAACTATGGCAAAGCAACTGGAGATTAGAGGGCGAAGAGTGGAACGTCCCTTTTTGCAGGGAGGAATGGGGATCGGCATCAGTCTGGGAGGTCTGGCGGGCGCTGTGGCAAAAGAAGGAGGGATCGGCGTCATATCGGCGGCACAGATCGGATTCCGGGAGGAGAACTTTCGGAAAGAGCCGCAAAAAGCCAATCTGCTTGCCATGGAGCGGGAATACCGGAAGGCAAGGGAAATCGCAGGAAAAGGCTGGATCGGCTTTAATATTATGACGGCCATGTCCTGCTACAGGGAATCTGTGGAAAAGGCAAAAGAGCTTTCAGCAGACCTGATCATATCCGGTGCGGGGCTTCCCATGGATCTGCCGGGATATGTAAAAGACTCCCCGATCTGTCTGGGGGTGATCGTCTCCACAGCCAGATCGGCAGAAATCCTTCTGAAGTACTGGGGAAGGAAATACCGCAGAATGCCGGAGCTTTTAATCATAGAAGGGCCTATGGCCGGAGGACACCTGGGATTTCAGAAGGAGCAGCTTGACCTCTATCAGACAGTGGGATACGAAACGGAGATCCGAAAGATCATGAAAGTGGCGAAGGGCTATGAAAATGCTTACCAGGTTCCTATTCCCGTGATCCTGGCAGGGGGAATCGGAGAAAAAAGTCAGGCAGAGGAAGCGTTTCGTCTGGGAGCAGACGGAATACAGGTGGCCACCAGGCTGATCGCCACCTGGGAATGTGACGCACATCCCCGCTACAAGGAAAGGTATGTGACGGCCGGGAAAGAAGAGGTGGAGCTGATCAAAAGTCCGGTGGGAATGCCGGGAAGAGCCATCTCCAATACCTTGACGAAAAGGCTGAAAACAGAAAGGATTCCGCCCGCCGGCTGTACCCGGTGTCTGAAAAGCTGCCATCCTAAAAGTACGCCTTACTGTATTACCGAGGCGTTGATCCGCGCCGCTGAGGGAGACATAGAAGAAGGCCTTTTGTTTTGCGGAGGAAACGTAGCGTCGGTGAAAAAAATGGAAGGGGTAAAAGAAGTGATTGCTTCTTTGGTGTAAGGGAGAGTATACTATAGACTGCGAAGAGAGGTAAAAGCTGCAGGAGGAGAGGATATTATTCATGGAGGATGCATACAGGACCATCAATGAGGTGTTGGTAAACCTGATCAACGAAATCTGGGAACTGGAGGAAAAGGCGATCATTACGGAAGAATTCAGGGATATCACCAACAACGATATGCACGTGATCGAGGCGATCGGGCTGGGGGAGGACAGCAATATGTCCATGGTGGCCAAAAAGCTGAACATCACGGTGGGCTCCCTGACTACGGCAATGAACAGTCTGGTAAAGAAAAAATACGTAAAACGGGAAAGAAGTGAAACGGACAGACGTGTCGTCTATGTGCGACTGACAGAGAAGGGGCGAAAAGCCTACCTCCACCACGAGGACTATCACCGGCAGATGACCAAAGTAATCCTGGAACGGCTGGACGAGAAGGAGCTTCCGGTGCTGATGAAGACGCTGGACGCACTGACAGAGTTTTTTACAGGCTATGTACCGGCAAAATAAAAAAAGCATCCATTCCACAACCGGAGCAAGAAGACGGTGTGGTTTGAGATGCTTTTTTATTTTGTTTAGGAGCAGGTGTCTTATTTTGTGGGATCTCCGGTTACGTAGGGATTTCCTTCGTTGCTCCATGCGATCCAGCCGTCACTGTAAAGAGACGTATTTTCCAGTCCCATGACTTTGGCGTCCCACAGGATCTCAGCGGCCCGCCATCCGCTTCCGCACATGAACATCAGGTGCTTCTGGGGATCGATCCCGTCTTTTTCCCAAAGCTTCAGGATGTCGGAAGAGGTCCGCATAGTCTTGTCGATATTCCGATAGTAATAGACAGAGCTGGAGCTTCCGATTCCGGCATGGCCGAATACGGCGCCCTCGATCCTTCCGGCAACATCATAGTAGTCGTAGCCGGAACTTTTTCCGATGTATTCTTCCCAGGTACGGTTGTCCACCAGAATGCTGCCGGGATCCTGAAGTCCTTCTTTCGCCTGTTCGATGGTGGTGATCCATTGCGGATTGGCGGGAACCTCCGTGCCGAAGTCACTTTCTGCCTCCGGCTTGTTGGCTTTCTTTTCCAGCTGGTAGCCTTCGCCCCTCCAGGTGACCAGACCGCCGCTCATCACCTGTACATCCTCTACTCCCATATATTTGCAGATTACGGCCATACGGCAGGCTGCCATGGGTTCGGGACCTGTGACGATGACACAGGAATCCTTTGTGATCCCGTTTTTCAGGAGAAGAGCCTCCAGGGTGGCAGGATCGGCCAGTCGCCATTCTTCGATGTCATTGGCATAGACCTTCGGCGGCTCAAAGCTGTCGGTGTTGATGTGCACGGAAGTGGGCACATGTCCATCCAGGTAGCCGCTCTTTTTTTCACTTCCCCAGCTGACATCCAGCACCACGATCTTATCAGAGGCAGTAAAGCCTTCGGGTATGTTGCCGGAAACGATTTCATTTACGACGCTGGCTGGAACATACATATCGTAGTTGAGGTAGGATTCGGTTTCTTTGGAGTCATCGGACAGCCACTGTTTGGCGTCATAGGTGGAAAGCTGTTTGATGCCCTGCTTTGCGAGGTAATCGCAGACTTCCTTGGCATCCTTTCCGTTGGTGTCATAGACGATCACCTGCTTGTCGGAGGTGATGCCTTTGTTTTTTAAAGCTTTTTTCAAAACTTCCTTCCGGGTCAGACCCTCCAGGTTTTCCTTGTCGTCATAGTCACAGGTCAGCCAGAAGGCCGAAAAAAGGTCGGCTCCCGGAATATGTCCTCCGCGTGCATCGCCGTTTAAGGCCCAGCCGCTGTAAGAATCCTGGGAACGGGCGTCCAGCACGATGGTGTTCTCTTCTTTCAGTGCGTTCTCCAGATCCTCTGTGGAGACACTTTCATAAGTGACTTTTTCTGCTTTTTCGGAAGAAGCAGTCTCTTCTTTTTTTCCTGCACAGGCAGATAATAAGCCTACCGTCAGTGCAGCAGCCAGTATCAGGCTGAGCTGTCTTTTTTTCATATAGTCCTCCTCTTACTGTTAAGACATTGCATTTTGCCTAAATAGTATAGCAGAAACAAAAAAGGGAGGAAAATTGATAATTTCTATGAACCATACACAATTATAGAAAAATAAAATAAGACGGAAAAGAGAAGGGTCTGTCTGGAAAAAAAGAGAAAACGGAGAGGAAATAGAAAAACGCAGGAAAGCCACAGGCGGGAAGAATGCTTGACAAACAAGACGGCACCTATTAGAATAAAGCATGATCAAAAACGGCGATGAAGAGGAACAGTACAGGAGAAACCTGCGCCAGAGAGGGAGTCAGATAGGTGAGAGGCTCCCGCAGAAGTCTTTTGGAACCCGCCTTGGAGCCACTGCATGAAAGTGCAGCGTAGATGCCGGCGTTAACGGCAAGCAGAGAGAGCTGCAAAAGTGCAGTTAATTAGGGTGGTACCGCCGAGTCCTTCGGTCCCTTTGGGGAGCGCAGGATTCGGCGTTTTGCGTTTCCTTATCGTATATCAAACAGAAAAGGAGAACAGTTATGGCAAAAGACAAGAAGTTAGTACAAAGCATTACGTCCAGAGACGAGAACTTTGCGCAGTGGTACACAGATGTGGTGAGAGAGGCAGAGCTCTGCGATTATTCCAGTGTGAAGGGCTGTCTGAACTATCTGCCCAACGGTTATGCGATCTGGGAGCTGATCCAGGCGGATCTGGACAGAAGATTTAAGGAAACGGGAGTAGAAAACGTTTACCTTCCTACTTTGATCCCGGAAAATCTGCTGGAAAAAGAAGCGGATCACATAGATGGATTTGCTCCGGAGGTTGCATGGGTGACACATGGAGGAATGGAAAGGCTGCAGGAAAGACTGTGCATTCGTCCGACCTCAGAAACGCTGTTCTGCGACCTGTGGGCAAGAACAGTGCAGTCCTACAGGGATCTGCCGAAGGTATGGAACCAGTGGAATTCAGTGCTTCGCTGGGAAAAGACCACCAGACCGTTCCTGCGCTCCAGAGAGTTTTTGTGGCAGGAAGGCCATACCATCCACGCCACTTATGAGGAGGCAGAGGAGCGGACCATCCAGATGCTGAAAGTGTATGAGGATTGTTATCGTGATACGCTTGCCATTCCTTTTGTTTCAGGAAGAAAGGCGGAGCACGAAAAATTTGCGGGAGCACAGGATACCTACACCATTGAAGCGCTGATGCATGACGGAAAGGCGCTGCAGTCCGCTACCAGTCATTTCTTCGGAAGCGGATTCCCGGATGCGTTTAATATCAAATATGTAGACAAAAACAACGAGCTGCACAGTGTGTATGAGACCTCCTGGGGATGGTCCACCAGAAGTATCGGAGCGCTGATCATGGTACACGGAGACGACAGCGGACTGGTGCTTCCGCCGCATGTGGCACCTGTGGAATGCCGTATTATCCCTATCGCACAGCATAAGGAAGGGGTTCTGGATAGAGCCTACGCTCTGCTGGATGAGCTGAAGAAGGCAGGATACCGGGTGAAGATCGACGATTCCGAGAAGAGCCCCGGATGGAAGTTCTCCGAGCAGGAAATGCTGGGAATCCCCACCAGGATCGAGATCGGACCGAAGGATATCGAAAACAATCAGGTGATCGTAGTCCGTCGTGACAACAGGGAAAAGGAAGTGGTTTCTCTGGATGCCATAAGCGTAAGACTCCGGGAGATCCTGGAGCAGGAGCAGCAGGATATGTATGACCGCGCCAAAGAATTTTTGGACAGCCATATTGACACAGCAGTGACCATGGAAGAGATGGAAGAAAAATTCAAGGCAAACCGCGGATTTGTAAAAGCATGCTGGTGTGGGGATCCGGAATGTGAAGGAGAAGTAAAATATGTAACCGGAGGAGCTTCCACCAGATGTCTGATCGAAGATGAAGAAATGATTTCAGATACCTGTATCTGGTGTGGCAAGCCGGCGAAGCATATGGCATACTGGGGAAAATCCTATTAAGCTTGCCGGATATTACCGAAGGTGCCAAAGCGCATCGCCCGGCAGGAGAAGAGAGAGCCCGGCAGTTTCGGCAAACAGGAATCTGGGGAAGAACCTTGCAAAAAGAGGGGACGGGGAGCAGGAAGACTCTTCCGTCCCCGTATGCTAAGAGGAAAAGTTTCTGGTGTCGGACGGAAAGGGACAAGGGACTTTCCGGGGAGATGGGGGAGGGAAAAATGGAGCAGGAAAAACGGATAGAAACGCCTGTAAAAGAACTGGAGATAGACATACCGGAGAAGGTAAGGCAGATCATAAGCCGGCTGGAGGAAAGCGGGCATGAAGCCTATGCGGTGGGAGGCTGCGTGCGGGATACGCTGCTGAAAAGAAGGCCGCAGGACTGGGATGTGACCACGTCGGCCTCCCCGGAGGAGATAAAGGGGTTGTTTTCCAGAACCATCGATACCGGTATCGAACACGGAACGGTGACGGTGCGGCTGCAAAAAGAGAGCTTTGAAGTAACCACCTACCGGATTGACGGAACCTATTCGGACAGACGCCATCCGGACCATGTGGAATTTACCAAGAGCCTGAAGGAAGACCTGCGCCGAAGAGACTTTACCATCAATGCGATGGCATACAATCCCACAAGAGGGCTGGTGGATTGTTTTCAGGGAATACAGGATCTAAGAGAAGGCAGGATCCGGTGCGTGGGAAACCCCAGGGAACGCCTCAGAGAGGATGCGCTCCGCATTTTAAGAGGGATCCGGTTTGCGGCGCAACTGGGATTTCAGGTGGAAGCGGAAACGGCTTTTGCCATGAAGGAGCTGGCAGAAACTCTCCGGGAGATCAGCGCAGAACGGATCCAGGCAGAATTGGTCAAGCTGGTAACGTCGCCCAATCCGCAAATGATCCTGAAAGGCTATGAGCTGGGGATCACAGGCGCTATCCTGCCGGAGTTTGATGCGATGATGGAAACCGAACAGGAAACGCCGCATCACAACTGCAGCGTAGGGCTGCATACCGTACACAGTATGGAGAACATTTTGCCGGAAAAAAGTCTGCGTCTGACCATGCTGCTGCACGATATCGGAAAACCAGCCAGAAAAACCATGGATGAAAGCGGAGTGGCGCACTTCAAAGGACATGGAGCCGTCAGTGAAAAAATGGCGGAACATATTTTGAAGCGGCTGAAGTTTGACAATGAAACCCGGCAGAAGGTAACGAAACTGATCCGCTTTCATGATGATAGGATAAAGGCGGAGCCTCTTGCCGTCAGGAAAGGAATGCACCGGATCGGGAAAGATCTGTTTTTGGACTACCTGAAGGTCAGAATGGCGGATACCCTGGCACAGAGCAGTTATAAGAGAGAAGAAAAGCTGGAGAATCTGCGGCGGGTTCAGGAGATTTACGAGGATATCATTCAAAAAGAAGAATGTGTATCCCTGAAAGAGCTGGCGGTTTCGGGAAAAGATCTGATAGCGATGGGGATGCAGCCGGGGAAAGAGATGGGAGAAACGCTGGAGTGGATGCTGGAGCAGGTGTTGGAACATCCGCAATGGAATTCCCGGGAAAAGTTGACGGAGCTTGCCGCTCAAAGAAAAGAATCTTTTCAACAGAAAGAGGATGGTATATAATGAACCCACAAGGAGGTGGCCTATGGAAGTGATGAAACAGTATGAAGAATGGCTGAGCCAGCCGTGCTTTGATGAGGAGACAAAAAAGGAGCTGCAGCAGCTGAAAGGAAATGAGAAAGAGATACAGGAGCGTTTCTATAAGGAACTGGAGTTTGGAACGGCAGGATTAAGAGGGATCATAGGAGCAGGAACCAACCGGATCAACGTATATACTGTCAGGAAAGCAACACAGGGACTGGCTAACTACATCAGGAAGAAAGACGGGCAGGAGAAAGGAGTGGCCATCGCCTACGATTCCAGGAGAATGTCTCCGGAATTTGCCCGGGAAGCAGCGCTTTGTCTGGCGGCCAACGGGATCAAGGCCTATGTGTTTGAATCTCTTCGTCCCACCCCGGAGCTGTCCTATGCAGTCAGAACTCTGGGATGTATTGCAGGCATCAACATTACGGCGAGCCACAATCCGCCGGAGTACAACGGCTACAAGGTGTACTGGGAGGACGGAGCACAGATCACGCCGCCCCATGACAAAGGAATCATGGATGAGGTGAACGCCCTTCGGGATTATGATACATTGAAAACGATGGAATTGCAGGAAGCTACGAAGGAAGGCCTGTATATCACCATCGGAAAAGAGATCGACGACGGCTATCTGGCAGAACTGAAAAAACTGATCCTGCATCAGGATGCCATCTGCCGGATGGGAAAAGAACTGAAGATCGTCTACAGTCCTTTGCACGGCACCGGAAATCTGCCGGTGAGAAGGATCCTGGCGGAGCTGGGCTTTGAAAACGTCTATGTGGTCAAGGAACAGGAACTCCCCGACGGGGACTTCCCCACCGTTTCCTATCCGAACCCGGAGGCAAAGGAAGCGTTTGAGCTGGGACTGAAGCTGGCAGAGAAGGTAGATGCAGATCTGGTTCTGGCCACCGACCCGGATGCAGACAGACTTGGCGTCTATGTCAAAGATACGGCGACGGGGACCTATAAGGAGCTGACGGGGAATATGTCCGGCTGTCTTCTGGCAGACTATGAGATCGGACAGAAAAAAGAGAAGCTGGGACTGCCGGAGGACGGATACCTGATCAAGACGATCGTAACCTCCAACCTGGCAGATGCCATCGCCAAGGGATATGGGATCGGCTTGATGGAAGTTCTGACGGGATTCAAATTTATCGGGCAGAAGATCCTGGGCTTTGAAACGAAAGGAAAGGGCAGTTACCTGTTTGGGTTTGAAGAAAGCTATGGCTGCCTGATCGGTACCTACGCAAGAGACAAGGATGCTGTGGCGGCCACCATGGCGCTGTGCGAGGCGGCAGCGTACTACAAGACGCGGGGAAAGACACTGTGGGATGCCATGCTGGATCTGTACAAAAAGTATGGGTTCTACAAAGACGATATCCAGTCTATTACTCTGCAGGGAATGGAAGGATTACAGAAAATACAGGAAATTCTGGGAAGCCTTCGCACCAATCCGCCCAGGCAGGTAGGAGGATATCAGGTGGAACGGGTGCGGGATTACCAGACGTCCGTTATCCTGGACTGCCGAACGGGAGAAACAACAGACACCGGACTTCCGGTATCGAATGTACTGTATTACGAGCTGGAGGGAGACAACTGGCTTTGCGTCCGCCCATCCGGAACAGAACCAAAGGTGAAGTTCTACTATGGCGTAAAGGGAGAGTCCCTGGAAGATGCACAGAACAGATCCGATACGCTGGGAAAAGAAGTTCTTTCCATGATAGACACAATGCTGTCAGAAAAGTAAACAGATAGGAAAACCAGTAAATTTCTTTAAAATCGTGAGACAGGTGAAATTTTCTTGACAAACAGAGGGAAAACAGGTATAACAATACCTATAAGAGTTTCTTTTTTTAAAGGAGCCGATAACATCTCAGAGGATCTGAATATATATTAAGACAGGATTCGACAAGGTAGATAAGAGGAGGATATTTTTCATGAACAAAACAGAATTGATCGCAGCAGTTGCAGAGGCAGCAGGGTTGAACAAGAAAGACTCAGAGAAGGCTTTGAAGGCTTTTGTTGACGTGGTAACAGCAGAACTCAAGAAAGACGAGAAAGTACAGTTGGTTGGATTTGGAACCTTTGAAGTAAGCAACAGAGCTGCAAGAGAAGGAAGAAATCCTCAGACAGGCGAGACCATGAAGATCGAGGCTTGTAAGGCTCCGAAGTTCAAAGCAGGAAAGGCACTGAAGGATGCGCTGAACGCATAATCACTGCATAAGAAGAGAGGAAGGTAGAGAGTGGGGATCCACTCTCTATTTTTTGCAGCGAAATGTAACTTTTGACATTCCGGGAATCTGCGATCACGGGGAGTCAGAATCCTGTGCCTGCGCAGGAGCCTGACGACGGCAGGAATGAGGGAAGACAAGAAGAGGGAGAAGAAAGATGAGGCTAGACAAGTTTTTAAAGGTATCGAGACTGATCAAGCGAAGGACGGTGGCCAACGAGGCCTGCGACGCCGGCAGAGTGACCGTCAATGGGGTGACAGCCAAGGCTTCCGTGAAGGTCAAGGCGGGAGATATTATAGAGATCCAGTTTGGAAATCAGAGTGTTCGGGCAGAGGTCCTGGACATTCGGGACACCTCCAAAAAGGAGGAAGCAAAGGAACTTTTTCGGTACCTGTAAAGGTGTTGTGCATATTTACTATACAAAATTTAGAAAGCATGCAGACGGCCGACACTACAATTTGTGTTTTTGTAGATTTTTTTTAAAGAAAAAAGAAAAAGAAGCCAAAAAAGAAGTAAAAAAAT
>NZ_JAXFXH010000010.1:0-17823 GCF_034091795.1 Suipraeoptans intestinalis | reverse complement strand
GCTTTTTGTCTTCTTTCTCAAACACCCTGCTCAGCAAAAGAATCTGGAACCCGAACTGTGGCAGCAGCGTATTGGTCTCCGTCACAGCATACAGCATCCAGGCTCCCAGCAGGATCAGCTCCATCTGATCCACTCGTCCCTTCAGCTTGACAAAAGCAGCTCCCAGCAGAAAAAACCAGAGGATCCCTCCCTGAAAAAACAGGAAAGAATACACCGAGTCAAAGGTAAAACCGCTAAGCTTCCAGATCTGGTCCCATTGGATCTCCGTATTCAGGCTCTGCCCCAGAAACGTCCAGCCAAAATGCTGCATGGCATAGGCCGAATATCGGATCCGTCCCGTCAGGATCCGATCCGCCGCCATGGCTGCCAGATTGTTCTGCAAAAGCAGGTGGGACAGCGCCCAATAAATCCCACCGATTCCCAGAAATAAATAGCGCAGTTTCTCATATGGCTTCCGGCTCCCTCCCTGTCTCAGAAGTATCAGGACTGCCGTGAGAAGAAAAATAATGAGGGAGGTTCTGGTTTTCGTAAAACAAAACCCTACTGCCTGAAAGGCTGTCAGCAAAAGGATCTGAAACGGACGGATCCCTTCTTTCTTCAGCCAGACATACATCAGGCACAGATTGGACAGCAGGATGGAAAACATGTTGGTATGAACAAATCCAAACATAAAGGACTGTACGTCTCCCCGCCTCACATTGATCAGAATCCCCTGATCGTAGCCCAGCAGATACAGACCGGAAGAAACCGTGCAGACGGACAGAAATATCACCAGCGTAGTAGCAAACATGACTTTGATCATCCGCCGAATATCCCACCTTATCCCTCCTGCGATCATAGCCCAGGCAGACAGATAATACATATTTTTCATGCGGAAGCTGGTATAGAGGATCAGCACCGTCACAAGCCCCATCCAGATCAGCTCCTTCTTCCGATAGGGCTTCTGCAAAACATGCACCAGAACCAGTCCGTAGGCCGCCGCCATCAGAAGTTCCTGGAGAGTTTTTGGCAGTCTGAAGTATATGGTCACAGACGTGACCACCTTTACCGTGATCAGAAATACCGCCACATCCAACGGCGCCACCCTTCTGTCCAGCAACGTTCTCCAGCTATCCTTTCCTGTTGAAAATAACATGTTTCACTCCTCTTTTCAGAAATAGTACCTTCCTGTATCCCTCCACGCCCAGGATCCTTTTTAACAGAGCCTGCACTCTCTTTTTCAATGTCTTCTTTGTCCAGCTTCCGCTGTAATGGTGGATGCTGATGGTCTTTTCTGTCGTCAGGATCTCATGAACATCCAGATCATACCCACAAAAATACTCCTCCGGATAGATGGCTACTTTGTCCACGACCTGAAACCCTTTTTCCGGGCGGAACCCCTTTTTCTCCAGACGGCTTGTAAGAATGGCGTTTACCGTAACCGGATGGACTGCGTCAAACTCCAACGATTCGTACCGCTCTGTCATATACACCGCCGTTTTGTCTCCGGGCATACAGCCAAATACCAGACCGGGACTGACTTTTCCGCCAAATTCCATTCCGGTAAAAGCCTCCTGTGCCAGGATCTCTGCAGGAATCGGCCTGATCAGCTCCACGTCCGTGTCGAAATAGATGCCGCCCTCCCGCGCCAGGATCCAAAATCGCATATAGTCTGATACAAATGCCCATTTCTTTTCCGCATAGGCATGCTTTGCGTATTTGCAGCAGTCTATCTCAAAGTTCTGCTCGTTCCATTCCTTGATCTCATAATCCGGCAGATAGGTCTTCCAGGATTCTATACAGTTTTTCACGAGTTCCGGCTTCTCGTTTCCTCCGATCCAGATATAATGGATTTTTTTCGGCAACATGGAGGCTCCTTTCTGGCGTGTGCTTCTTCCTTTTTTTATAGCCTTTTTCGGGATCTGTCTGTTGTACCTTTCCAAGAATCTCCCGAAATTTATCTGTGTTTTCTTTCCTTTTTTCGCAGCTTCTTCAGAAGCCTTCTTCCCTGGTTCCACACCATCTCTTCTCTAAGCCTGTATAGCAGAGCCAGATACAGGAAGGTGTAGCAGCTTCCTGCCAGCAACAGATACACCAGCAGCTGCCATATCTCTTGTCTCCCGGAAAGGAAGCCGGACAGCCCGCCTTTCAGCAACAGGGCAGCTGCTGCCGACACAAAAAAAGCCAGCAGCGTTTTTTTGCAGTTTCCCCTGTCAAAGTAAGTACGAATCTCCTTTCCGATGCATACCATCTCACACAGGATCATACAGCATTCTCCCACCACCGTGGCGACTCCGGCTCCCAGCGCAGAATACCTTGGAATCAAATACGCGTTGAGTATCACGTTAACTCCGATCCCGACAAAAGAGGCCAGGATCGTGATCCGCTCCCGCCCCAGGGAAATCAGCACATTCGTTCCTAAAAGGGAGGAATATCCCACCAGGAGCACCATCAGGATCGTAACCTGTATCACCGGAATGGCCGGAAGATACCCTTTTCCTGCCAGAAGCAGGATGACCTCCCTGGCATTGGTGATGATAAATCCGATAAAATAAAGGGAGGACAGCAACACAAAGGAAGCATTTTTCCGGATCATCCCCACTGCCTCTTCATAACGTTTTTCCGCAAAAAAGTGAACCACTCTGGGCAGCAGGACTCCGCTTAGGGCGGAGACGATCCCCAGGATGATGGCCTTGATCCGAAGAGATGCCGAATAATACCCCACTGCCGTTTCTCCCTGGAGCATCCCCAGCATGATCACATCTGTATTGGTGTAAATCGTCCAGGAGACCGAGAGGACAAAAAAGGACAGGACCGGGCGGATATGCCGTTTCAAATCCAGTCTTTGCAGCCCGCCGAATCTCACATACCTTCTCAGCCGTATAAAATTCAACAGATAGGAGCCTGCCCCTGCCAGCACCAGGATCCCTCCATAAGCCAAAACGTCCTGTTCGTCATGCACCAGCAGAAACATCAGGAGAACTCCGATTAGCTTAAATCCCATATTCCGGAGGGAGATATAGGTATATTCCTCCATTCCTCTGTAAAACCACTCCGCTCCGATGATGTTCAGGGGAACTAAAAGAGACATGACAGCGATCAGCTCCCACTGGGCCCGAAATTCCTTTACCAGAAGGGTGGCGCCCAACAGCACCAGAAGGCCCGCTCCTCCGGCGATCCCATTGAGCACCAAAAGCTCCAGCACCGTTTGAGACAGCTTTTTTCTGTCCTTCCGATCCACGGCGCAGGCCTTCACCCCATACAGAGGGATTCCCAGCATGGAAAGGGTCAGGACATAATTTACGATCGAGGTGGCAAAGTTGATCCTGCCGGTTCCCGATGCCAGAAGTACCCTGGAAATATAGGGAAAGGTGATCATGGGAAACAGAAAGGAGGAAATAGACAGCAGGCTGTTCATGATAAAGTTTACTTTGATGGATGCTTTCTTCATCTTTCTCGTCTCCTCTTTCCTTCCTTTGTTTCCGCTCTTCTCCCATCAGTCAAACAAGGACAACTGGTTGGACTCGGGCAGCCCTGCCAGGATCCCCAGCTCCACCATGGTATCCACCACCGTTTTGCTGACCTTCGTTCTCTGCCGGAAATCGTCCCGCGACAGGTATTTTCCGCCTTTGGACGCTTCCTCTACGGCATCCGCCGCCTTTTCTCCCATTCCATCGATACTGCTAAGAGGCGGCATCAGCTTGCCATCCCGGATCAGGAAACGCCGCGCTTTCGCCTGATAGACGTCAATGGGCTCAAAGGAAAAGCCTCTGGCGTACATTTCCTGAACCACCTTCATATCCTTCATGGTATCCTGTTCTTTATTGCTAAGATCCTTTCCCCGCTTCCGGTACTCCTCCATGTGATGCAACAGGGCTTCCTTCCCCTGACACATCAGTTCATAGGAAAATGCACTGGCACGGATCCCGAAATAAGCCCCATAATAGGCCAGCGGGTAATGGATCTTGCAGTAGGCGATCCGATAGGCCATCATCACATAGGCCGCTGCATGGGCCTTGGGAAACATATATTTGATCTGATTACAGGACCAGATATACCAGTCCGGCACGCCTGCTTCCCGCATCTGCTCTTCGGTCCCGGGAGGCAGGCCTTTTCCCTTTCGTACCGCTTCCATGATCGTAAAGGACAGCTCGCTGTCCATCCCCTGATTGATCAGATAGGTCATAATATCATCCCTGGTACAGATTGCGGTGGAGATGGTAGCCTTTTTGCTGCGGATCAGCTCCTGGGCATTGTTCAGCCACACGTCTGTCCCATGGGACAGGCCCGAGATCCGGATCAGATCCGACAGGGTCTGAGGCTTGGTATCCACCACCATCTGGATAACAAAGTCCGTCCCAAACTCCGGGATCCCCAGACAGCCTACCGGACAGCCGCCGATATCCTCCGGCGTAATGCCAAGAGCCGAGGTGTCGTGGAACAGGGACATCACACTTTTATCATCCAGAGGGATCTTCGTGGCATCAAAGGGATGGTCCGTCTCGTTAAACTCATTGTCCAACGCATCCGAGCTGATATATTCCTCCAGGGTCTTGATCATGGTAGGATCGTCGTGTCCCAGAATATCCAGCTTCAGAAGGTTATGGTCAATGGAGTGATAGTCGAAATGAGTGGTAATGATATCTGTGTTCATATCGTTGGCAGGATGCTGTACCGGCGTAAAGCTGTGGATCTCCTCCCCCAGGGGAAGGACAATGATCCCTCCCGGGTGCTGGCCGGTACTCCTGCGGATTCCCGTACATCCCTTTACGATCCGGTCGATTTCGCAGTTTCGCTTGGCTTCGCCTCTTTCCTCATAATAGTTTTTAACATAGCCAAACGCCGTTTTTTCCGCCAGTGTTCCTATGGTTCCCGCCCGGTAAGTCTGTCCCGTCCCGAAGATCACTTCTGTATATTTATGGGCATTGCTTTGATAGTCTCCCGAAAAGTTCAGGTCGATATCCGGTTCTTTATTTCCCTTAAATCCCAAAAAGGTTTCAAAGGGAATGTCAAATCCGTCTTTTTTCAAAGGCGCCCCGCATTTGGGGCACTTCTTATCCGGCATATCCCAGCCGCAGCCGCCTGCATAAGCACGGACCTCCGAGGATTCAAAGTCACTATAGTGGCACTCTGCGCAGTAATAGTGGGGGCTTAGGGGATTCACCTCCGTGATCCCCGCCATAGTAGCCACAAAGGAAGAGCCCACCGATCCTCTGGATCCCACCAGATAGCCGTCCTCGTTGGACTTCCATACCAGCTTCTGGGCAATGATGTACATCACGGCAAATCCGTTGGAAATAATGGAATTTAATTCTCTTTCCAGCCTTTCCACCACGATTTCCGGCAGGTTTTCTCCATACATCTGGTGTGCTTTTTCGTAACAGATCTTCCGAAGATCCTTGTCGGAATCCGGGATGACAGGCGGGCATTTGTCCGGCCGTACCGGAGAGATCTTTTCCACCGTGTCTGCGATCCGGTTGGGATTTTCAATCACCACTTCCCTGGCTTTTTCCGTTCCCAGATATTGAAACTCTTCCAGCATCTCTTCCGTCGTCCGAAAATACAGGGGGGCCTGGTCCTCCGCGTCCTGAAATCCTTTTCCTGTCATGATGATCTTGCGGTACACGTCGTCCGAAGGATCCATAAAATGAACGTCGCAGGTGGCCACCACCGGTTTCTGAAACTGTTCTCCCAGCTGGACGATCCTGCGGTTCAGCTGTCTGAGATCCTCCTCGCACTTCACAGAGGAGATTCTTTCACTGTCGATCATAAACCGATTGTTTCCAATCGGCTGGATCTCCAGATAATCATAAAAGCTGACGATCCGCGACAGTTTTTCTTCGGACCGCTCGTTCAGCAGCGCCTGAAACACTTCTCCCGCCTCGCAGGCGCTTCCCACCAGAAGTCCTTTCCGGTGTCTGGACAGCTCACTCTTGGGGATCCTGGGCCACCGGTGAAAGTATTCCAGATGGGATTTGGAAATCAGCCGGTATAAATTGACCCGCCCTTCTTCATTTTGCGCCAGAAGGATCACATGGTGGGAAGGAAGCTTTTTGATCGCATTGGCATTGCTTGCTCCAAACTGATTCAGCTTGTTTAGATCATAGACCTCCTTCTCTTCCAGCATCTCTAAAAACCGCAGGAAAATCTCGGCGGTCGCCATAGCGTCGTCTACCGCCCTGTGATGATTTTCCAAAGAGATATTCAGCGCTTTCGCCACAATATTCAACTTGTATTTTGCCAGAGACGGAAGCAGGATCCTGGCCATTCCCACCGTGTCCACCGAAGTAAAGTCAAACTCGATCTCCTGGTAGCGACAGTTCTGTTCAATAAAGCTGACGTCAAAGGCAGCGTTGTGCGCCACCAGCACCGCATCCTGCACAAAGTCCAAAAAGTCGGGAAGCACTGCAAAAATATCCGGCGCTTCGATCACCATGTGATCCGTGATCCCGGTCAGGTTGGTGATCTGGAAGGGAATGGGGATCTTGGGGTTCACAAAGGTGCTGAAGGTGTCTACGATCGTTCCGTTTTCCACCTTCACCGCCCCGATCTCAATAATCTTGTCCCGGATGGGGCTAAAGCCTGTCGTCTCCAGGTCAAATACCACGAACGTCCCCTTCAGGGATTGCCCCTTGCTTCCTACGGCAACATCCTTCAGATCGTCCACCAGATAGCCTTCGACTCCATAGATCACCTTAAAAGGATCTTCTTTCCCCAGCCGCTCGATAAAGTGATTAGCCTCCGGAAACGCCTGCACCACTCCGTGATCGGTAATGGCAAGCGCTTTGTGTCCCCAGTCATGCGCCCGTTTCAGCAGATCTTTGACGTCTGTGACGCCGTCCATATCACTCATCTTGGTATGGCAGTGCAGCTCTACCCGCTTTTCCAGCGCCAGATCCTTCCGGCTTTCCCGGAAGTCCGGAATGGTCTTTACGCCTGTTACGGAAGTGATGCCGATCTCCCTGTCATACTTGTCCAGGATAGCGATCCCCTTGACTTTCAGGAAGCTGCCTGCTTTCATTCCCTCCATCACGTCGGGCAGCTGCTCATTTTTCACAAACATCTTGACCACGATGCTGTCCGTAAAGTCCGTAATGGTGATCATCACAATGGATTTTTCATTTCGGATCTCCCTGGTATCAAATTTGATCACCTGTCCTCTTACAATCACCTCTCCCAGTTCCTGATTGATCTGGGACAACTGCCATACCTCTCCCTCAAAGTCTCTGCCATACACCACGTCCTTGGATGCGGCGCCTTCCTTCTGGTAAACGGCCCGTCTTTCTTTTTTCTGTTTCTTTTTTTCCGTCTGCCGGGAAGCCGGAGCCTCTTCCTCTTCCTTTCTTCTGCGGGCGGCATCAGACTGCTCCACGATCGCCTTGATTTCTCTCTGGACCCGATGCTCTGCTTCTTCCCGCAGTCTGGTTTTTCTCTTTTCATAAAGAACCCGCACTTCAATAGGCATCTGGAATCTTTTTTGGAAAACCGTTTCCAGATATTCCACCAGCCGCGTCTTTTTTCCCTCTGCCACAATGCTTTCCGGCAGATTCAGACACAGAACGTTGCCCTCAAACTCTACAGAAGCATGCTGCAGCATATTTCTCTCAATAGCGCTTCGTCTTCCCAGCTCCTCCAGAAAACTGTCCAGATAGGATTCCATGACGATATCCGGCGTATACTGCGGCGACAATTCATAGGTTTCTTCCATTCTGATCTCGATCCTGCGGCGATGGAACAACTGCTTTTTGATCTCTTCTTCCAGACGGTAGATCTCCCTTCTGGGAATAATATGCGTGCTGATCAGACAGATCTTCAAGAATTCCTTCTGCTGATTGGTTATCACCTTCTCTACCAGAACCCCCTGCAGAAGCTCTTTCTGTTCTCTATCTATCTGCAGGGTGGGAAACACTTCCAAAAAACTTTTATTCATTCCAATGCTCCAATTCTTCCTTTAAAACAGCAAGCAGTTCCTCTTCTCTTACCTTCCTTACCACCTGCCCTTTCCGGATCAGCAGGCCTTCCCCTCTGCCTCCGGCGATTCCGATATCCGCTTCTCTTGCTTCCCCCGGTCCATTTACCACGCACCCCATTACTGCCACTTTGATATCCAGTTCCATTCCGTCCACCATCTCTTCCACCTGATTTGCCAGGCGGATCAGATCGATCTGGGTTCTTCCGCAGGTCGGGCAGGCGACCACTTCCACTCCGCCTTTTCGCAGTCCCAACGTTTTTAGGATCAGCTTAGCCGCCCGGATCTCCTCCACCGGATCTCCTGTCAGAGATACCCGGATGGTATCTCCGATCCCCTGATCCAGGATCAGTCCCAGACCAATGGCAGACTTAATGCTTCCCGCCTGCAGTGTCCCTGCCTCGGTGATCCCTACATGCAAAGGATAAGGGCACACCTGTGCGATCTGCCGGTGCGCCTCCACACACATCTTCACATCCGAAGACTTAATGCTGACCACCAGTTGATCATATCCCATTTCTTCAATGAGACGCACCTTTTCCATGGCGCTCTCCGCCAGACCCTTTGCCGTCACCTGGCGGTAGGCCTCCAGATATTTCTTTTCCAGAGAACCGCTATTGACCCCTACGCGAATGGGGATCTTTTTTTCTTTTGCAGCCTCCACCACCTGTCGGACCCTGTCAGCGTCTCCGATATTTCCCGGATTGATCCGGATCTTGTCTGCCCCGTTTTCCATGGCGGCCAGCGCCAGGCGATAGTCAAAATGAATGTCCGCCACCAGGGGGATTGAAATTTCCTGTTTGATAGAGGACAACGCCCTGGCAGCTTCCATGGTAGGCACTGCACAACGGATGATCTCACAGCCCGCCTTTTCCAGTCGGTGGATCTGTTGGATTGTCCCTGCAATATCTTCTGTCCTGGTATTGGTCATGGACTGGATCGCCACGGGATTCCCCCCTCCGATCATCCGATCCCCAATCCGGATCTGCTTTGTTTCCGTTCTGTACATTTTCCTTCCTCCTTCCTGCGATCCAAAGGTATCCTAAACACGCACCAGGCCTCGAGGGCCCCGGTGCTTAAGCCGCCCCTGCTCCGGTCAGCTACCATTACAAAAAGACTTATTCACGGGAACAAGTCTTTTTGCTTTTCCTTCTTCTTTCCACTTACTGCTTCAGAAACACCATCTGATCTCCATACTCTCTTTCCGAGAGGGTCAGCCGATCTTTCTCCACATTGTAATCGAAGGTATTTGTGATGACGCCCATCTGATTTTCCAGCAGTTCCCTGGAATATCCCTTCTTGACCAGCCGATCCGTTTCTTCCTTGCTTTCGTGTATGCTTAAAGTTTTCTCCTCTTTGTTGAGCGTATAATCCACCTTCACATCTATCGTGGTCCCCTCTTCCATTCCCTGCAGACGGACGATCCCCTGATGCTCGTTTTTCAGGATCAAAAGAATATCTCCATCCTCATACTGCCAGGCACCTTCCAAAGGATTGTTGGTAAATAACCGGATCATCAGATAAACTCCCACCAACACGATCACAATGGAGGAGCTGACCATGACCATCCTCCATACCTTGCTTCTTGCCGTCTCGTTGTATTGTAGCTCCATTTTCCCCGTCCTTCCTGCTATCCCTTCTGTTCCCCCAGAATCCTCCGGTACATGCAGGCGTTTGCCTGGCTTTCCAGTTCATCCTCCAGGGGCTTTAGATCTGCCTCTTTGTATTTCCTAAGCAGCGCCTGGCGGATCAGATGATCCGAAATCTGTGGATTTTTAGGCAACAATGGTCCATGAAGATAGGTTCCGATCACATTTTTATAGAGCACTCCTTCATAACCGCTTTTTCCATCATTTCCATAGCCTGCCACCACTTCTCCAAAGGGGCGGCCGCTGCCAATATACGTTCTTCCTCCGTGGTTTTCAAATCCTACTACCGGCATATCGCACAGTTCACTTTTCAAAACGATATTTCCGATCAGCCGACCTTCCTCCTGCACGGTATAAAGATCCACCAGTCCCAAGCCTTCTATTTTTTCTGTTTTGGTCTGATAGTAACTTCCCAGAAGCTGGTATCCGCCGCAGACAGCGATCACCACGCCGTCATCCTCCACATACTGCCGGAACTGCTCCTTGATGGAGGATAATTCCCGGCACACGATCGCCTGCTCCCGGTCGGATCCTCCGCCAAGAAGCACGATATCCAGTTCTGTAAAATCTATCTGCTCTCCCAGGTGGAACTCTTTGACCTTTGCCTCGATCCCCCGCCACCTGCATCTCTGCTGCAGGCAGGCGATATTGCCTCTGTCTCCGTACAGATTCAAAAGATCCGGGTAGAGGTGCCCCACTGTGATCGTTTGCTGTTTTTCTCCCACTATCTGCTTTCCTCCATGTTTTTCAGCACATTTCTGGTTCCAAATAATGCCGTATAGTTGACCAGAACATATAGATTTCCGCAACCATCCTTCAGCTTTCTGTCGATCGCCTTTTCGATATCTGCCTCTATCTGCGCCTGTATTCCTGCGTATTTCAGTCGGAGCCCCATATCGTGACACCGGATCCCGCTTGCCAGGATGGATTCTACGGACGCCAGCCGGAGACGGTCAAAATCTACATCCCACAGCCAGGAAACATCAATCCCATCCTGCATATTGTCATTGATGGCAATGATCAGATCCTTCGGAGACGGATCCTCCAGCACCGCCGTAATATTCTGATTAAATCCTGCCGGATTTTTTGCCAGATTCAAGAGCACATCTGTCCCTGCAATGCGGAATTTTTCCATCCTGCCATTTTCCGGCCGGAATGCATCCAGCATAGTCTGAAAATGTTCCAGGGAAAGTCCCGCCGTTCTAGCCGCGCTGTAGGCAGCCAAAAGGTTGTAGATATTGTAAAAGCCTCGATAGGACGTGGTAAATTTTCTTCCTTCCGTCGTAAATGCCAGACCGTTCTCCAGATGGATATCCTCTGCATCAAAAGACAGCTTCGGCCTCTGGAATCCACATTTGCTGCAATGGTAGCTTCCCAGCTGACTGTAATGATAAAACTCGTAGTCCAGCACGGCTCCGCAGCATTTGCAGAATCTTCCTTCCCGGATCTCCTGTACCGTTTCCCTCTGAACCGGTTTGCTGATCCCGTATGCGACATATGCGTTGCCGCTGTCTTTTGCCAGATAGGCCGACAGTGCGTCGTCTCCGTTGACGATCACTTTCATTTCGGGCGCCGACTGTATGCTTTCCTTTAAAATTTCCATGATCAGGTCAATTTCTCCGTAGCGGTCCAGCTGATCCCGAAACAGGTTGGTCAGCACCATGTAATCCGGCTTAAAAAAGGGGAAGACACGTCTGGTGGAAGCCTCGTCGATCTCAATACAGGCATAGTCCGCCTCTATCTTCCCATTGAGTCCTGCCCCCAGTACGAAAGCAGCGGCCACCCCGTTCAGCATATTAGAACCGGTACGATTACAGATCACACGATATCCTTCCGCTTTCAGAGCTGCCGCCAGAAGATTATTGGTAGTCGTTTTTCCGTTGGTCCCGCACACCACAAAAATGTCTTTTCGAACCTGCTTCGACAGCTCTGCAAGGATATTGGGACAAATAGCCAGCGCAATCTTCCCTGCCCATGTCACTCCCTGCCGGTGAAACACTTTCACACTTATTTTTTCTGCTGCCTTTGCTGCCCAGACCGCCAGTACTCTGCGTAATCCCATATGTTACTCTTCTCCCTGTTTCTTTCCTTCTGCCAACAGCGCTGCTATTTCCTCCCTGGACGGCATGGAACGGATCGCTCCCTTCCTGGTGGTGATCAGCGCCGCTCCTGCGTTGGCTCTTGTCAGTATATCTCCCAGATTTTCTTCGTTGAAATGCTCCATTCCCACTTCCAGCACACCGTGCAAGGCAGAACCGCAAAAGGTGTCTCCTGCTCCCGTGGTTTCTATGGTATTCACAGAAAATCCCTTTCTCTCTACCCGAATGTCCTTGTAGTAGGCACGGCTTCCCTCTTTTCCCATGGTCAGAAAGATCAGCGGGATCCCATAGGTTTCCTGCAGATAACGGATTCCTTCATCATAGTCCTCTTTACCACTGACAAACTGGATCTCATTGTCAGAGATCTTCAGGATATCACACTGTCCAAGCCCGTACTCCATCTGCTCTTTGGCATCCTCCAGCGTCTTCCAGAGGGGCGGGCGCAGATTCGGATCGAAGCTGATAAGACAGCCTGCCTTCTTAGCTTCCTCTATCGCTCGTTTTGTAGCACTTTTTACCGGCTCACTGGTGAGAGACAGGGTACCAAAATGCAGGATTCTGGCCTGTCGGATCAGATCCACATCCACTTCCTCCCAGGATAGCATCATATCTGCCGACGGATTCCGATAGAAGGAAAAATCCCGGTCGCCATCGGGAAAGGTGTGCACAAATGCCAAAGTAGTCGGGTATTCCCGGTCCAGAATCAGGCCCTTAGATTCGATTCCCAGATCATCCAGCGTTCCTTTCAGAAGTTTTCCGAACTGATCATCCCCCACTTTCCCGATCATGGCTGTCTTTCTTCCCCACCTGTTCAGCATGGCCAATACGTTGGTGGGCGCCCCTCCCGGGCACGCCTCATGCAGCTTGTTCCCCTGGCTGCTTTCTCCGCTTACTGCAAAATCTATCAGCATTTCTCCTAAAGCCACTACATCATACTTTTTTTCCATATCCGACTCCTTACTCCTCTCCATCCGGACTTTGCTTTTGCCTTTTATTCTACCATACATTCTATTAGATGAACACCTGCATTTTATAATATCCGGGCAATTCTGCGCCGGCATTTTCCGCTTTCTTAGAAACACGAGGTCTTCCTCTTCCCGCATTCTTTCCCTACTTGGGGACACCGTTTCAGCCCGCCGCAGTGTGATCTCGACGAAGCCTTTTTACTTTCACGGGACTCAAGCTTCCTATGAAAGCAAAAAAGAGCCCTGCTTTCCCTTTCAAAAGGAATAAACAGTTCTCCTCTCAGCCTGCGCTCCGTGCTTTCTGCTTCCTGGACGTTGCCGGATCCATCCCGGATTCTCTCAATATTTGGGCAAAATAAAAAGCAGGGTACGGGAATCGAACCCGCCTCTCGAGCTTGGGAAGCTCGCATACTACCGATGTACTAACCCTGCACAGGACGATCCGGATGCTCCGAACCGTTCCGTTTCATTATAACACCAATTTTGTTTTCTGGGTAGAAAAATATGAAAAAATCCGCAAAAATTTATGAGCTGATAAGATTTTCTCAAGGAGTTACCGTTACCTTATAGGAAGTATTTCTTCCCGAAAAATCAGTCGCTATCATTTTTATGGTTGCTGTTCCTTCTCCCACTGCCGTCACCTTTCCGTCTTCTCCCACCGTCACAACGTCCGTATTGTCCGATTTAAATCGTACCGGAGGCAGGGTTCCGCTTGCCGGAAATATGGAGATCTGATTCACTTCCTTGTCTTTTTCCCCCATTTTCAAGAAAATTTCTGATTCCGTATAGGCGAATCTACAGCAGGTCTTTGCCTGATCCGGAGTAAGCATCTGTGTTTCATTTTCTGCCGGATTTCTGGTCCATGCCCACCATCCACCATCATACAGGGTTACCTTCCACCCTTGTTCATATGCCAAAAGAAGCGGCATAGTCGCTCTCCACCCGGTTCCGCAGAAAAAGCTGACTTCATTATCTTTTGTCACATTGCTCTCTGCCATGTAGGACTGAAACGTCTTGTAATCAATGACAGTTCCGTCTTTTTTCATATATTCATCCATTGTATTGGCATCTTCTCCCGCTTTTCCAAAGACAGCGCCGGCGATCTCGCCCTTTTCCTGAAGCATCGGATAATTTCCGTCTGAGATTCCTTCAAATTCTCCAAGACTTCTTACACTGACCAGCTTAAAATTGGAATTTTTCTGCAGCTGTTCTTTCACTTCCTGCAGAGATAGTACATATTCCGGATGCACCGGTATCTCTGCTCCAAATTCCTCCGACGGCGTCGGGGTATTCACCTGCTTTTCCACCTCAAAGCCTGCCTGTTTCCAATGTTCCATCGTTCCGTCCAGCACTTTTACATTTTCCACACCACAATACAAAAGGATAAAAGCTTCCCTTTCGGTAGCCGGATGGGAACCATAGGTAATGACCGTTGTGTCCTTGGTGATCCCGTAATCATTTACAACTTTCTTTAATTCCTCCGGAGAAACGATATTCCCCAGCTCTGCATTGGAATAATCAATCGTGTTATCCGCATAGGCTGCATATGTGCTGGTTTCAAACAGATGGACATCACAGTGATAAGCTCCCGGTATGTGTCCCTCCTTGTAAGCTTCATCTGTTGTGGATGTTTCTAAAATAACATAGTCGTCTGATTCCGGCTGCCGTCCGTCAATGACACTCTTCACCCATTCCGGCGTCACATATACCGTTTTCTTATCGACAGATTCCACCTGTTTGGAAACTGTTTCTTTTTCCTTCTTTTTTTCTTCTGCTGTTTCCTTCTTCCCGCAAGCCACTGCCAGTAGCATCACAGCCAGCAGCAAGCTTCCCCATGCTCTTTGTTTCATTTGTTTTCCTCCTGTTGTCTTTTCTTTTTCTGTCTTCTTTTGCAAAAAACTTCCATTCAGGCAATCTGTGGAAATTCCCCTTCATTTCCTCCACCTCCCGGTATCTGTAAATCCTGGATCCGCCTGCATGACTATTTTCATCCTAGCAATCCTTCTCGCTGATTTCCAATCATTTTTTTCTATAAACTTTGTCTACTTATTTGTTTTTTCTATCTCATATCCATTTTTCTTTCCTCTCGAAGTCCCCGTAGTCTAAAGTTTACCGAAACTCCTGTACATAAAAAGGGCTCCAAGCGCCGATAGTGACGCCAGAACCCTTTTTCTTTTCCTCTGTGATCACCGAAAAGTGATCTGCTTTGTAAAAAATCCGTTTTATCTTGCAGCTTTTTTCTTCCACTGTGCCGCTACGCAGGCTGCCGCCAGTGCTGCAATAGCCGGAAATACCGGGTTTGTCTCATCTCCCGTCTTAGGAGCGCCTTTCCCGTTTTTCGTCGGCTTTGTTGGAAGCTTTCCGGTTTCCACAGCAGGCTGCTTTTTGGACAGGTTTTCCACCAGTTGATCGATCTCCGTTTCGGTCATCCCTCCGGCGAGCATATAGGTCCTTGCCTTCTGTGAAAGATCCACTCCTGTCAGATCCTCCGTCCCGGCAATATACTTCAGCATTCCCACAACGTCCTGTGCGATCAGGTCATACTTCCTTGCATTTGCTTCCCGTGTTACCCCATAGAAATTCTCGTAGCTCTTCATGTAATCCGCAACGATCTCTTCCTGCGTCGCACCCATCAGAGAATTCAGTAAAGCTCCCAAAAATCCGGTACGATCTTTTCCTTCTGTACAATGGAACAGATACGGTCCCTTATTTTCTGCCATAAATTTCAGACCTTCTATGATTCCTGCCTGAAACTCCGGACTCTGATATGCCAGTCCCAGGTTCAAAAATTTCACCTTTTCTCCTTCATACAGGCTCTTGTAATAAGGAGACTGGTCATTGGCTGCCAGATAGCCGGGGATCTGTTCCTTGGCGTCTGCCAGGTTCACCACCGTATTGATCCCGGCTTCCTTGATCAGCCGATCTGCATAAGCGGCTCTTCCCAGCTCGTTATTAATGGGGCTGGAGCTTCGATACAGACGGTTTTCTGCCGTATTTCCGTAGGCAATGCTTCTGAAGTTTGCGAACACTTCATCCGATGCATAATCCTTCCGGTCATTGGTCCGTTTCAGATTGCGGATCAGGTATTCATCCAGATAACCTCCCTTTTTTTCCATCTCTATCTTCAGCCGGTCTCCCACCACTACATTTGCTGTTTCATAAAGCTTCCCATAGTTGATGCAGACCGCTATCGTCTCGTGTCCCGGGTATGCTCTCACCAGGAATTTCCCTTTATCCACATAGTAGCCGTCTACGAATGGCGCTACGATCTCATAGCCGTTGTCAAAGGTTACCTTCACCATATCCCCGTATTCATAGCCTGCTTTTAACATATCTGCAATCTTGATATCCGTAGAAGCATGGCCATACTTTTCAATTTCTTTTACCGTTCCGCTTTCGGAGGACAGGCAGATCTTCAGCCTTTTAATCTCCTCGTCCTTCAGACCGATCTTTTTCAGGTAGTTTTCCACATCCACGGAAAGATCCCGATTGGAAATGTCCGTTCCCTTTGGCAGACCTGCCACTACCGTCGTCATAGAAGCTACAATATTAGCCTCTGCAATTTTTTTATATTTGGAGCTCCCCTTTTCCACATGGTAATAATTCTCATAAGTTACCATGTAATCTTCCACGATCTCGTCCAGGCTTGCTCCCATCAGTCCGGAAAGAACAGCCGAAACAAATCCTGCACGATCCTTTCCTTCTGTACAGTGTACCAGATAAGGACCGTTATGGTCGATTAGGAAACGAAGTCCTTCTGCCAGCTTCGCCCCAAAGGCTTCTCCCCCTACATCCACACTCATGCTCAGCGGTTTTACAGAGCCCTCGTCAAACAGTTTTTTATAGTAAGGCGATGCAAAATCTGCCTGTCCCGCATAGGTATTGATCTCCTCCGGCGTGTCCGCCAGATTCATCACCGTTTTGATCCCTGCCTGTTCTGCCAGGTCGTTGGCATATTTGGCACGCTTGATCTCATTATTGATGGGACTGGAGCTGCGATACAGAATGCCCGGCTTGATCCCTGTCGTGTCATTCTGTCTGAAGTTTGCGTAAACCACCGGATCATTCCCATAATCTGCGATGTTATTGGTGCGCTCCAGATGACGGATCTCATATTCTTCCCGGTAGGCTCCCTTTTCTTTCAGACTGATCTTGACGTCATCCCCCACCTTTGCCCCATGTGTATTGGCAAAGTGCCCCATATTAATGGCAGCCAGGATATTACGGACTCCGTTTTTCGTGTAGTCCAGTAAAATCAGATCTCCCGTATCCACATCGCTGAAATTGGTGCAAAACGGCATCTCAAGCTTTTTGCCGTTTACCTCCAGATACACCATATCTCCCGCTTCATAGCCTGCTGAAAGTACCGCTTCCGGTTGGATCTCCAGCACAATATTTCCGTACTTTTCAATTGCCTTTACCTTTGTCTGTAGTTCCTGCGGTTCGGCCGCCTGCACCACGTCTACAGAGGTCGTCGTCCAGACAGAGCCCGCCCCCTGCAAAACCAGGAGTGTGCTAAACACCGCCGCAAGCACGATCTTCGCTCTTCTTCTGATCCTGAGCATTTTTCATCCTCCCTTTCCTTTATCGTTTTATCGCATGATATACCGGAAGGATCATAGCATATTTTTATGTCTGAAAAACAGGACTCGCGTCCCTTCTTGGCATTTTAAATGACATTTTGTTTATTTTTTACTGTTTTTTTCTTATGTTTTTGTGCATATTTTACTCTATTTTGCTCTATCTGTCCCTTACCTGTCGCTTTGAGAACAGACAAGCGTTCTCTATCCCAATTTCCGTTTGTGCAAAGCGATTGCCCCGTATCAGCATCCAATGCGATTGAAAGGCAAATTTCTTTCATGTTGAGTCTGGTTAGACCAACACACTTTGCCCTACAACTCTAAATATCTCCCTGTTTCTCATTTGAATATACAAAAAAGCCGTCTGCTTTCACAAACGACTTTATCTTTTCTATTATCTCTTGGCTTTCTCTATAAGCTATCAAGGATCATTCTTCTATTCTCCATGTACCTTCAAAACCACATACAAGTTAAGCATCCGTCTCCTACCGATTCCCCTTCGGTCATGCCCTCGACCGATTAGTAGCAGTCAGCTCCATACATTACTGCACTTCCACCTCTGCCCTATCTACCTCGTCGTCT
>NZ_JAXFXH010000009.1:0-76420 GCF_034091795.1 Suipraeoptans intestinalis | reverse complement strand
CTTGGAAGAAAACAATAGCACCTCTCCCGTTCCTTCTTTGGTCCGTCCTCCCTGCACCATATAGTAAGTATCCGCTTCCTTCCAGACCTTGGGATCTCTTACATGGCAGCTGTACCTGCTTCCGTAGTCCGCATTACGCATGACGCACTCTTTTCCCTCAACGCTGCGTCCGTCCCTGGAAACAGCGTGAATGGTGTTTGCTTCACGTCCTCTCAGAATGTAATCAAAATCTCCCGGCTGCTTTACGTTTCCCGTATAAAACAAATGCATCACATCCTGCTCCACAAAGGCACAGCCGGAATACGCCCCATCCGTTTCCCAGGGCGTGTCCGCCTCTACCCCGATTCCCAGAAACTGCCAGTTCAAAAGATCCCGGCTGACATAATGTCCCCATCTGCTAAGCCCATTGTTTGCACTTTCCGGACAGTACTGAAAAAACACATGATACTCTCCCTGATACCAGCAAAGCCCGTTGGGGTCGTTCATCCAGCCTACGGGAGGCATCAGATGAAATCCCAGTCTCCAGTTATCTTCCTTCGATAAAATCTTCTCCATACTCTATGGTCCCTTCCTTTTTCAGGCAGATCTGTCCGTAGCTGTCCCCATTGGTAAGAATGACCGGCGTTGCCAGAGACAGTCCCTTTTCCCTGATGGCATCCATATCAAATTCCAGAAGAAGATCCCCTTTTTTGATCCGATCCCCATCCTTTACATGTACGGTAAAAGGTTCTCCTTTCAGATCCACTGTATTGATGCCCACATGGATCAGAATCTCTGCTCCCTTATCGCTGACAAGTCCGATGGCGTGTCTGGTGTCAAATACGGTTGCAACCTCTCCGTCACAGGGCGCCACCACCTTTCCTTCCGTGGGGATCACCGCTGCTCCCTGTCCCAGTACACCGGAGGCAAACGTTTCATCCGGCACTTCGCTCAAGGGAATCGCCTGTCCCTTCAAAGGACTTCCCAGGATTTCCGCCGTATCTGTCTCCGGCAATCCTGCGTTCTCTTCCTCCACTGCCTCTGCTTCTTCTATTCCTGCTTTCTGTGTTTCCGGTTCCTCTTTCGTTTCTTTTGTGTTTTCCTTGCCGCTTTCCTGGCCCTCCGGCACTTCTTTATAGAGGACCCAGGAAAGGAGGAAGGATACGCCTGCTGCGATCAGCATCGTCAGCAGATACGCCACCAGAAAGTCTGTGGTGATCAGTACTCCGAAAATTCCGGTGATTCCATAAGAAGTGGCTTTTACACGCATCATGGATGCAAACAGAGCGCCTACGCCTCCTCCGATACAGCCTGCAACAAATGGTTTCATAAACCGGAGATTGACTCCAAAGATAGCCGGCTCCGTAATCCCCAAAAAGGCAGACAGAGATGCCGGAAGCGCCATTGCTTTTGTCTTTTTATTTTTCGTCTTTAATGCCAAAGCCAAAGCGGCTCCTCCCTGCGCCACATTCGCTGCCGTAGCGATGGGCATCCAGATATTAAATCCCGTTGCGCTAAGAAGCCCCGCTTCCAGCGCATTATACATATGGTGCACGCCTGCCACTACCGTAATGGCATAAACGGCTCCGCAGATCAGTCCTCCGATCCCGTAGGGTAATGTGATCAACTGTTGGATCGCAGAAAGCACTCCGTTTTCCAGTACAGAAAACACCGGTCCGAAAATCGTCAGGGTGCAGTATCCTGTTACCAGAACCGTTACCAGCGGGGTTACAAAGAGATCAAACATTTCCGGAACGATCTTATGCAGCCTCTTTTCCAAAAAGCACATGAACCATACGGCGATCACCACCGGGATCACATGTCCCTGGTATCCTACCAGATGGATGTCATACAGTCCGAACCAGGCCTCTGCAGAGGGAAGGGTTTTTTCCGAAACAGCTACCCAAGCGTTCATCAGATCCGGATGGATCATGATCATCCCGATAACGGCTCCCAGATAGATATTGCCTCCAAAGGCTCTGGCTGCGCTGACAGCGATCAGGATCGGCAGAAATACAAACGCCGCATTGCTGAACAGATGGATGATGGTATAGGTTCCGGACTCTGTCATGGCCGGAAATACCTTTGCCAGCCCTTCCAGCAGTCCCATCAAAAGTCCGCTGGCCACAATAGCCGGAATGATGGGAACGAAAATATCTCCCAATGCCTTGACGGCTCTCTGCAGAGGATTCTGATTTTTGGCCGCCGCCTTCTTGACCTCTTCCTTGGTCACTTCTCCCAGATCCGCCAGTTGGGCAAATTCTGCATATACCTTATTGACTACTCCCGTTCCAAAGATCACCTGCAGTTGCCCGGATGCAAAGAAAACACCCTTAACTCCTTCCAGATTTTCTATGGCATCCTTGTCACACTTGTCATTGTCCACGATGACAAGCCGCAGCCTCGTGGCACAATGTGCGCCTGAAACCAGATTCTCCTTCCCTCCGATCAGCTTGTACACCTGCTGTGCCGTCTTCTTATAATCCATACTTCTTCCACCCTTTCCCTTCCGAATCACATCGTTTGCTCCTATGAACGCCTATATGTGAGAACGATTTCACATTTGTCTTTATCATACGGAGTTTCCCACCGTTTGTAAATCCGCAATAGTGCCAATTTCTGTCTTTCTTTTTTGTGTATTTTTTCCAAAACAATCCGTCCTTTCTCTTTCTGTTCTGTCGTTCCCCCTCCTTCCTGTTTCCGTTTCAAACTGCCGGATCTCTCCATCCCATCAGATGCTGCAAAGCAAACGACGGTGCCGTCTCCTTTCCTGAGATTACACCGCCGTTTCTGTCAGCACCCTTGTCTGTGCTGTTTCTTTCTTTTTTCTTTTCTCTCTGTTTCTGTTTCCTTCTCCGACAAAGTCTGCTGTTGCCTTTTCATCCCTGCTCGGAAAGGATCAGGTGGTTTCCGCCTGAATGATACGATACCCCATCTTCTTTTGGACGATCTTCGGCATTTCCTCCTCTATCGCCTCTATCAGGAGTTCTGCCGCCCGGCTTCCGCTTTCTTCGTAGTGAAATTCTACCGTCGTAAGTCTGGGAGTAAGCAGCCGGCTGATTTCTGAATACCCGAATCCTACCACCCTGACGTCCTGCGGGATACGCTTTCCCGCCTCTTTCAGATACTTCATAGCCCCTACCGCTATGGTATCCGTAGCGCAAAACAATGCGTCCACCTGTCCTGCTTTCAGGATGTCTCTTGCTCCCTCATAACCGGTTTCCATCCGAAACGGCCCCGTCTTCTGCAGTCTGTCCCCGCAGACAAGCCCCGCCTCTTTCAGCGCCTCTAAAAACCCCTTTTTTCTCCGGGTCCCTACTGCCTCATCCTGGATATCCACTCCGATATAGCCCCATTGTCTACCGCCCTGCCGGATTCCCAGGGCGGTGAGGTCGTGCGCCGCACCTTCCTCATCCTGATAGACGCAGCTATGAGAAGACAGTTTCTGCGCCAGTACCACCACCGGTACCTTGGATGCTTTCATCAGCTTCTTATGCGCTCCGGTGAAGATGGTTCCCAAAAGAATGATCCCGTCCACCTGATTTTCCTGAAATACCTGCAGATAATTCAGTTCTTTTTTTTCATCATTTTCCGTCACTGCCAACAGCAGCCGATAGCCCTTTTCTGAAAGGGTTCTGCTGATACCGGAAACCATTCTTGCGATACTGTCTGAATTGATCTTCGGAATGATCACCCCCACCAGCTTTGTTTTCTTGGTACGCAGTACCTGGGCGTGGGAGGAGGGAGTATACCCGGTTTCCCGGATCACCTTTTGCACCCTCTCTCGCTTTTCCTCGCTGATGTATCCTTGATTGAGATATCTGGATACCGTCGCCCTGGACACTCCTGCCAATTTTGCAATCTCATTGATGTTCATATGATCTACCGTCTATTTCTCCTGGGATTCTGTTGTCTGCGAATCCTTCTGTCCTTCCGTCTTCATCTTTACGCTCATCTTGCTTAGCTTGATCTTCTTCCATACCTTTTTGTTTTCTTTGATCTTGGCAGCCTTTGTCCACTCTTCGATTTTAGATTGATAAAGTTCGTTTTTTCTTTCTTCTACAATGGCTCCCTTTTTCGTATTGGTCGCCTCCTGGTCAAACAGGCTGGTGACCTTTGCCACATAAAGGCCTCCCTCTGTTTCTATCAGAGAAGTGATTCCTCCCTCCGGAAGCTGATCTGCCGCCTCTACCACTTCCTTGGTCGGCTGTTCTCCCGTCTTGTCAAACGTCAGCGGCACCGTTTCATATCCGTTTTCCGCCGCGTATGCCTGCAGATCAAAATCCGTCGTATCCTGCGGGAGCCCTGCTGCAAAGGCTTCCGCCGATTTCTTGACAGTCTGCTTTTCTTCCTCCGACAGATTTTTTACTTTTCCGGAGCCATCGGTGGTCTGGTAGGAAAACTTTACATATTCCATTTTTTTCTGTGCCGCTTCCTCATCGGATACGTTGATATCCGCCTCTTTCTGGATCGCCTCTGCCATCTTGTTTTGCAGAGCCAGCATCGTCAGCACCCTCTCCACCGTCTTCTTGCTGCCGGATACCTTCTTTTTTTCTTTGGCCCCATTTGCCTTGTCAAATTTTTTTACCTGCGCTTTGATCACCTGTTTTTCCGCATCGGTCAGCTCTACGCCGTATTCTTTTGCATGCTCCTCTAAAAGTACCATCGTCTCCAGTTCTTTCAACACAGAAGCCTTTACCGTTTCTTCGTAGGTCTTTCCCTTTTCTGCCTTGGTAGTCCAAAGCTGGTCTCCCAGATAAGCGCCATAATAAGCCTCGTACTGTGCCTGGACATATCTGACATAAAAATTTGCCACATCCGCCGTCACCTTAGTGTCGTTGACCGTTACTACCACTTCGTTTTCTTTCATGCCGCATCCTGTCAGGGAAGCGCAAAATAACGCTCCTGCCAGAAGGATGCCCCCGATTCTTCTTTTCATTGGTTTTCCCCCTGATGTTATTTGATCCCTGCCGGGTCTGTTCTGCCTGTAAAAACAGTATGGTATCAGTATAGCTTTTTTCTAAGCTTCAAGCAATCCTTTCATCTCATTTAACACTTTTTTCAATATTTCTACCGGCTGCTCTTCTTCTGCCGCCCGGTTCCTTCTTCGATAGATCAGACGGCTTCCCTTCCCATCTGTCTTGAACTGCAGATCTCCCCGAAAGGTTTCCAAAAATTCCGGTATTTTCTCCACCTGGAACCGCGCCTTCTGATACAGGAGAAAGTGGTAGGCGTCTCCCTTTTGTTCAATGGCGGTTACATAGACTTCCTTTGCCATCCCCTTTAAAACTGCCACCTCCAGGAGCGTTTCCACCTTTTTGGGAAGATCACCGTAGCGATCTGCCAGCTCATCGATCATTTCCTCTTTTTCTTCTGTATTCTCAATGGATGCGATCCTTTTATAAAGCTCCAGCTTCTGCCCTGTATCCTCTACATAGGTATCCGGAATATAAGCGTCTACGGCCACATCCAGCGTTACCTGGAACGTCTCTGCTTCTCCCGTTCCCTTTTGCTCCTGCACTGCCAGGTTCAGCATCTTACAATACAGATCGTATCCCACCGCCTCCATATGACCATGCTGGGCAGCTCCCAAAAGGTTGCCTGCTCCACGGATCTCCAGATCCCGCATGGCGATCTTGAACCCGGCCCCCAGCTGCGTAAATTCCCGGATGGCTGCCAGGCGTTTCTCCGCCACCTCTTTTAACAGCTTGTCTCTCCGGTACAGAAGAAAGGCATACGCCATGCGGCTGGACCTTCCTACCCTTCCCCGCAACTGGTAAAGCTGAGAAAGCCCCAGCTGATCGGCGTCGTGGATGATCATGGTATTTACGTTGGGGATGTCCAGTCCTGTCTCGATAATGGTGGTAGATACCAGAACATCGATTTCCCGGTTGACGAAGCTGTACATGATCTTTTCCAGCTTATGCTCCGGCATCCTTCCGTGGGCGTAAGCCACACGAACGTCCGGCGCCAGCTTCTGGATCCTGGCAGCCACAGATGCGATCTGTTCGATCCGGTTATATACATAATAGACCTGCCCGTTTCTCTGGCACTCTCTCTCCACTGCCTCCCGAATCAACTCTTCGTTGTATTCCATCACATAGGTCTGGATGGGCAGACGTTCTCCCGGGGCTTCTTCCAGCACGCTCATATCCCGGATCCCGATCAGGCTCATGTGAAGGGTTCTGGGAATGGGGGTGGCCGTCAGTGTTAGGACATCCACATTTTTCTTCATCTGTTTGATCTTTTCCTTGTGCCGTACTCCAAATCTCTGTTCTTCATCCACGATCATCAGACCCAGATTTTTAAACGTCATATCGTCGCTCAGTACCCGGTGGGTCCCCACTACAATGTCTACCAGGCCTTTTTTCACGTCTTCCGCCGTCTTTTTCTGCTGGGCAGGGGTTCTGAACCGGCACATCAGATCCACCCTTACCGGAAAATTTTTCATCCGCTGGACAAAGTTGTTATAATGCTGCTGCGCCAGGATGGTGGTAGGCACCAGGTAGACCACCTGCCGATTTTCCTGTACGGCTTTAAAGGCTGCCCGAATGGCGATCTCCGTCTTTCCGTACCCCACGTCGCCGCAGATCAACCGGTCCATGATCTTCCTGCTTTGCATATCTTCTTTCACTGCCTGAATGGCCGCCAGCTGATCCTGAGTTTCCTCATAGGGAAACAATTCTTCAAACTCTTTTTGCCAGACGGTGTCCTCCCCGTAAACGAAGCCTTCCTCCTGCTGCCTCTGTGCGTACAGCTGCACCAGTTCTTTTGCGATCTCCGCCACCGCGCCCTTTACCCTGGTCTTCGTCTTTTCCCATTCCCTCGTTCCCAGTGTATTCAGCTTCGGCGTCTTGGCGTCCGCACCGGCATATTTCTGAAGCAGATCTAGCTGCGTCACGGGAATATAGAGGTTGCCGCCCTGCGCGTAGGCAATCTTCAAGTAGTCCCTGGAAATTTTTTCCACCTCTATCTTTTCGATCCCCCGGTAGATCCCAAGCCCATGATTTTCATGAACCACATAATCCCCCACGTGCAGATCCAAAAAGTTTAACCGGGGCTTTCCCTCCTGTTTCTTTTGCTTGCGCTTTTGCTTCTTCCCGAAGATATCCGACTCCGTCACCACGGCAAGACGGATCTTGGGATATTCATAACCGGACGCCACATACCCACAGGTAACCATCAGTTCTCCCGGATTTACGTTTCTTTCGATATCCTCTGTATAAAAGCTGTTGATCTGACAATCCCTCAGATCCTCTGCCAGACGCTTCGCCCTGGTCCTGGATACGGAAAAGAGGATACTTCTGTATCCTTCCCGCTTCCATCTTTTCAGGTCTCTGGTAAGGGCGTCAAAGCTTCCGTTGTAGGACGTAACTCCCACAGCCTGGAGACTGCAGCTTTCCTTTCTGTGAAAGCCCTTGCACCGTCTCTCCAACGCCGCAAAGCCCACCATGGAAAACCGGTTCATCTGCCGGACCACTTCGTTTGCTCCATATAGCAGCAGCTCTTCTTCCATCTCGACTCCTGCTTCTTTCCGCCTTTTTGCAGCTTCCAAAAACTCCTGCTGGATCAGTTCTCCTTTTTCCAACAGGCGGATGGGATCATCCAGAAACAAACAGGTTTCTTCCGGAGAAAAATATTGTAAAAAAGAAACTTTTTTATAGTCTTTATCCGGTGTTTCCGTGGCAGATCCGATCTCGGCTTCCTTCAAACGTTCCAGAGAACGCTGGCTTTCCGTATCAAAGGTACGGATGCAATCCACCTCGTCCCCCCACAGCTCTATCCGGACGGGGTCTGCCATAGTCAGAGGAAATACATCCAGGATCCCTCCCCGGATCGCAAACTGTCCCAGCGTATCCACCTGGGCGGCACGTTCATAGCCAAGCCCTGACAGTCTGGTTTCTACCTCTTCCAAAAGGAGGCTTTCCCCTTCTCTGATCCGGATCACCTGCTGCTTCATCTCTTCCAGGGGAGCCAGGCCGTCCATAAACCCGTCAAAGGTCAGGATCACCGTCATGCCCTCCCTGTTCCCTAATTTTTGCAGAACCTCCATCCTTTCCCTGGTCAGTTCTTTGCTTCTGACATCTGCATGGTGAAACAGAAAATCCTTTGCCGGATACAGATAGACCTCCCTGTCCAGCGACCGGTATTCTTCATAGATCTCTTTTGCTCTGTCCTCACCGGAACAAGCGATGACTTTATAGAGAAAGCCATCGCCCATTTTATACATCATATGTGTTTTCTGTGACCGGACACAACCGGAAACATACAGCATTCCCGGCTTCTTTTTTGTCTGCTGCCAGACTTCCTCTAGCTGTGTCAGTTCTGCCAAAGGTTCCGTCAACGCTTTCATTCGGATACCTCTTCTGCTTTTCCTTTTCTGTTGAACAGATTCATAGCCGACTCCATCTCTCCTGCTACGATCTTTTCTGTCGCTGCCGCCGCTGCTTCATATCCCTCACACATTTTCTCTTTTTCCTGTCGGGAAAACCTTCCCAGCACATAGTCTGCCAGATCATAGGCCGGCGGCTTTTTCCCCACCCCCACCTTTACCCGGGGGAAGGTCTGCGTGCCAAGATGTGCAATGATGCTTTTGATCCCGTTATGACCGCCTGCACTTCCTTTTTTCCGGATCCGGATCTTTCCCGGTTCCAGACTGACGTCGTCGTAAATGATCAACACCTGTTCTTCTTCCACCTTATAGTAATCTTTGAGTTTTCGGATGCTTTCCCCGCTCAGGTTCATGAAGGTCTGCGGTTTTACCAGCAGAACTCTCTGCCCTGCGATCCGGCCCTTTCCTACAAACGCCCTGCCTTCCCTTTCCGTCACGGAAATCTGATGTGCCTCCGCCAGTTTTTCTATCACCTCAAACCCTGCATTATGACGCGTTCCGTCGTATTTTTCTCCCGGATTTCCCAATCCTGCAATGATCCACATCTGTCTTTCCTATTATCCTTCCACGATCAAGTAGCGGCCTCCCGATAAGGGGAAAATCTCCGCTGCCTCTTCCAGTTCTTCATTCGTCATCCCGTCTACGTCCATGCCCTCTTCCGACAGGATCTCCCGAACCTCCTGAATGTTCCCTGCGATCAGAGCCATACAGTCCTCCAGGAAAGTCTCCGCCTCCTCCGGTGTTTCCGCTACCGGCTCGTCAAACAACTGTCCCTGGTCTCTCAAAAATACTGCTATGCATTCTTCATCATATTGATACATGTTCCATTCCTCCACCTGTAAATTGTAAGATATCTTTTGGCTGATCTATCAGGGTGATCGCCCCGCATTTTTCCAGTTCCTGCCGGCTTCTGAATCCCCACGTTGCCGTAAGCGTCTCCACCTGTGCGTTTCTTCCGGTATGGATATCCACTTCAGAGTCTCCGATATACAGACACGCCTCCTTCTCTACGCCAAAGTGCTCCAGCAGCAGGCTGATCCCCTCAGGGCTTGGCTTTCTTTCCACCGTCGCCTTCTGTCCCCATACTTTTTGGAACAGTCCTTCCGGAAACAATTTTTTCATGACTTTTTTTGCCTGCCTGTCCGGTTTATTGGTCAGAACCGCCAGTCGGATCCCCTGTCTGTGCAGCGTCTGCACCACGTCCATCATTCCCTCATACACTTCTGCATGATAGTCGCAATTCTCATCAAAAATTTCTTCATATATTTGCATCGCCTCCGGAAGCCTTTTGGACGCTCCTTCCCGGGAGGCTTCCAACGCAAGCTCCAGCAGCTTCTTTGCTCCATTTCCCACAAATTCCCGGCACTGCTCTCTCGTAATGGCGGGAAGCTCCATCGCCTTTAGGGTCTCCTCTACCGAATAGGCCAGAGAATCCAAGGTGTTTGCCAGAGTTCCATCCAGATCAAAGATACATAATTTTTTCAAGTCCGTCACCTCCACTTTGGTATCATAGTACGGAACCGTGAAAAAATCAAGGAAACAGATCCCTGTGATTTTGTATGGCTGCAGACAGATACCCTTCTGTATTGCCCGGATCCGCATCCTCTCCTGCAGCGTATCGCCTGTTCCTCATCAGGATTCTCCCTTTTTCTCCCATTTCTGGATCAGGTTGGAAATTTCCGTTTCCATTTTTGCCAGATCCTTATTGGCCATTCCTCTGGATTCTGTCGCCACCTCCAACAGGCGTCCTGCCGCCCGTATCACTCTTTCCCAGGCAGCCTTCGCCTTTAATCCGGCCGGCTTTTCCTTTTGTTTCCGCAGCATACTGCCTTCTCTTACAATCTCATTGGTCCTCAGATCCAGACTTCCTCCGGAGTAAGGTGCATAGGTGGGATACCCGAAAGTTTCCTCCACAGCCTGTGCAAATTCTTCTGTTACGGTGTCTTCTCCATGAACCACAATGACTCTTTGAACTTCCGTCTGAAAGCCGGACAGCCAGTCCAGCAGCCCCTCTTTGTCTGCATGTCCGCTGATCCCCTTCAGGGATTCGATCCTGGCCCGTACCATGACAGGCTCTCCAAACAGCTTTACCTCCTTGATCCCTTCTAACAGTCTCCTGCCCAGGGTTTCTGCCGCCTGGTATCCCACAAAGCAGACGGTACATTCCTCTCTCCAAAGATTATGCTTCAGATGATGACGGATCCTTCCTGCCTCGCACATCCCGGAGGCAGACAGAATCACCTTGGGTCTTCTGTCGTTGTTAATGGCAATAGAGTCCTCCGTAGTCACCGACAATTTCAGCCCCGGAAATGTCAATGGATTGATCCCTGCTTCCACCAGCTGCAAGGCTTCCGTATCGAAGCAGGATTTTACATTCTTATGAAACACATTCGTTGCTTCCACTGCCAGAGGACTGTCTACGAACACCTCAAAGTCCGGAAGTTCCGGAACCATCCCTCTGTTTTTGATCTCCCGGATAAAATACAGGATCTCCTGCGTCCTGCCCACTGCAAAAGAAGGAATGACCACATTCCCCTTTTTCGCAAAGGTTTCCCGCAAAATCCTGGCAAATTCTTCTACGTAATCCGGCCGGTCTTCCCCGTGCAGACGATTACCGTAGGTGGATTCTATCACCACATAATCTGCCTCTGCCACCTTTGTGGGATCCTTAATGATCGGCTGATTTTTGTTTCCGACATCTCCCGAAAAAACGATCTTTTTGGTCACCTCTTCCTCCGTGATCCACACCTCGATACAGGAAGATCCCAGCAGATGACCCATATCCTGAAAGCGGATCTCGATTCCCTCACAAAGGCGGATCCTGTCCCCATACTCACAGGGAGACAGACAGTCGATGGCCGCCATCGCATCCGTCATGGTATAAAGAGGTTCAAAATGTTCTCCTCCGCTTCTTTTCGCTTTCCGGTTCCTCCAGCCGGCTTCAAATTCCTGGATGTGCGCGCTGTCCTTCAGCATGATCCTGCACAGATCTGCCGTAGCAAAGGTTGTAACGACTTCTCCCTGAAATCCCTGCTTGCATTGCAGGGGAATCAAACCGGAGTGATCAATATGTGCATGGGTCAAAAGAATGTAATCAATATCTTTTGATTCTATGGGAAGCGACTGGTTTTCGTAAATGTCCGGTCCCTGTTCCATCCCGCAGTCGACCAGGATATTTTTTCCGCACGCTTCCAGATAATGGCAGCTTCCCGTCACCTCATGTGCCGCCCCAATACATGTCAACTTCATATACATACCTCCTCTTCTCTTTTTCATCCCTCAGAATCGCTCTGCTCTTCCGGGCCTGCGTGCGCTCGCCAAAGTCCGAATTTCTTCGGACCTTGGCTCGTCGCTTTTACAAATAAAGCCGAATGTATGCATACTACACACATTCGGCTTTCCTTTTGTATTATGATCTATGACTTTTTAAAGAAATCCGGAATCTTAATGGACTGTTCTTTTACCTTACTGGAAGGTGCCTTTGGCGTTTCCAAAGTAGGCATGGTGCCGCCGGTTCTGGCAGGCGCTGCCGGTCTCTCTGCTGCAGAGGCTCTGGAAACGGGAGATGCCTGTCTATCATATCCGGAAAGTCCGACTCCTGAAGGACGAGACACTCCTGCATTTCTCGTGCTGTCCAAACGGGATTTTAATTTGTTGGTGCTTCCTCCCACGTTGTGCAGCCCGGTAGCGATCACGGTAATGGTCGCCTCGTCTGCTCTGGAGTCGTCGTACATAGCGCCAAAGATGATATTTGCGTCCTCTCCTGCCAGCTCCTGTACATATTCAGCCGCATCGGAAGCATCCATCAGGGTAATATCTCCGGATACATTGATGATCACATGGGAAGCTCCTGCGATAGTCGTCTCAAGCAGCGGACTTGCTACTGCCTGCTTTACTGCCTCCAGCGCCTTGTCGTCGCCGCGTCCCTGTCCGATACCGATATGGGCGATACCCTTGTCCGTCATAACAGTCTGAACATCGGCAAAGTCCAGATTGATCAGGGACGGTACATTGATCAGGTCTGTGATACCCTGAATACCCTGCTGTAGTACTTCGTCTGCCTTCTTCAAAGCCTCCGGCATCGTCGTTCTTCTGTCTACCACTTCCAGAAGCTTGTCATTTGGGATCACGATCAGCGTATCCACGCTTTCCTTCAGTTTTTCTATACCGGTCAATGCATTGTTCATACGGGTCTTGGATTCAAAACGGAACGGCTTGGTCACCACTCCTACCGTCAAGGCTCCCTGCTCCTTTGCGATCCTTGCTACTACCGGCGTCGCACCGGTACCGGTACCTCCGCCCATACCACAGGTCACAAACACCATGTCGGCTCCCTTTAACGCTGCAGCAACTTCTTCTGCACTTTCTTCCGCTGCCTTTTCTCCGATCTCCGGTCTCGCTCCTGCTCCCAGTCCTTTTGTGATCTTGTCTCCGATCTGCATCAGGGTAGGCGCCTTGCACAGCTGAAGTGCCTGTTTATCTGTATTGATGGCTATAAATTCCACGCCGACGATCTGTTCGGCAATCATTCGGTTTACTGCGTTATTTCCGCCGCCGCCAACTCCGACCACTATGATCTTTGCTGCCGCTTCGGATTCGTTTGTTTTAATCTCCAGCAAGGGTTTGTCCTCCTTTATCTTCCTCATTCATATTATACATCCCATACATAAAACAATACATTTCCTGAATTGCTATATATGCTCTATCATATCGGCTTTTTTTGAAAATTTCAATAGAAATCCTTTATTTTTCTTGTTTTATTCTGTATTTTTCACTTCTTCCGGAAGCTCTCCGATACGAAATGTAATAATTTTACTGTTCTTTTCGTAGTTTTCCAAATGCAGCGTTCCCGACTGGTCTCCAAGCTTCTCCAGAATGGGCGGAATTTGCGCGATCTGCTCGGCTGTAGCCGACGATCCCAGCTGCACCCAGACCGTTCCCAAAAGCAGGGAGATCCGGTTATCTTCTCCTTTGATCTTCTGTGGATAAAGTTCCAGTTCCTTCATCTCTCCGGATACCTGCAGCATTTTTTCAAAAAGCTGATCTTTGTCTGTTTTGACCTTTTCATAGAGTTTCATTTCTTTCCATGCCACTCCTTCAAAAACAGGCACCTGTTCTATCTGCTTTGCGTCTTGATGGATGAGATATCCGTCCCCGTCAAAATAATCATACCCTTCTTTTCCTTCTCTATATCCGTAGATGGGCTTTTCTTTGACCTTTACCTGCAGGATCCATGGCCGCCGGATTCTGACTTCCATTTTTTCCAGGCAGGGAATCTTCTCTCCTCTTCCCGCCATGTACTTTGCCCACACATAAACCGTGTTAAAAGAATATTTATCTTTCTTTATCAACTGCACAATTTCTTCCTTGGAAGAATATTCGTTCCCTTCTACCTCAATCGCCTGTGTGTGGAAGAGGATCAGAAAGCTGAGGACGATGATAGCCAGTCCCAAAAGCAGTACCAACGCTCCGTACAGGCGGTATCTCTTTTTCTTTGTCTTTTGTTCCTTGATCTGTCCCATACTCTTCCCTTTCTACAAAGCCCGCACCAGCTCTTTAAACGTTTCTCCTCTCGCCTCATAGTTTGGAAACATATCCCAGCTTGCACAGGCCGGCGACAGCAGAACCGCATCCCCTTCCTGTGCCAGACCGGCTGCCAGAGCTACCGCCTCCTGGAAGGTATCCGCAAACACATACTCAAAAAATCCACACGCTTCCGCTTCTTTTGCAATCTTTTCTTTGGTATCTCCCACCAGCACCAGCTTTCTTACCTTCCCCTGAAAGCTTTCGATCCACTCTTTGTAATGGGAATCCTTGTCATATCCTCCTCCGATCAGCACGGTAGGCCGGTTCATGGCCTGGATCCCCTTGATCGCCGCATCCGGATTGGTTCCTTTGGAATCGTTATAATAAGCCACCTTATTCTTTTCTGTCACATATTCGATCCGGTGCTCTACACCACCAAAGGCCAGTACCGCTTTTTTCACCATCTCCTTCGGAACTCCGTAGGCGATCGCCATTCCGACTGCCGCCATCACGTTCTCATAATTGTGTGTGCCCAGTATCTGCAGATCTTCTGTCTCGCAAAAGGCTTCCTGCCCCACAAAAATCTTTCCGTCTTTCAGGTAGATCCCGTCTTCCAGCACTCTCCGGCTGGAAAAGAAAACGACTCTGGCCGGGATTTTTTCCGCCAGGTTTCGGGTATAGGGATCCTCATAATTTAAAATACAGGTGTCCTCCGCCCTTTGATTTCGTGTAATAGCAGCCTTTGCCGCCCAATATGCCTCCATCGTATGATGACGGTTCAGATGATCCGGCGTCACATTCAGGATCGCGCTGACTCTGGGGCGGAAGGTCTTTATGGTTTCCAGCTGAAAACTGCTGACCTCTGCTACCGTGACGGAGTTTTCCGTCATTTGTTCCGCTGCAGAGGTGTAGGGATTTCCTATGTTTCCCACCACAAACACCTCTTTCTGAAAGCCCTTCATGATTTCTCCCAGAAGCGCCGTGGTAGTGGTCTTTCCATTGGTTCCCGTAATCGCCAGCACATCTCCTTTTGCAAATTGATATGCCAGTTCTACTTCCCCCAGGATGTTTTTCCCGGAGGCCCTCAGCTCCTCCACCAACGGACTGTCTAAGGGTACTCCCGGACTTAAAATAACAGAATCTATCCTGTCCTTTACCTCCTTGGGCAGCTTTCCGGTGTAGATCTCCACAAGCTTGTGCTTCAGCCTCTCCCGAAGTTTCTCCTCTTCTACCTGTTTTTCATCGTATAACGCCACTTCTATCTGGTTTTCACTTAGCAGATCCGCTGCTGCAATCCCACTTAGTCCCGTTCCAAATACCAGTGCCTTCTTCCCGGTAAATTTCATGTTCTCATCTCCTTACACTGCCAAAAATCCGATGATGCAAAGCAGGATCGTCAGGATCCCAAACACGGCTACCACTCTGGTCTCCGACCATCCGCACAACTCAAAATGATGATGAATGGGAGCCATTTTAAAAATTCTCTTTCCGCCTGTTTTTTTAAAGTAAGTTACCTGTATCATCACAGATAGCACTTCCACCAGATAGATCAGGCCTATGATCACGATAAATACCGGCATCTGAAGCATATAAGCCGACGCTGCCACAAACCCGCCCAGCGCCAGGGATCCGGTATCTCCCATAAAGACCTTGGCCGGATAAACGTTGTAGAGCAAAAACCCAAGAAGAGCTCCCAGTACTGCTGACGTAATCGGCTCTATCCCTCCGGAGAGCCAGAGGCTTGTCATTGTAAAAAATCCTGCTACCACTGTCGTCACAGTAGAAGCCAAACCATCCAGTCCGTCTGTAAAATTCACTCCGTTCACTGTACCGATCACGGCAAAAAACATAAGCGGAATCGCCAGCCAGCCGATATCCAGCATGGTGTCTTTTAAAAACGGGATCCGCATTGCCAAAGACACGTCGGTAAACCGGATCATATAGAAAGCAAATATGGCCGTCACGCCTATCTGTAATGCCATTTTCTGCTTGGGCAGCAGACCGTCGGGATCCTTTTTTACAACCTTCAGGTAATCGTCCCAAAATCCGATCAGGCCGAAGCCCAGTGTCACAAACAGGACAGGGATCACGTGAGGAAATTCCCTGACATAGAAAAGAGAGACCAGTGTAATGCTAAGCAGGAAGATCACTCCGCCCATCGTGGGGGTTCCTGCTTTTTTTAAATGTGCCTGCACTCCTTCTTCCCGCTCCGTCTGTCCCATCTTCATTTTCTGTAGCACCGGTATGATCACAGGTCCCAAAATGGCACTTACCGCAAATCCTGCCAGAATCGGCAGCCATACTTTTTCGTTCATAATCCTATCCTCTCTGCGTACTTTGCTGAGTAGCTTCTTGTTTTCTTTATGGCTGTGTACTGCCGGTCTGCGTGGCAGAACCGTTCGCATCTGCCGCCTGTCCCTGGGTTTCCGCTACTTTTTCCACTCCCAGGTAAGGAAGTATCTCCGCCATAATATCTGCCGACAGACGGGTTGCGTAACTGCTGACTGCCTGATTTCCCACATTAGGCTCGTCGATCACCACATAGATCACCACCTCCGGCTTCTCCTGAGGCACATATCCTATAAAAGATACCAGATATTTCCCGTTATTTCTTGGCAGCTTTTCTGCCGTACCGGTCTTTCCTCCAATATCGTATCCTTCTACTTTCGCAGACTTCCCGGTTCCTTCTTCCACCACTCCCAGCAGCTGGTCCTTGATCACTTCACAGGTTTCTTTGGAAATGATCTTTTTGGCAATCACAGGTTCCTTATTTTCTGTCACGTTCCCCTGTTCATCCTGAATCTGCTTTACCAAATGAGGTTTATAATAGTCCCCCCCATTGATCAGCGCGCTGAAGGATGCCGCCATCTGTGTCATGGTCACGTTAAAATTCTGCCCAAATGCATTCGTCGCAAGACTGGCCGGATCCATATTTTCGGGCGTATAGAGCAATCCTTCTGTTTCTCCTTCCCCCGGAAGATCCACTCCCGTATACTCTCCAAATCCGAACAGCTTCTGGTATTTGCAGAATGCCTCCGCCCCCATGGCGGCTCCGATCTGCATCAGGCCTACATTACAGGAATTTTCCATCACCTGCTTTAGCGTCTGCGTCCCATGCGCCGTCTTGTCATAACAGTAAATATCATGATCTCCTACATGCAGCATAGATCCGCAGTAAAGTGTTTCTTCCCCTGACAAAACCCCGGTTTCCAGGGCTGCCGCCATGGTAAAAGGCTTGAATGTAGATCCCGGTTCATAAGTGGCGCTGACACAAAAATTATTCCAAAGTTCGTTGAGCACCTTGTTTTTTTCCTCATCCGACATCTCTTTCTGCTTTTCCTCACTGTAATACCTGCTTAGGTCGGACGGGTGGTTCAGATCGTAATTGGGATAAGAAGCTTCTGCCAGAATTTCTCCGTTTTGTGGATTCATCACAAGTACGGCCGTCGTCTTACTTCCTTCTCCCTCTGTCGCTTCATTTTTATGTGCTTCATTAAACGCAAGGATATGCTTCTCTACGATGCTTTGTACCTGAAGGTCTATGGTGGTAACCAGCGTACTTCCATTTTCCGCTTCCTTTACCGACCGCTGCAGCGTCTCGTCTTTCCCCTGATATCCATATTCCCTGCCGTCGGTTCCGTTTAGGATCCCGTTATAGGAGGCTTCCAGGCCGGTGCTTCCCTGGTTTCCGTCTGATACAAATCCGATCACGTCCGATGCCAACGTATTGTAGGGATATGTTCTTGCATAATTTTCTTCCAGCCAGACTCCCTGAAGATTCAGGGAATGCTCTCCGTCTTCTTTCTTCTTTTCAAAGGTTTCAGCCGTGGCATAATCCACACCCTTTTTCAGAATGGTATAGCGCAGCTTTGGATTCTCTTCCATCAGCGTCTTTACCTCCTGTCTGGAGATCCCAAAGCATTCTTCCAGTACACTCAACGTTTCCTCCAAAGACTTCTCCGTCTTCTTTGCTTCCACGATGTCCAGTGCCACGTTATATACTTTTTCACTGGTAGCCAAAACGGTACCGCCTCGATCCAGGATATCCCCCCTCTTAAATGGGATCACACGGCCTCCATACTCCTGCTGATCCAGGACCTTTCTGGTATATTCGTCCTTGTATCTGCCTGTTTCCCACATAATATATCCCGCCAAACAGGCAAAAACTCCTGCTACCAGGAGTATTAGAACGATCAGCTTTCGCTGCATCACTGTAGAAGCTTTTCGGTTAAAAAAGTTGCGTCTCTTTCTTGCCATAGAACTCTCCCCACTGTTTCGCTGGCAGAAGATTGCTATGCTTCCACTGCCGGGGCTATCTTTTTACTTTGGATACCTTTTGTGTCATCCCACTCATCACTTATGCTTTGATATCTTTCCGCTGCTTGGGATCGCCTCGTATTTCTTTACATAATCTCCCACCGGATTGGTATACTCTATCATCTGCTGCGGAGAGGCGTAAATCATTCCCAGGTCGTTTTGGGCTCTCTGTCTGACTGCCTCCAGATTCATGGAATTCATAACGGCATTATAGTCCGTAGTATTCTTTTCCTTCAGGCTGGTCAGCTCATTCTGCAGGTAAATAATATTGCGGTTTCCTGCCGCTACATTATTTTGCAGTCTGACATAATAGACTCCCATAGCCATCACCAAAGCGAAAGACAACCCTAAAAAGACGGCATATCCCCGGCTCATTCTGGCCGCTCTCCTCCGGTTTCTTTTTACCTGCCTGCTGACCTGCCTTTTCGGCTCCTGTACTTTCTGCCGTCTTTCCGGTGTGTAAACCGGATTCTCCACTGCATTGCCATACACATAAGTCCCTGTCCGGGCGCTTCTGCCATAGCTTTCATATCTTCCCTGGTCATATCTGCGATTTCCGGAAGCATAATTTCTTTCCCCTGCCATCTTTTTCACCTGCCTTTCTCTCCTGTGTAAATTCTTGTACGGTCCTGCCCGCCTTATACGTTTCTTTTTTGCTACATCTATATTTTTTCAAATCTTTATACAGCTTCCATGCTGCGATCTTTTCCTTCTCTTTTTACGCCGCGCCTTCCGGCTTTTTGTATCTGCACTGATTTTTATGCTCCTTCAGCAAAACCCTTTTGGAAGATCCTAAGCTTTGCACTTTTGGAGCGGCTGTTTTCTTCCATCTCTTCGGAAGAGGGTAAGATAGGCTTCCTGGTGATCACCTTCCCTTTGGATGTCCGTCCGCATACACAGACCGGAAAATCCGACGGACAGATACAGGGATCTTCATTTTTGCGAAAAGCGTTTTTCACGATCCTGTCCTCCAGGGAATGAAAGGTGATAATACAAAGCCTGCCGCCCGGATTCAGAAGCTCTATCATATCATCCAGCGACTCTCGCAAAACCTCCAGTTCCTTGTTCAGTTCGATCCGGATCGCCTGAAAGGTACGCTTTGCCGGATGTCCGCCTTTCTTTTGAAATTTCATCGGAATGGAACTGCGTATGATATCCGTCAGCTCCCCTGTAGTGCAGATGGGAGCTTTCTCACGTCGCTCTACGATGTTTTTTGCAATGTTTCTTGCAAACTTTTCTTCCCCGTAGTCACGGATGACGCGAAAAAGCTCCGTCTCACTATAGCCATTGACAATGTCCCTTGCCGTCTTCTCCTGACGGGTATCCATGCGCATATCAAGGGGGGCGTCTTCCCGGTAGGAGAATCCCCGTTCTGCCGTATCCAGCTGATAAGAGGATACGCCCAGATCAAGGATGATCCCATCTACCTTGTCAATCTGCAGTTGTTGGAGCACGGACTTCATATCACAGTAGTTGCTCCAAACTATCGTGACCTTCTCCCCGAAGTCCTTTAAGCGGATCGAAGCTGCCCTAACAGCAGCTTGATCCTGGTCTATTCCTACAATACTCCCTTTTTCTCCCAGGCGTTTACATATCTCCAGCGTATGTCCGCCTCCGCCGAGTGTCCCATCCACATAGATGCCATCTTTCCGGATCTGAAGACCCTCTATGGTCTCCTCCAATAAAACCGACCTGTGTTTGAATTCCATATCTTCTCCCTCTTAGATACTGAATCCGCTGGCTTCCATATCGGAGGCGATCTCCTCTATGTTCTGTTCCACTTCAGCATTCGCTGCATTCCATCTTGCCTTGTCCCAGATTTCGGCACGCTTCCCCATACCGACCAGCACCACCTCTTTGTCCAGGTGTGCAAATTCTCTGAGCACCGATGGAATCAACGTTCTTCCTTGTTTATCCAGATCTCCGTCCGTTGCACTTCCTTGAAAAAAGTACGCAAACTGTCTGGCCTTTTTGTCCGTGGTTGTCGGCAGGGCATTTAACTGTGCTTCAAAGCGATTCCATTCGTCTTCCGGGTATACATACAGACACGCATCCATCCCCTTCGTGATCACGAACTTCTCCCCAAGCCCGTCACGAATCTTGGAAGGTATGATCATCCTTCCTTTGGCATCTATGTTGTGACTGTATTCTCCTTTCAGCACCTGGTCTCACCTTCTTCCACTTAGCCATGTGGTTTTACCACTTTTCACCACAACTTACCACTTTCTACCACTTACACACATTCTATAGCATATTTTCAGGGAATGCAAGCGATTTTTCATTCTTTTTCGTGAAATCGCTCTCACACGCAAAAAAAGGACCCGGATCCGGCTTTGGAATTTCTCCTTTGCCAGGATCTGGGTCCTTTTTCTCTTTTTTATTTCTATACGGATATTTTCTTTCGTTTTCGCTTTTTCGTCCGTCTCATTTTCCGTCCGTCTTCTTAAGCGGTCTCTTTTCAGCTTACACTGCTCTTGTGTATCTTGCCAGCCACTCTTTCTCTTCTTCGTTCAGATGTGGAGACACCTTTTCAAACACAGACTGGTGATAGGTATTCAGAAGCTTTCTCTCTTCTTCCGTCATAAACTCCGGTACGATGGCATCCAGGTCAAACGGAACATAAGTGATCACATCAAACCGCATAAACTGTCCGAATTCGTTTAATTCGTCTTCACACACCAGAAGTTCGTTTTCCAGACGGATCCCGTAAGCGCCCTCGATATATCTTCCGGGCTCATCCGTGATCACCATTCCTGCCTCGAAAGGCTCCGTATCTCCGGCTACATAACGCCAGCGGATCCCTGCCGGGCCTTCATGAATATTCAGAAGGTATCCTACTCCGTGACCTGTACCGTGATTGAAATTCAATCTTCTGTCCCAAAACGGCTTGCGGGTATAGCTGTCCAGATTGACTCCGTTGCAGCCTTTCATAAACACGGCGTTTGCCAAGGAAAGATTGCTGATGGCAACCAGCGTGAAATCCTCCTTCATCTGCCGGGTAATATTGCCCAGTGCATAGGTTCTGGTAATATCCGTAGACCCTTCTTTAAAGCCTGCACCGGTATCTGTCAGGAAAAATCCATCCGTTCCCAACGGAATATCCGTTTCCGGACTGGGTGCATAATGCACGATAGCCGCATGGGCTCCGAAAGAACAGATCGGCTCAAAGCTGGGGCTGATAAAGTTGCCCATCTCTTCCCGGAAGGAATCCATCTTTGCCGCCGCACTCAGCTCCGTGATCTCTTCTTTTCCAATGTTTTCTTTCAGCCATTTCATAAAACGCACATGGGCAACGCTGTCCTTGATCTGCGCCTGACGGATGTTTTCAATCTCCGTAGCATTCTTGATCGCCTTGAATCTGATCTCCGGATTTGCCTTTTCCACCCGCTTTGCGTCTTTTGAAAGGTTGTTATACAAAGCATAGTTCAGGTTTTTTGCATCTACCAGCAGGGTCTCGCCGGCTCCGTATTTTTTCACATCCTCGTAGATGTCATTGTAAGGATGCAGCACTACTTTGTCTTTTGCAAAGGCCGCCTTCATCTCTTCCGACAGCTTGCTCTCCTGGATGTAAAGATGGTACTCGTCCATGGTCACGATCGCATAAGAAAGCACCAGCGGGAAATACTCAATGTCATTTCCTCTCATATTCAATGTCCAGCAGATATCATCCAGCGTGGTCACTACGTGTACCGTCGCCTGGCTCTCCTTCATTGCTTCGCGAATACGAGTCAGCTTTTCTGCTGTCGTTTCTCCTGCATATTGCAGTTCCAGTGCAAATGCCGGCTCCTCTGAAAGGGGCGGACGATCTGTCCAGATCTCGTCGATCAGATCGCAGGTATATACGATGTGTGCCTCTTTCGCATCTGCAACCGCCTCATAGCCCTGGCCTTCTCCCATGGAAACTACACGACCGTCAAACCCGATGACCTCACCCGGCTTCACCACCTGCTTCAGATGCTCTGTCAGAGTCGGAACTCCCGGCTGACCCATTTTCATCAGCTCTACCGTCGTTCCTTCCAACTGGTCTGCCGCCTGAATGAAGTATCTTCCGTCCGTCCACAGACGGGCCTCTTTTGCATCAATCATTGCCGTTCCGGCAGAACCTGAGAAACCTGTGATGTACTTTCTTGCCGTAAAGTGTTCTCCCACATATTCACTCTGGTGAAAATCCGCCGTGGGAACGATATAGTAATCGATACCGTCTCGAACCATGAGCTCACGCAATTTCGACAATCTTTCTGGTACTGTACTCATTTTAAGTCTTCCTCCTGTCCGTTTTTTCCGCTGCATTTTCAGGATTGTTTTCTAGAATGCCCCTTAGGTCCAAAGGACCCAAAGGGCATATCGTTACTTTATTCCATCTCTATTCAGTTTTATTCTTCTCCGTCTTTCTTCTTTACCAGGGACGTCAGTTTGTTGTCCATCAGGAAAAGTACAACGGTACAGATAAATGCTACAATTGCAACTCCGATACAAGCTTTCGGGAAGGCAAACTTTCCGCCGAACGCAAAGCTGTAAACGTTACCATAAAGTTTAGCAGCTGCGAAGATACCAAGTCCCCATACTGCTGACATAATGGAAAGATAACGGCTGGGGGAATACAGTCCGATAAAAGCGGATCCCAGCGGGGAGAAAAACATCTCGCCCAGTGTCAGGAATACCATGAACAGGATCAGAGCCAGTACGCTTACCTTTGCTCCGCCTCTTGTAACGTCTAGGATCGCAAAGTAGATATAAGCAACTCCCAGGAAGGAAAGTCCGATTCCCAGCTTCTTGAACAAGCTCAAGTCTCCCTGCGGTCTTGCAGACAGCTTCTGCCACAGAAGCGCTGTCAATGGTCCGGAAATCACACAGAACAATGCGTTTACGGCATCTACCCAGGTAACCGGGATCTTCAGTCCGCCAACAGACCAGTTCATGTTTTCTGCCCAGTGATAATAGATCGGCAGGTACGCCAGATACCAGAACAGCCAGAACACGATCTGGAATGCGGAGATCAGAACGATGGCGCTGATACGCTTCTTCTCGATGGTGGTCATCTTCTGTCTCGGAGCATTCTTCTTTTCTGCCTTTTCTCTCTCTTCTCTTTCCAGCTCTTCCTTGGTCTTCTCAAATTTGAATGGACGTCTTCCCGCTCCCTTTCCTTTCAGGATCATTCCAACCGTAAACCAGACGCATCCCAGAAGCATTACGATACCGGCAAGTCTGAAGCACCCGCGGAATCCCAGAACCTCTCCCTTTGCAAACACATCCTGATATAGGATACCTGCTGCGAAAGGTCCGATGAAGGCTCCTACGTTTACCAGGGAATAACGAATGGAGTAAGCAGAGTTCAACTGCTCCGGCTTTACGATACGGCCGATCATGGGGCCGGTCTTAAACAGACCCAGACCAAACGCCACGCAGAAGATCATGATATATACTCCTGTGGCGCTCTTTGCCGCCGCACCTGAAAAGTATCCAAACGAAATGATCAGCATACCCACCGGCGTCGTGTAAAAGGCTCCCACAAATCGGTCAACGATGATGGCTCCTACCAGACCTGCCAGATAAGAATATGCTGTGATGTCAGACTGCATGGATGCAGCCGTTGTGTCAGAAAGACCAAGTCCTCCTGCTGCCACTGCGGTGGTGACGAAAACCAGAATCAAAGATCTTCCCAGATAGAAAGAAAGTCTTTCAAAGATTTCTGTACATCCCGCCACCCAAAACGCAACTGGATATTTTTGTTTCTTTTCCATACGAATAGTACCTCCTGTTCTTTTTTTGTGAAACAATATGGAAAAATGCAACGAATCTATCCAAGGTACAGTAGAGTGTTTTCCTCCTCACATCACTCCTTGAATGATTCAAATTATAGCACCAAAGCTCCTTGTTATCAAGCAAAACCATCTGGTTTTTTGCAGGTTTTTCCACTTTTTCAGGCACCCCGAAACGCCCTGTTTTTCAGCTGTTTTTCCGTGTTTTCAGCATTTGAAAGGCAAGCTATTTTGTTGGTTTTAAATTCTCATTTTTCTGCATAAACAAAGGCCGGTTTTCTCTTGCGGAGCGCAGCCTCCCATGAAGCAAAAAAGTCTCTGGAAAGCGTTTGCTTCCGAGACTCTTTCTATCCGTCATTTTGTTGTAAGGAAAGGTCATGCGCCGCAGGTTTTTCCGTCGAACCAAAGCAATACCTGCATAAACATTCATCCAAACTGTTTAGGAGGCTTTCTCACCCTCTTTCCGGGAGCTCTTTGCCATCCTGCAGCCGACTATTCTGATACCCCCGCCAGTTCTGATGCCAGCTGGTTTACCGCCGTATAATCCACCTGCACTCCTGCTTTTGCAGCCTTCTCCGCCTGTGTGTGATAGATGCTGTATCCGATCCCGCCTACCACAACGACGGCCGCCGTTGCCGCCGCCATCTTGCAGATCACGTTCTTCCTCTTTTCTTTTTTGATCGTCTGCTTTCTGTTGGCTTTTTCTTTCTTATATCTGTCTACTTTCTGCTGACTCACTGTGTTCTCCTTTCTTGCCGGGCAAGGAAGATTTCTCTCTTATTTCCCTGTATCTTCTCCCCACAGGAGAGCGTGCTCTTCTCTTACGCCTTCCCTGTATCCTGCCTGACATTCCTGCCATGCCTGCTTTTCTATTGCTGTGCCTTTTCTGCTGTCACTTTTTCACAACCACTTTTATACCACCACGATGATCCCGCCGTCCGCTGCGTACATGCTGCTGATCCCTGCCGTATCCAGAATGATCACGTCTCCGAACGTTTCCTTTTCCAGCAGCATGGCCTTCACGGACTCTGCTCTCTCCCTGCAGTTACAATGGGAGATCGCCAGGATCTTTTCCTGCGGAGAGCGCACGCTGCGCACTACCGCCTCCACCAGCTTACTCAGTGCTTTTTTTGTCCCCCGGCATTTTGCCACCTCGGCGATCTCTCCTGCCTCATTCGCCGTCATAACCGGTTTGATGTGGAGCGCCGTCGCCATGATCGCCTTCAATCCGGTCAAACGCCCGTTTTTCCGAAGGGTATCCAGCGTTTCCAGGACAAAGTAGGTGCTCTGCCCCTTTATATATTCCTCCACCGTATCAACGACCTTCTGGAAGCTCATTTCCCTTTGCTCACATTCCCGGATCTTCAGTGCGATCAGTGTCTCTCCCACAGAAGCAGAGCGGGAATCAAATACATAAATGTCTTTGTGCGGATGTTCTTCCAGATACAGCTTCCGCCCCAGCATCGCGCTGTTGTAGGAGCCGCTCAGGCGGCTGGAAAGTGTCACGATATAAATCCTCTCCTCCTGACCACAGCACGCTTCCATATATCGCTGCGGCGAAGGACAGGATGACTTGGGACATTCCGGCGCTTGGGCCACCAACCGGAGAAATTCCTTCTGGTCAAACGTCTCGTCGTCCGGAATGTGTCTTCCTCCCACCTCCATGGAAAGAGACGCCGTCTCAAAATATCCCGAAGCTTTCATTTCCTCCGTCAGCTCCCCGCAACTGTCTACCACGATCTTGTAACTCATAGAACCTCCCTTAACCTCTATATTCTGCACCGTTTCCTGCTCCGGCACACTTTCCGGTTATTCTCTTCTAGTTTACCTGGTTTTCAATACTAGGTGCAGTATATCATACTTTTTCCGGGAAGAAAAGGGGATTTCTATGATCAGCTTCCGGGGCTTGCCCTCGGGATACTGCCGCGGTCATTCCACCTTGATCTCTGATGAAATGCTCATAGCCACTCCCATTTCCAGCATCAGAAGCACCGTCGCCGTCCCTCCATAGCTGATAAAAGGAAGGGTGATCCCTGTATTTGGGATCAGATTGGTCACAACCGCCACGTTTAGTGTGACCTGGATAAAGATATGCGCCAGGATCCCCGTCGCCACCAGTGTCCCATAAATATCCGGAGCATTTTGGGCGATCACTGCCAGCCGGAAGATTAGAAGTCCAAACAGGATCAGTACCAGAAGAACTCCAAATACGCCCAGCTCCTCACAGATCACCGATAAGATCATATCATTTTGTACCTCCGGTATGATCATCTTTTGTGTACTGTTGCCAAGCCCTTTTCCAAAAAATCCGCCGGAGCTGATGGCATACAGCGCCTGAAGCGTCTGATAGCCTCCCTTGTCCGCATAAGCCTCCGGGTTCAGCCATACCAGAATTCTGCCTAAACGGAAGCTTCCCACCGCTATATCTGTGCCTGCAAATCTCTGCAGATAGATCCGAAGAGCCACCACCAGTCCCATTCCGATCCCTGCCAACAAAAAAAACGGCTTGGTCTTAGGGTGGATCACAAAGATCATCACAACGGCGATGCCTACGATGATGATCGCTGCACTGAGATTTTGTGTGATCTTATAAGCTGCAAGCGCCGGAATTCCTGCAATCCCGATGATCTTCAGGCACTCTGCCGGCGACTGTATCTTGTTTCCCTTCTGGCAGATCAGCGCCGGTATTACCAGGATCACGGCGACCTTTGCCAGCTCCGATGGCTGAAGCTGTCCGATCCCCACGGTAATCCACCTTCTGGCACCGTTCACCTCAATTCCCAGCGGCGTCCACACCAAAGCCATGGCTGCAATGGATCCCCAGTAAAGTAACAGCTTGTATTTAGCCATCCCCAGCTTCTGATATCTGACACAGGAAAACAGCATCATAACGCCAAATCCCAGCACACAAAAAAACGCCTGTTTTCCAAAATAGTAAGTTCCTTTTCCATAGTACATGGAAGCACTGTAGGAACTGGTGCTGTATAGCATCAGAAGTCCAAAGCAGATCAGTGACATCAAGATCGCCAGCAGACTATAATCAATGCGCTGCGGCCGCCGGAACAGCTCCCTGATCCGACCGCCCCCTTCGCTTTTTTTCTTTTTTTTCATTTCCCTTACTCCCCGTCTGCCTCTTTACCACAGTAAATACACGATTACTCCCGCCACTGCAAGGATCGCAATTGCCAAAAGGATCATGGGAAGCCGGGAAAATCTTCCTTCTTCCTCTTCAAACAAATCCTGCAATTCCTCGTTGTCCTGTATTTCTGTTTCTTCCCCTTGTTGCTCTTTTTGTTTTTGAAGCCTCCGCCTTCTTTTTTCTTCACGGAACCGCTTCTCTTTTTCTTCCGGGTCTTCCGGCCGGCTGTCCCTTTTTCCCTTCTGTTTTCCTTCATCTGCTGTCATCTGCTGCGGTTTTTTAAACTTCTTCCTGCAAGCGTAACAAAGCATATACTCCGGATTTTTTTTACTTTCTGTCAACTCGCCTTTACAAAATGGACATTTCATTGACGCCCCCTCCTTTTCTCTGTCCGGCAGACTGCTCTCCTGCCTTTTTAAAATCGAAGCTTTGGTGAAAAGCCGAGATCCTCCAGCGCTTCTATTGCCGTATTGACTTCCTTGAAATCTCCGTCCACCGTCACGGTCCTTTCCTTTAGATCCACTTCAAACCCAAGTCCTTCTTCTGTTAAGAGTCCCGTGATCCTTTCCACGCATTTTTCACAGTGCATATCCTTCACATCAATGACCGACATGATCTTCCTCCATTCTTCCGGAAACCTCCGGATTCTCGTTATCGTCCGGAAATCTGCTGTCTTCCCCCTGGAAAGCGCCCGCTTCCTCCCGTCCGCCCTACGTGTCTGTTCTTTGGCATCTCTTTGCTACTTCATCAGCTTTTGGATGGTGGCGCACAGCTCGTCCACCGCTTCTTCCTTCCCCGCCTTCATATCGTCTACCACGCAGGTGTGGATATGGCTGACCAGAAGCTGTTTATTAAAGCTGTTCAGCGCTGCCTGGATCGCCATTACCTGGGTCAGTATGTCCACGCAGTACCGGTCTTCCTCCACCATCTTGCGGATTCCTCTTACCTGTCCTTCAATGCGGTTCAGTCTGGTGATCATATCCTGATGCTCCGACTGCTCACGCACTTTTTTCCTGACACAACATTCCTTTTCTGTCATAGTCCCTCCTAGAGTTTCAGACGTCTTAACCTAAGGGCGTTTCCCACCACCGTAACAGAGCTGAACGACATGGCAAGTCCTGCAAAAACCGGACTTAGCAATACATGATTCCAGCCGTAGAACACTCCTGCTGCCAGTGGAATGCCGCATACATTATAGAAAAATGCCCAGAACAGGTTTTGTTTGATATTGGCAATGGTCGCATGGCTTAACCGGATGGCTTTTTCCACTCCCCGCAGATCCTGCTTCATCAATACCACATCGCCTGAGTCGATGGCGATATCGCTTCCTTTTCCCATCGCGATCCCCACATCTGCCTGTACCAGAGCCGGGGCATCATTGACGCCGTCTCCTACCATAATAACCCGACGGCCTTTCTTTTGCAACTCTTCCACAACACTTGCTTTATCCTGAGGCAAAACTTCTGCGATCACCCGGTCTATCTCCACCTGTCTGCCGATGTATTCTGCTGTCAGCTGCGTGTCTCCCGTCAACATGACCGTCTGCAGTCCCATCTCCTTCAGTTTCCGGATCGCTTCCCGGCTGGTGTCCCAGATGGTATCCGCTACCAGGATCAGCCCTTTTACCTGTCCTTCCTCTACCAGATACATGGGAGTCTCTCCCCTGTTTGCCGCTTCCTTGGCGGTTTTCTCATAATCTCCCGGGAAAATCCCCGCCTCTTTCAACAGTTTTCCGTTTCCAAGGAGATACGCTTTCCCCCGGATCTTTGCCCCGATCCCCTTTCCTGTTATACTGGTAAACTCTTCCGTCTCAAAAAACTCTGACCCTTTTTCTTTCGCCCGTTCTACAATGGCTCTTCCCAGAGGATGCTCCGAAGATCGTTCGCAGGAGGCCGCCAGAGCCAGCACCTCTTCCGCCTTGTCCGCCGGCAGGATCCCTGTGACCTGCGGCGTCCCTCTGGTGATCGTTCCGGTCTTATCCAGTACCACCGTATCTGCCCTGTGAGCGGTTTCCAACGCTTCTCCACTTTTAATCAAAATCCCGTTGCCCGCTCCCAGTCCGGTGCCTACCATGATGGTCGTCGGAGTCGCAAGCCCCAGAGCGCAGGGGCAGGCGATCACCAGTACAGACACAAATACATTGAGTACAAAGGAGCGTTCATAGCCCAGCAGCGCCCAGACAACCGCCGCTGTCAGGGCAATGACCATGACAGCCGGAACAAAATAGCCTGCCGCCTTATCTGCCAGTTTGGAAATGGGGGCCTTTTTTCCCTGAGCCTCCTCCATCAGACGTATGATCTTTGCCAGTGTGGTATCTTCTCCTGTTTTTTCCACCCGTACCGTAATGGCTCCCTGATAATTCATGCTGCCTCCGGTTACTTTACTTCCCGCTTCTTTTTCTACGGGAATGCTTTCTCCTGTCAGCATAGACTCGTCTACACTGGTAACCCCTTCGATCACTTCTCCGTCCAGAGGGATTCGGTCTCCCGGGCGGATCAGGATCCGGTCTCCCGGACGGATCTCTTCGATCAGAACTTCCGTCTGCTGCCCTTTCTTTACCAGGATCGTCCGGTCCGGCGTCAGTTTCACTAATTTTTGGATGGCATCCGACGTCTTTCCCTTGCTTCTTTCTTCCAGGTATTTCCCAAGCATAACCAGTGTCACCACAATAGCCGCCGACTCAAAATACAGATGGTGTACATGGTCTCCTCCTCTTTGGATGTTCCACAGCATCACCAGGCTGTACAGGTATGCACTTCCCGTTCCGACAGCTACCAGCGAGTCCATGTTGGGGATCCCGCGAAACAGCTTTTTCAGTCCGGACACGTAGAATCTTCTGCCGTTGATCAGGATGATCGTTGTCAGGATCCACTGCGCCGCCGCAAAATACAGGGGGTGTTTTTCCATCGATACTATATTCGGAAGAGGAAGCGGCACCGGCAGCATATGTCCCATAGACAGGTACAGAAGAGGGAGTGACAGCAGGATGTTTGTCCACACAGTCCGTTTCATTGCCGTCTGCTTTTTCTCTTCCTTTTCCCTGCGTAGTTTTGTTTCCTGCCTCGTTTCCTCTTCTTTTTCCTCTATTCCAAATCCTGCACGGATTACCTTGCTTTTAATCGCCTCCTCTCCCACTTCTTTTTCATCAAAAGTAATGGTCAAGATCCCTGTGGTCAGATTGACGCTGCTTGCAGAAACACCTTTCAGCTTTCCTGTCACCTTCTCTACCGCTGCCGAGCAGGCTGCACAGCTCATCCCTGCTATTTTGTATTGTTTTGTGGTCATAAGCCTCCTCCTTTCTTATACCCCCGTAGGGTATATGTTTATTAAAGCATCTCTCTACCCATTTGTCAAGCAGGAGGCAGGAGCTGCAAATTTCCTCTACAACGGCAAAAGTCCGGGATCCCTCCCACAGTGGCAGACAACCAGCCTTTCCCCGGTTTTCGTAAGCTTTGGCGGCTGTCTGCCGGTTTGAAGGATCCTTTCTACGCTTCAGCACTTTCTGCCAAAAACGGACACTGCGGAATCTTCCGCTGTGTCCGTTATATACTCCCGTTATATTCTCTTCTATGGCGCTACATCCGGCGTGCCTTTTATTATCTGTCTTTTCCGTTTCCGCCACTACTTTCAATTATCTCCAACAGGTTTCTAATTCTGCTCTGTCAGCGTAACAGACACTTCTTTCTCCCCATAGCCTCCGTCTTTTCCCTGTACACTGACAGTCACCTTCACCGTATCGCCGGCTTTGTAATACTGCAACTGTTCCTTCAGTGTCTGCATATTGGAAACAGAGGATCCTTCCAGCTTGGTAATGATCATGCCTTTTTCCAGACCCGCTTTTTCTGCTCCGCTTCCGCTTATCACTTCGGATACGTAGACTCCTGTGGGGATATTGTACATTTTGGCGCTTTCCTCATTGACATCCACTCCCTGGATCCCCAGATATCCTCTCTCCGATGCAGTGACTTTCGTCTTGGTTTCCTGATTCATCAGATTGGTGATAATATCCTGGGCGTCAGATATCGGAATCGCATATCCCATCCCTTCTACCTGATCCGTCGCCACCTTAATGGTATTAATCCCAATGACTTCTCCTTTGGCGTTCAGCAACGCCCCTCCGCTGTTTCCCGGATTGATGGCCGCATCCGTCTGGATCAATTTTCCGTCAAAGCCTTCCAGCTCCCTGTTTAAGGCAGATACAATGCCGGTGGTAACAGACTGTCCGTACCCCAGCGCATTTCCAATGGCGATGGTAGTCTCTCCTACCTGTAGCTTGGAAGAATCTCCCAGGGTCGCTACTGCGATCTGATCCATGGTGGAGCTTTTGATCTGAGAAAGATCCACCGCCAGTACCGCCAGGTCTCTGTTGGCGTCTGTCCCTTTTATATTTGCCTCCACGCTTTCTTCGTCAATAAAAGATACCGTCAGATTACCGCTGCCTTCGATCACGTGGTTGTTTGTCACGATCAGCAGTTCCTTCTCATTCTGCCCAATAATGATCCCCGATCCCACAGCAGTGCTTTTCTGTTCTCTGACGCCTCCGAAAAAGTCCTGCACCTGCTGCACGGTGAGATTCGTAATGGATACCACAGACGGCATGGCGCTTTTGGTGATCTCTGCAATGTCCGAGCTTGTCACGCTTCCCTTGGACGTCGTCAGGGTCGTATTGGAGACGGTTCCCGTGGTCTTTGCCTGCTTTACGGTTCCTGTCGTCCCCAAGATCTTACCTGTTGCAAAGTTCGCCACCTGGAAAGTCGTTCCGGTCACAAGGCCAAACGCCATTCCCAGACAACAGATCTTCACCCATCTCGGCGCTTTCTTTTTCTTGCCTCCTACAGGCGCTTCCTTCTGTTCTGCTGCACCGCCTTCTGCATCTCCCGCACCGGATGCCGTTTCTGCAGGTTCCAAAACATCCGTCTCCGCCTTTTTCTGTTCCTCTTCTGTATGATAAGTATATTCCTGATCCATATACAAGACTCCTTTCTTCTGCCGGTTCCTGCCCTTCTTTCAGGCGGAATCAATTGTTATGAAGAAAGTCTATCCCGCAATTGTGTTTATTCTGTGTAAAATCTATGAGAAAACCGTTAACTTTCCCTTCCGTGTTCCTCCTGTGTCTTTCTTTTCCAAAATTCCCGGATCTCCTCCGGGGAAGCGGTCAGGCTTCCCTGTACCATTTCTTTTTTTCCTCCGCCTTTTCCCGGCAGCTCCTGAAGGAGGCACAGATTCAGCGGACGTACATCCAGTATCCGGCTTCCTATCACATATTGACAGCTTCCCTGCTTCGTAAAGTGAAACACGCCGCAGCACGTCGCCCCCTCCTGCAGGATCAGGTTCATCAGTCCGCGGGGCTGCTCCTTGGAAAGTCCTTCCACTACCGCCAAAACCATCTGTTTCTCTTCCGCTTCACAAAAAATCTCCTTTGCTTTCTGCTCCAGCAGCGTCTGCTCCAGGCGACGGATGACTTCCCTGCATTCCTCCAGTTCCTCTTTCTTCCTTTGAACTGCCTGGGAAATTTCTTCTCCTTTGGCGCTGAGCAGGGCGGAGACCCTTTTCGTCTCCCGGTCTTTCCCTCTATAGTCCAGCAAAGCCCTCCTGCCACAGACGACTGTCAGCCGGACGCCCCCTTTGTAAGACACCCTGTCTATGATCTTTAAAAGGCCGATATCCCCCGTCCTGGCTACATGCGGGGCACAGCAGGCACAGACATCATATCCTTCCACCGTAACGATCCTGATCCGGCCTTCTATCTCTATCTTGCTGCGAAAGGAAATCTGCTGCGCTTCCCGGTGGTCCACATGGACGGCAGAAACCGGAAGGTTTCGAAAGATCGCTTCATTGGCTTCCTCTTCCAGCGTTTCGATCTCCTCCCAGGTGATCTCTCCCGGAAAATCCATAGTGCAGACCCTCTCTCCCAGGTGGAATCCTACATTGGGATACCCAAAATGGCGGTGGACCAGTCCCGAAAAAATATGTTCTCCCGTATGCTGCTGCATCCGATCAAACCTTTTTTCAAAATCCAGCCGCCCCTCTACTTCCCTTCCCACCGGAACAGGGGCCGACATCCTGTGCCAGATCACTCCGTCGCTTTCCTGGGTGTCCTCCACCTCTGCCTCGTCAATCCAGCCGATATCTCCGTACTGCCCTCCTCCCTCCGGAAAAAAGGCAGTCTGATCCAACGCCAGAAACCATCCCTCCCCTTCCCGGCGGCAGGATACCACTTTGGCCGAAAATGTTTTCAGATAAGGATCTGTCTCAAATAATCGTTTGGTCTTTTCCATCATTTACATTCTCTCCGGCGCTTCAAAGCCCAGCACATCGATACATTCTTCCAGGATCTGTCTGGTCAGGCAAAGCAGACCGATATAGCTTTCTTTCTTTGCCGCATCCTCCTCTCCCAGGATCCTGGTATCATGGTAGAATCGATTAAAGCTGTTGGACAATTCAAAAATATACGCACAGATCTTGTGAGGCGCCAATTCCTGTGTCGCTCCTTCCATCACCTCGCTGTACCTGGCAGCCTGCAGCATCAGCTCTTTTTCACTGTCTCCCGCAGGCGGCAGGATCACCGGCTGATCCAGGTTTCCTCCGTCCTCTTCATAACGAGCCAGGATGGATTTGATCCGAACGATGGTGTAGAGAATATACGGCCCCGTGTTCCCTTCAAAAGAAGTGAAGCGGTCCACGTCAAAAATGTAGTCTTTGGAAGCCTGGTTGGAAAGATCTCCGTATTTGATGGCTGCCAGCCCCACCAGCTTCGCCGTTTCTCTTCCTTCTTCTTCGCTGACGGTACGGTTTGCGCTGATCTTCTCATACATGTTATCGGTAATCTCCTGAATCAGATATTCCAGACGCATCACTCCGCCTTCCCTGGTCTTGAAGGGCTTCCCGTCTTTGCCGTTCATTGTGCCGAACCCAAGGAAGGACAGCTTTGTATCCTCCCCGACGATTCCCGTTTTTTTGGCTGCCCTAAACACCTGGACAAAATGCAGTTCCTGTCTTTTATCTACCACATATACTACCTGATCCGGCTGAAATTCTCTTTCTCTTTGGATCAGAGTGGCCAGGTCTGTGGTTCCGTACAAAGAGGCCCCGTCTGACTTCTGGATCATACAGGGCGGCACCTCCTTGGTATCTGTAGCCTCTGCCACATCGATCACCAGCGCTCCCTGGTCCATATGCGCCAGCCCCTCTTTTTTCAGCCAGCTGATCATATCCGGAATATCTTTCTGCGCGTCAGATTCTCCTCTCCACAGATCGAAGCTGACCTTCAGTCGATCGTAATTTTTCTTCAAATCGGCAGTGGACACCTTCATAATATGCCGCCAGATGGCAAGATACCCTTTGTGTCCGTATTGCAGCTGTTTTGTCGCTTCCAGCGCTTCTTCTCTGTAGGCTTCGTCCGCTTTCGCTTTCTGGCTTGCAGTAGGATAGATCTCTTCCAGTTCTCCTATGGTAAACGGCGCTTCCTCCGGAAAGTCATCGGCTCCTTCCTGAAAATACGGAAGCTGCGGCTGTCTTTGCTTCAGCTCGGTAATGATCAGGCCCATCTGATATCCCCAGTCTCCCAGGTGGATATCGCCCAGAACGCGGTGTCCCATTTTACGGCCCATCCGCTTCACGCTTTCCCCGATGATGGCAGACCGAAGATGCCCTACATGCAGAGGCTTGGCTACATTGGGTCCGCCGTAATCCACCAGGATCGTCTGCGGTTCTTCTACCTGAGTCAGCCCCAGATCTTCTCTTTGCATCCGGCCAAGATATTCCGCCAAGCTTTCCTCTTTCAGGGTCAGGTTCAGGAATCCCGGAGGAGCCACGGAAACTTCCTTTAACCACCGGCTGTCTTTTAATCTTTCCGCCACTTCCTGCGCGATCTTGATGGGCGCTTTCCGGAATGCCTTCGCTCCCGCCATGGCCCCGTTACACTGATATTCGCACAGATCCGGCCGGTTGGACAGCGTCACTTTTCCGTACTCCGCCTCATACCCCGCCTCCAAAAAGGCCTGCTGGATCTCTTCTTCCATATATTCCCTGATCTTTTTCATGTTTTCCTCCTTATAGAGATCTCCTTTGCTGCCGGAGATCTCTTCTTTCTCTGCCAGCTATTTTACCACACGTTGCGTAGTATGAGAACCTCCTTTCTTTAGAAACCGAAAGTCTTCCGGCTCTTCCGTTTCCGCCGAAAGTTCGACGCTCCTTCTTTTTTTATTTTTCAAAACCCTATTGACTTCCCATGCTTTTTGTATTATTATTCGATTGTATTAATCAAATAACACAATCAATCTGGAGGTGAACACTTATGGCTTGGAAGCTGGACAATGACCGTCCTCTCTACCTGCAGCTGATGGAACGCATCCAGCAGGATATCGTATCTGGTATCTATACCTGTGGGGACCGGCTCCCTTCCGTCAGAGAACTGGCTTTGGAAGCTGCCGTCAATCCCAATACGATGCAGAAAGCATTTTCCGAGCTGGAGAGACTCGGGCTGGTCTACTCAAAACGAACCAGCGGAAGATTTATTACGGAGGATGAACAGATGCTTACACAACTCAAAACACAACTGGCAGCGCAGCATGTTCAGGAATTTATGGAACGTATGACTCTCCTGGGGCTTTCCCGGGAAGAGATTCTTCAACTCATTCAGTCAGCAATAAAGGAGGCTTAACACATGAATCCCATTTTAGAATGCATTGGTTTGACTAAGGTCTATTCTTCCAACCACATTGCACTAAACAACGTCAACCTGACCCTGGAAAGAGGGCAGATCGTCGGCCTGTTAGGTCCCAACGGAAGCGGCAAGACTACGCTAATCAAACTGATCAACGATATCCTTTCTCCTTCCTCCGGAAGCGTCCTGATCGACGGACAGATCCCCGGTGCAGAGACAAAGGGAATTGTTTCTTATTTGCCCGACAGATTTTCTCTTAATGATTCCTGGCAGATTTCTCAGGCCTTGACTTATTTTGAAGATTTTTATGAAGATTTCCAGCGCGACCGCGCCATCCACATGTTGGAGGATTTGAACATCGATCTGAAGGCCCGCATCAAATCCTTGTCAAAAGGTACCAAGGAGAAGCTGCATCTGATCTTGACCATGAGCAGGAACGCACAGCTCTATGTACTGGACGAGCCCATTGGCGGCGTCGATCCTGCCGCCAGAGATTATATTTTAAAAACGATCATCGGCAACTACAATGAAAATGCCACCGTTCTTTTATCCACCCATCTGATCCAGGATGTGGAAAATATTTTGGACCGGGTCCTGTTCTTAAAAGCGGGGCAGATCGTTTTGAATTCTGCTGTGGATGATATCCGAACACAGCAGGGTAAGTCTGTAGACAGTTTGTTTCGGGAGGTGTTCAAATGTTAGGAAAATTAATCAAACATGATTTTAAGGCATTAAATCGGTTCCTGCTGATTATGCACGGATTTCTGCTTCTTTTTGCTGTGGCTGTCCGGATATTTCTGCCCTTGTATGAGAATGTGATCTTTTCACTCTTTCTGATCCTCTACATTCTCTTCCTGATCGGAGTTTCCTTTGCCACCTATATCACCATCGCCGTCCATTTTTACAAGAACCTGTTTTCCGATGAAGGATATCTGACACGGACGCTTCCGGTTTCCCGGGGAATGCATCTGCTCTCCAAGACCATTACCGGTACCGTTTGGGCCATTGCCAACCTCCTGCTTATCATCGTTTCCCTGTGCATCACAATTTCCATGCCGGAAGTCTGGAATGCACTGCTTGAAAATAAGGTACGGATTATGACCGGCCTGGGACTACCTGCCGATTTTGGACTGCTGCAGCTTGTGCTGTCATCCCTCGTTGTGATCGCTTTGCAGTGCTTTACCTCTGTTTGCATGGTCTATGTTTCCGTTATGATCGGGCAGCTGTTTACCCGCCACCGCATCCTTGGTTCCGTAGTCGCTTATTTTTCTATTTCTACGGTTCTTTCCCTGCTGTCCTTTGTAGCAGCTGCGGTGGCCACCTTCTCGGCAAGCCAGTCGTCCGGTGCCCTGATGTATCTTTATAATCCTCAATCTCTTGCGCACATTGTGCTGGTCAGCACCCTCTTTACCTTTATCTTAGGTGTGATCTTCTATATTGTCTCACATCTGATCCTGGTAAAAAAAGCGGATCTGCCCTAATATCTGTAAAGTGATTTCCCCGGCGCCGTTATGGAAGCCCATAACGGCGCCGGGGATTTTCATATTCCGTTTCCCATCTATCCATTTATAGAGGAAGTTTCCATATCAAACACGAAATCCTTCCTTTTTCCTTCAACTTTTGGCTTACAGGACAAAATATGTTGGTCTATCACTCCAACTTTTAAGGGCAGGTACACGCCGTATGCGGCGTGTACCTGCCCTTGATTGGGGTTGCCTGTTTCTATCAATCGTTTTTGTTCATTCTGTCTTTCACATTACTGTGTCCTGCGTTTCCTTTTCTGTACCAGGAAAACAGTACCTGCTGCAAGCATTCCCATGATCGGCAAAGCCGGGAAGGCTCCGTCCCCTGTCTTTGGTGTATGTTTCTTTTTCTTGAGCTTGGGGATATAGGTATTCTTTACCACGATATTATGCTTATCACTGGCATCGATGGTGGACGTATAGCCTTTTACCGGTTCTTCTTTTACCGTGTACTCATACTCATTTCCATCATCGTCGAACTGCAGGCAGTCCGTCCACTCATATTCCAGCATACCGTTTTTCAGTTCCACTGCTTCTCCAAAGGCTTCTCCGTTCCGATACAGCTGGAATCGAATGGTCGGATGGATATCCGGTCCGCCTGCCCATACTTTTGTCACTTTGATCTTGATCTTGGGACTTACGAACTTGTTGGTGATTTCCAGTCCGTTTTCTGCCTTTTCGTAATACTGCGGCACATCCGGCTCTTTTGCATAGTACTCATACTCTTTTCCGGATGGATCAAATTTTACCAGCTCCGTGAAGGTATGTGTCAGCTTCGTTTTGGTGAGAAGTACTTCGTCCACCTTCTCATCGATTTCAGAACCGTCTGCTGCCGTTCCTTTTCTCCACAGTTCCAGCTTCACATCCGGCTTTTTCCCGTTTTCCCATATCTTTTTCACGGTTTTTTCCGTCAGGATCTGCTTATTCGTTACCGCGTATCCGTCTATTTCCGTATCAAATCCGGGAACCTGTTTTTCCTGCACCTCGTATTTGTAGTCTTTTCCCGTAGCCGGATTGATCTTCGGCAGCTTTTTCCCATCCTTGTCTGCCTCAAAGGTATGATCCCAGTTGGGGGCTGCGGCTGTATATTCGTTGATCTCTTTGCCATCCCGCAACAAGACATAAACGATCTCGGACGGATATACTTCTTCTTTCATTACCCAGGTCTTAGACACCGGGATCTGGATCAGGATTCTTGTATTGGTAATGCTGTACCCCCGGATGACTTTTTCGTAGCCCGGCACCGGCACCTCATCTATCGTGTACTGATACTCTTTTCCATCCTGGTCGTACTTCGGCAGTTTTTCAAACACGCCCTTCCACTCGTTTTCACTGTTTTCTTTTCTTAATACGATGCTCTTGTACACTTCCTGCGGCTTATCGCTCCGGTATAGATTCACCGTGATCTCTGCAGGTTTATCCAGATCTCCACTTTCATCCTTCCAGGTCTTTGTAACCTCCAGTTGGATGAGTTCTTTCTGGTTGACTATCGTCGTCATCCCATTTTGTGGATTCAGCTTCTTCATATATCCTTTTATTTCTTTTTCATCAATGGTATACACGTAAGGAGTTCCGGACGGGTCTGTCTCCGGCAGTTTTTCCCATTTGTGATACCAGCCGTTTCCGGCATTTAAAACAGCCGTCTTGTACTCCGTTCCATTTCTCAGCAGTACTGCCGTAACGCTTGTGGGATCCGGTTCTCCCGTCTCATTGACCCACTCTTTACGAACTTCTCTTTCAACCACCTTCTGGGTATTTGTAAAGGTATACCCATCGGCCTGCGTGTCATAGCCCGGTACGGCATCCTCTGTCACCCGGTATGTGTGCAGATGTCCATCCACAATGTCATATTTGGTCAGCGGCTTCCCGTCTTTGTCCGTTGTAAAGGTATAATTCCAGTTGTCCTTCGTTGCCACATGGTGGTTGATCTCCTTCTCATCCCTCCACAGTCGATAGGTAATGGTCGGCGGAAGTTCTTCTCCTTCCACGCTCTTCCAAACCTTGGTCACCGGGATTTCCACCTTTTCCATATTGGTGTTGACAACTCTCAGCCCATCTTCCGTTTTGATATAATCCTTGGGAGTCCAGTCTTTTCCGTCAACATCTACCTCTCTTACAAAATAGCGGTAATCTTTTCCATTTGCGTCTGTTTTATCCAGGTTCGTCCACTTTACGGTGGTGGTGCCATTTTGCAATTCTTTGATTTCTGCCTGAGGAACCGCTTCTGTCGTTCCGTTCTCCGTCGCTCTATAAAGCTTCATCCAGATAGTTGGATACGGCTGGCTTCCACCCACCCAGATTTTGGTTGCCTCTACTTCTATTTTGGGACTCTCATAGGTGTTTTTCACTGTACAGTCATTTACGTTGGTCTTTTTGTAATGTTCCGGTACTTCCACCTCATCTACCCGGTAATTGTAGGGTTTCCCGTTTTCATCTGTTTTGTCAAGATTTTCCCACGTATACTCTGTAGCGCCGTTTTGCAATTCCACCGGTGCTCCCTGCGGTACATTGTTTCTGTACAGTTGAAGTTTGATAACCGGCCTGGGATCTTCTCCTCCTTCCCAAACCTTCTTTCCCGTAAACTTGGTCTTTGGGATTTCATAGGTATTGGTGATGCTTGTCCCCTGCTGGTTCACCAGGTAAGTATGACCATTGACGGTCACCTTTCCATCCGTCACTCCGTCTTCTTCCACGGTATACTCATAAACGGCCCCGCCTGCCCCTGTCTTTGGCAGGTTCTTCCACACATATTCAAACACTCCCGGTGAAATCTGTGTCGTGGTGGGAGATACGTTGGTGACTTCTTCTTTCACACCTCCCGGCAGCTTCCGATACAGCTTGAAGGTTACTGCGGTATGATCCTCGCTAGGCCCTCCGTCCCAGGTCTTCATCGCAGACACCTCGATGGTATCCGGCTTGTTGGTCACCGTTTTTAAAACTGTTTTATCACTTCCAAAGTCCTGGGGATTAATCTCAATGGGATCTTTTAATTTCTGGTATCCGTTCGGCGCTTTGGTCTCTTCCAAAAGGTATTTGTCCTTCAAAAGCTGCCCCAGCTCCCCGTCTCCGTTTGGTCCGGTCTTTATGGTGCCCACCACCACTCCGTTGACGTGCCGGATCACATTAAATTCCGCTCCTTCCAGCGGTGTTCCGTCTTCACTTTCCTTGTGTACCTTGATCTTGTACACGTAGCCTTCTGCAAATCCACCGGCCGCCGTGTAAGCCAAAACCAGATTTTGGTTTTGCGTTCCGATCTGGCTCCCTATCATCGTCGCATTGTTGACAAACTGTTCTCCATCTACCGGTGTATAGGAAGACTTCACTTGATAATCGATGGTAAATCCATCCTGCTCCGTTACATTTCCTAAATTTATGGAAAATCCCTTTTTATCGGGAGTCCACTGGATCGTATAATCGGATGTAACAGTCGCCCCGTCCAGTTCCCAGCTTTTATGCTGATTTATCCTCCAGGTTCCCTTTCGGATTACAAAGGAAGATTCCACATAAGATGTTTGCGGAGTCCCCAGTACATCACTGATTATAGTGTTTCCACAAGCCACTTTTTCCGTATTGACCGCCACTTCGTAATACAGCACTGTGGGATCCGGATTCGCCGGAGACTGCCAGCCTGCCTTATGTATCTTAAATGGTGTGGGATCCGGTACTCCTTCAAATTCAAAAGAACCTCCATGGATCACACCGCCATTGACGATAAAGTCCGCCGTAACCGTTCCCGGATTCTGCATGTAGGCATGATCTACCCTTGCATAGAAGAAAAATTCTCCCGTTATGCCAGAATGGCTATCTACGTAGTCTGTGTACGTCAACGTCACAGTCTTGTCTGCCTCACTGACAGCCGCATTTGCCACAAGGTTGTTCTCGCTGTCCCGTAGCTCAAAGGTGGCCGACATACTGGAAAACTGCAGCGTATCCGGCAGCTTGATCACCGTCGTATCATTTGCATGCACCTGATTATCCGGCAATGCAAACTTGGCGTTGACGCGAAACTTCTGCCATTTGGAAATAGTTCCAATGGGTCCTCCGGTTTCACTTGATACACTCATCTCGGTGATCACGCTGCTGGGCGTCGGCGCTCTGCTTGGCCCTCCGGCTGCCACCACATAGGGAGAAAACCGCTCTGCGTTTACCGATACTTCTTTTCCCTGGGCCCCTCCCATCTTTTCGATGGCGCCGCCGTTTTCCACATGATATACCTGCAGAGCATTTCCCTCTTTTACATGTCCTGCAAGCTTGGAGTCATCCGACACAGAAAACCGCAGATCCACCGGATATCCTGTTCGTGGCTGTACCTTTTCCCCTGTTGGCGAAAGGAAGGTAATATCAAATGCAACGGCATCCTGTTCTTCCAGTCGTGCCTCCACCTTGCTGGTCTGAGCCTTCCCCAAAGCACGGATCTGAAGAGTGGTTCCCTCCTCAAAGCTTCCGACCGGAGCCGTCACATAAGCTGTAACGCCGCCCACTTCCTTCGTTCCTTTGATCTCTGCTTTATTATACTCTGTCTTTTCTGTTTCTGCCTGTTCTTTCTGTTCTGCCTCCGGCTGCGCAGAAGTCTGCACCTGGGCGGCGTTCCCCGCTTCTACCTTCGGCTGCACCGTTTCTTCCTGCTTTACTTCCACACTTTCTGCAGTCGTTTCTTCCCCGGTTTCCGACTGCTTGGGCGCCTCTTCTTTTTGATCCTCTTTTGCCGGTGCCTCCACTTCCGTGGCGGCTTCCTCCGGTTCCGGACTTCCCTCTGCATAAGAAATGTTCCCTGCAATATTTCCCAGAACCAATGTAACCAGCAATAGGATCGCCAGCATCCTTTTCTTCATTGTTACCTCCTTCTTCGCCACGTCTCATCCATGGCGCATATTGACATGTTCGGTGATCTGTGGTGAATGTCTGACACATTTTCGCTTTCGACCGTCTTCACAGTCCTGCCCCTTCTTCCAATGTCAACCAGCACACACCCCTCCCATTGTCAACATACCATAGAGGTAAAATATATTAAATGAAATTTCCGTATTATTCCAGAAGTTTCCTAATTTTCAATCAAGTTCTTGATCTTTATTTTTTAAGGATCCTTTCTTTTCTATTTCCATCCGTATCTCAGCAAAAGTAAGGGAGCCCCGCTCCACAACTGTCCAGTCAGTTATGTTGCGAGACTCCCTCTGTTACACACCCGGGCGGATTCGAACCGCCGCTCCCGCCTCCGGAGGGCGGTGCTCTATCCCCTGAGCTACGGGTGCCTAAGGCAGTAAAACTGCCTTTGTAATATAACACATCTGTCACAGAAAGTAAACTTCCAACCTGTTTTTTCTTTATATTTTTTTATCTCCTTCTTCTGTTCCAGACAAAGCCCGTCACTGCACCGGAAGCTATCAGAGAGATCAGAAGGGGCAGGTGACTGACATCTCCCGTTTTTACTCCCTGCCCTACAGATGGTTCTTCCTGCTGCCGGACCCGGATCGTCTGGGATGGATTTTCGTAATCTGTCTCTTTTCCCAAAAGCTTTCCGGAGCTGTCATAGACAGATTCAAATAGGACCAGCTCTTCCCCTGCCAGTCCCGTAGCATCCACCTCAAATTCCAGCTCTGCCTGCCCTTTTTCTCCAGAAATCCGCACTCTTTTTTCCGTGATCACTTCTTTTCCGTTAATTTCCAGAGGAGATCTGCTGCTCTTTCTCATCACCTGGCCACGGATCAGCACCTCCTTGTCCTTGATGTTCCTTCCCTCAAATTCAACCATATCCTGAAAGGTCTGATGTTTTTGCGGAAGAATTTCTTTCTTCCCGCTGCTTCCCTGCGCCTGTGTCCGGATCCAAAAATCAGATTCCGGCCTGCTCTCATTACTTATCGTTCCCAGAAGCACCTTTTGTCTGTCTCTGGATACAACCACCCGCAATCCTTGGATCAGCTTTTTCCCCTGGTTTTCCTGCCCCTCCAATTCGTCAAGAATGTAGGTGTCAAAAGGAAGCGCGCCTGCCGTATCTTTTGATTCTCCTCCTCCAAACCAGATCCCGTCTCCTGCCTCTTGTCCCCGATTGGTGTGCCTTGTATGCGGGTGCCACTCTGCCGCCGTGGAAAAATAACCGTTTTCATCTGTCAGGATCTCATGGGCTTCTCCTGTTGAGGCAGATGTAATACGAAACCGGACGTTTCCCATCCTTCTCGCCGTTGAGGCTTCAATCTTGACGCCTTCTAAGTCTCCTCTGATGATCTGTTCCCTGATCTTTACCGTTTCATAAAGCTGCACGCTTTCTTCCTTCCCATATCCCACCAGCTTTCTTACATAAACTCCCTGATCCGGAAGATATCCCTCCGGCGGCTTGATTTCCCGGATCGTAACCGTCCCCAGAGGAAGAACGGGGGTCCGCTCCTTATTTCTGTACAGCTCATCTCCCGAAACGAGGTACTCCTCTCTCAGAAATGCCTGTCCCTTTTTATCTGTTTTTACGATCCATTTCCTTTCCGGCTTTCCCCCTTCTTCTATGGGATTCCCCTTGTAATAGCCCGGATAAAACGCCACCTCAAATCTGGCTCCTGCCAGGGAAGCGCCGCCCTGCGGCACAGGCTTGCCCGTTTCCTTATCTGTTTTTTCCAGCAACAGTCCCACTGTTTCATACTGTGGCTGCTCCTTCAGGGAAGCTTTGTTTAGCAAAACCTCTTCCTCCCATTTTACTTCCACCGGATAGACGGTGGCATCCAGAGCATATCCCGTCGGGGCCTTCCTCTCTTTGACTTCATACCGCCCTTCCGGCAAAAACACTTCTGCCTCTCCTGTTTTATCCGTAACCAAGGTTGCCACCAGTTCTTTTGTCCCTTCCTGATATACTCCATATTCTGCACCTTCCAGACTATAGGCAGGGTTTTTCTCTGTCATCTCTGACTGCGCCGATTCCTTTCTTAACCGGAGAGATCCATACTTTTTTACCTGTACCTCCATGGTGATCTGTCCACCGTCTGTCGCCTGATAAAGTTGCAGCCACACCTGGTAATACCCGCTGTGTTTTTCTGCCCACTGCCGTGCTTCCTCAAACACAGGCGTAAGCTGTACATATTCAGCCGCGTAAGTTTCGCCGCAGTCCCATCCCTTATAGGGAGACAGACTTTTCCATAAATGAATCTGTGCCAGGATGTATCCTGCATCTGTGTTTTTTTGTGGACTCAACTGCGTGATATAGTAAGTTTCCAGGCCCAGTCTCTTAAGAAGGGACTCTTCCACCTGATACTTTTCCAAGGGGATCTTCTGCCCTTTTCCTTCCTGAAACTTCGCATAAGGTTCCATGCAAAAAACCGGCCTTCCATCCACTGCCAGGACGGCTTCTTCCATTTCTCCCCTGTCTACGCCGCCTGCCCCTCTCAAAAAAATGTGCGCCACTTCCTGCCGCAGGAAGGACAACTGATGTTCTCCCTCTGCACGGACTATCCCGCTCTTTTGCAGGCAGAAGTTCCCTGCCACAAGCATGATCATCAGTCCCATTCTGACTGCTTTTCTTATCTTAGTTTTCCATGTGATTGTCTGTTTCAATAGTTCCTCCTTTTTCCGCATCGGATCCCGCCTTTCTCAATTCCTTTTTTACTCTGTCATAATAGTAGGCAGTATCTCCCAGCACTTCTTCCTCTTTTAATTGCGTCTCGTTGACTTCCTGTATCATCTGATTGATCCGGTCACAAGCCGGCGCTCTGGAAACCGGCAAAAGAATGACCTCATGGACACTGGAGGGGATCACATAATAATCCTCCTGCAGCCTGTTCCCGATTTCTTCCAGGCATCCTTTGTACAAAAGTGTGGCAGCGCCCCAGTATTTCCTTTCATTGGTCAGGACATAGATCTGCTCTTTGACCGGAATAGCCGCACAATTAACCAAAGACGCTATGACTTCCTCCATCGTCTGAAACAGGACGGGAAATTTTCTTCTTGTGGCTGCTTCCGCATCAAAAAACAATCTTTTTATATCTATATTCCATTTTTCCAGATGTTCCCGTCTGATTCGACAAGTTACACAGGTTTCTTCCTGCATGGCAAGAAGAAGGTCAAATACCATCACAAAATCCAGATATTTCTGAGAAACCACCTGCTCCGGCAGCTTCTCTGCTTCTTTTTTGCCAAGCAGCTTTACGACCAGATTGTTCCTGGCGGAAGAATACTCTATCGGAAATGCACATGGCATCCTCTCCTGGTCTATGGTGTCTGCATACCAAAGCGCGATCTTTCTCGCCAGTTCTTCCAGACTGTCTTCTCCCTTTTCTCCGCAAAATGTTTCCAGATAGAGGACAGGTCTTGCAATATCCTGTTCCCCCTGAAACATCAGCCCTGTTTTTTCTTCTCCACCAGGAGAATGGCATAAGGTTACCCTGACTCCGGTTCCCAGAAGCTCCTGCACCTGTTCCCGCAGCCTATTTGCAAATGCACTGTCTGTCATTTACACTCCTTTCTTTCCTTGCGACTTGTTCGCTGTCGTTTTCTGATAATCGTTTGGGTTCTGATTGGTTGATTTGTCTGTTTCGATTTGTTCCTCGGAGATTTGTTTGTTAGAAATTTGTTTGTTTTGATTCATGGATCTGTCTGTTTTGATTTGTTCCTTAGATTTGTTCATTTTGATTCATGGATCTGCCTGTTTTGATTTGTCCCTTAGAGATTTGTTTATTTTGATTCATGGATCTGCCTGTTTTGATTTGTCCTTTAGAGATTTGTTTGTTTTGATTGGCTGATTGTTGTCGGAGAATTCTGATCTGTTTTTGGAAATATTGCCGGATAACCCGGGCTCAGACCGGCATACCGACTGCACATACGTCCAATTTTTGAATCTCTGAATTTTGCATGTCCAAATTTTGAATATTCAGGCTTCCAATATCCAAACCTCGCATCTTTTTTGAATAGACACAGAGATCCCCTCTCCCTGCTTGTCACTGTAAAAACTCTCTGAACCTTGCTTCGATAAAAGCCTGATGTGAATCCCGATACCTGATCTGTCTAAAACTATGATTTGAATTACTATGGTGTTATCATTATAAAAAGACCCTGCTGAAAATGCAAGGTCTTTTTCTCTTATTCCTATTTCATATGCACCGCCAGACTGCCGGTGTTTTCCGGCATCGCCTAAGCTCCCTTATGCTCTGGAAAGATACTCTCCGGTACGTGTATCGATTTTGATCTTGTCTTCCTGTTCTACAAACAGAGGAACCATAACCTGTGCTCCCGTCTCTACGATAGCCGGCTTTGTCGCACCCTGTGCCGTATCTCCCTTGAATCCCGGCTCTGTTTCCACGATCAGAAGCTCCACGCTAAGAGGCGGCTCAATGGCAAACACACTACCTTGATAGGAACTCAGCTTCACGTTTTCATTTTCTTTTACAAACTTCAGGGAATCTCCCACCGTGTCTGCATTGACCGCAATCTGGTCAAATGTCGCCGTATCCATAAAATAGAACAGATCTCCGTCGTTGTACAGATACTGCATTTCTTTTCTTTCGATATGTGCATTTTCAAACTTTTCCGTAGGACGGAACGTTTTTTCCACTACTCCACCATTGATGATGTTTTTCAGCTTTGTACGTACAAAAGCTGCCCCCTTACCTGGTTTTACGTGCTGAAACTCCATGATCTGGTACACGTTTCCTTCAATCTCCACAGTAAGTCCGTTTTTAAAATCGCCTGCTGATACCATTTGTATTCCTCCTTAAGCAGTGTCCGGCAGACACCTCTCATTCTTTTTACTTGTTCCATTCTATAATAAAGACGCCTGTTTTTCAACCTTTTTTTAACAGCTCTCCGCCTTCTCCGCCTTCTTTCCTTATCGAAATCCTGCGCCTTCTGCCCCTTCCATTCAGGGGCCGTCCTGCATTTGGATCCCGTTGTTTTATTTCCCCACCTGCGCCCTTGTTCATCTGCTTTCCTCCGTCAGTCCGTAGATCACAGCTCCCATGGCGTCCAGCCGCTTTTTTTCTTCCTCGGAAAACCTTCTTCCTGTGATCACACCGGTATAATCGCCTAAATGGTTGATCTTTGTCATAGACTGTTTTTCAAATTTGGAGGCATCTACCGCCAGAAACGACTCCGAGCATTGCCTGGGTACCTGCCTTTTCAGCCACATTTTCTCGATGGTAGGCGTCGTCACCTCAAAGTTTTTGTTGATAGAGGCCGCTCCAAAAAAGCCTATGTCGAACTTGAAGTTTTCCAGCATCTGCCTGGCGTATTGATCAAACACACTTCCGGTGCTTTTTTGGACTTCTCCTCCGCACAGAAACAGCCGTACCCGGCTTTCCTTCAGCAGCTGCCCGATCTCCAGGTCATTGGTCACCACCATGATATCCGGCATCGACTGCAGTAATCTGGCGATCTCATAGGTAGTGGTGCCTGCGTCCAGAAACACCGTGTCTCCCTCTTTGATAAAGGCGAAGCACCTCCTGGCGATCCTCTCCTTTTCTCCCTGGTGACTGGTCTTTTTCCGGGCATAGGATTCTTCCTGCTTGGCCACGGCCCCGCCGTGATATCTTTCCACCTTATTGTGTTCTTCCAGCGTCCCCAGATCACGCCGGATCGTCATAGGACTGACTCCCAGTTCCTTTGCCAGCTCTTCCACCTGCAGACTTCCTCTGGTCTGCAGAAGCTGTACGATCTTCGCCTGTCTCTCTACTCTGAGCATCTGATCCACCTCTTACCTTTCGACCTTACACACCGACTCCAAATCCACGCTCCGTCTTCTGTCACGTCAGCAGTCTCTGCCACACGCTCTGTCCCGTATCACGTCAACAGCGGAGGAATCTCTCCTCCGCTGTAATTATACCATATGTTTCGATCTACATAAAGATATTGAGTACAAGTACTTCCACCACACCTACTGCCCACGCAATGGTAGAGGTCACAGACCAGATGGTCAGCTGTTCTTTTGCTTCCCTGACGCCCAGCGTCCTGTTGACTACCCAGAAGTAGCTGTCGTTAAAGTATCCGAAGAACAGGGATCCTACACAGCATGCGATCGCTCCCAGCAGAGGATTTGCACCGGCTGCCACGATGATGGGGGCAGAAATACTTGCCGCGGTGGTCATGGCTACCGTTCCGGAGCCCTGGATAAACCGCATTGCCGTAGAGATCAGAAGCGGCAGGATCACAATGGGGATTGCCGTCTGTGCCAGACCTTCTGCCATGAAGTTGCCAAGTCCTGAATCTTTGATGATCTGTCCTAAAGCACCTCCGCCTCCGGTTACCAGCATGATGATGCCTGCCGACATCATTCCCTTTTCCATTTCCATGACAGCATCATGGCGGTTCAGCGTCCTGCCCAGCGTAAAGATCGCCGCTAATAGTCCCAGTCCTACTGCCACGATAGGCTGTCCGCAGAACACAAGAACTTCCATGATCCCGCCGGTCTTGCCCAGCGCAGTTGCCACCGTATTGATCAGGATCAGGATAATGGGAAGCAGAAGCGGCATAAAGGATGCAAATACACCCGGCAGCTTTTCTTCCGTCATTGCAAATGCATTTTCATAATCCGGCTCCTCGTAAGGACGCTCTTCGATCACGCCTTCTTCGTTGGGGATCCGGTAAAATTTCTTTGACAGATAGAGTCTTCCGTAAGCGATACACGCAACTGTCATAGGGATAGCAAGCAGGATCGTCATAAGAATGAATTTTCCCACGTCAATTCCAAAGATTCCGCACACACCCAGCGGTCCCGGTGTCGGAGGAACCAGGGAATGGGTGATCACCAGTCCGGCCGCCAGTGCCACACCCAGTCCGATCACCGATTTCTTCGTTACTTTTGAGATCGCTTTTGCGATAGGCGCCAGTACCACAAAGCCCGAGTCGCAGAAAATGGGAATGGATACCAGAAATCCCGTGATCGCCAGCGCCTCTTCTTCTCTTTTCTTCCCAAACAGCTTCAGGAAGGTCTGTGCCATCGTCTTAGCGGCTCCGGTCACCTCGAAAATCTGTCCCATCATAACTCCAAAGCCGATAATGATACCGATATTTCCCAGGGTTCCTCCAAATCCTGTCGTGATGGAATTGACGATCCCGAAGGGTTTTTGTACTCCGTCTACTTCGATCATTGTGTTGATCAGCGGCATTCCGCCTACCACGCCCACGATCACCGTACAGATGATCAGCGCCAAAAATGCCTGCACTTTTGTTTTTAATACCAGGAAGATCAGGACTGCGATTCCAACCGCCAGTCCTATCAGCATCCTCTCACCACTCAATCCGTTAACCATAACCGATCTCCTCTCTTCTTTCTTATTTTGTAAAATTAGGGGCGTATTTTGCTGCCAACAGAATTGCTTCTACCATACTGATCTCGCTTACTTTGTTTGTTCCTGCAATGTCAAATGCAGTTCCATGGTCCACCGATGTCCGAAGGATCGGCATTCCGTTTGTGATCGCGATGGTTCTGTCAAAATCCAGGGTTTTTGTCGCTATATGTCCCTGATCATGGTACAGGGACAATACGCTGTTGTATCTTCCCTGAGCTGCCTGATGGAACACAGAGTCCGCCCCGATGGGTCCCACCACCTGATACCCTTCCTTTTGTAGTTCCTCGATTGCCGGTGTGATCTCATTCACCTCCTCAAACCCAAACAATCCGTGTTCTCCGCAGTGAGGATTCAGCCCGGCAATCGCCATGGTTCCCTCCTTCACGCCTAATTTTTCCAATGCCTCCAGGCATCTTTTCACATAATCCTTGATCCGCTCCTTCTTGATCATATCCAGCATCTGACGAAGGGACACATGCCGTGTCAGGAAAAATACCCGCAGCCCGTTGGTCTCAAACATTGTCAGCGGATCCTCCGTTCCGGTCAGACTTCCGAAGATCTCTGTATGTCCAATGAAGGGGATCTCCCCCGCTTTCAGGGATTCTTTATTGATGGGAGTCGTGGCTACCGCATCTACCTTTCCTTCGTTTGCCAGCTGAATGCATTTGGCAATGTACGCATACGCCGCCTTCCCGCACATCCCGCTGACTGCCCCAAAGGAAAACTGTGTCATATCCACATTGTTCAGATCCATCAGGTTCATCACGCCGTCTTGAAAAACCGCCTCCTCCACCTGATGGATCACATGGATCTTTAGTTTCTCTCCTGTGATCCGTATGGCATTTTCACAGATCTTCCTGTCTCCTACCACGATACAGTCTGCATCCTGCTTCACTTTTTCATTGCATAGCGCCTTTACGACGATCTCCGGTCCGACGCCTGCCGGATCTCCGATGGGAATTGCGATCACTGGTCTTTTCATACTTTTTTCCTCTCTTCCTTAGATATATAGTTTCTCTTTCAGATATGTAACGCAGCGGTTGATGGCATCCTTTCCTCCCTGACTGCCCCCTTTTGTGACAATATGGACACCTTCAAATTCTCCTTTGATAAACCGTCCGTATGCGGCAAGGGGAAGAACCTCATCCAAAAGAGCCAGACCTGCCGTTCCGAATCGCTGGCATACAGCCACCGTGACGTCTCCGCCGCTGGTATAAAGTCCTTTAAAGCTTTCTTCCTGTCTGAAGATCCTCCATGTGATCTCTGCAAATGCCTGATTGATCCTGGCTGTGATCGCATCCAACCCGACGCCCCACTTCTTCATATAAGGTTCAAATTGTATCCGGTTTTCCGGATAGATCCCGTCTCCGGTCACCGTTACCACAAAGTAATCCCCGCTTTCCTGCAGGATTCGAGATACCACGCGCTCTATCTCCGCTTCCCTCCTGTCGTCACTTTCCAGAAATTCCCTCGTCTGCACCAGGACAGAATAGGTTTTCTGGGACAGCCAAAGTTCCTCCATCTGATCCTTTGTGTTGGAATTGACACTTCCTACCACCGTCAGGATCCTGTTTTTCTCCCGCTTCTTTGGCGGCATACACTTTCTTGCCAGCGTAGCCGTAAACACGCCGGGATCTACCGCGATCACCTTTCTGCCGCTTAGCAGCACCGCATCTGCGATCAGATCCAGATCCTCCTGGGTCACACAGTCAAATACCAAAATCCTGGCTCCTTTGCCAAGCTCTTCTTCGATCCGGTCTGTCAGATGCCCTGCTCCGTCCATCATATCTTTCATGAAAATAGAAGACACGGAATACTTGCTTTGTTTCGCAAACAGCTCCGCTACCTCCGACTGTGCCACTGGTGTCTTGGGATCCAGGGCGATGTTCGTCTTGTGAAGCGGAAGACCGTTTACCAGCATATAACCGCCAATGACAATCCTCCCGGAAGCAGGGAAGCAAGGTGCAGCCACCGCAATATATTCTTCTCCCAGACAGTCCAGCATTGCATCTGTTTCACTTCCCAGATTTCCTCTTAAGGTGCTGTCGATCCTTTTTCCGTATACCTTTACCTCCGGGCTTTTCAAGAGACTGCATACATTTTTCACCCGGTTGTAGGCTATCTGTGGATCCACTCCTCGGCTGTCCGTCGGATAAAGGACACAGTCATAGGCTTCCTTCGTCCGCAGTTCAATACGTTCTGCATTCATGGCCGTATACGCCCTGTAGTCCATTTTTTTCAGAAGTACTCCCGTCGCATTGGCGCCCGTCAGATCATCTGCAATCACAACACACTGGGTCATTTGTTTCTCCTTTCCCCTTCTGCCTTATTACGATCTTTTGTTGTTCATTTATGTTTTAATTGTACTTCTGTGTTCGTTTTGTGTCAATAATTAATTTCGCTTTTGTTTATATTGTTCGTTTGTTTCTTTTTTCACATTCCCATCAGGATTTGCGCCGCCTCCCGCAAGGTGGTATCCTCTCCCACATTTCCCGGAAAGATCACATAAGGCGTCCCGGGAAACCGACTTTCTTCTCCTGTCTGCCAGACAGGGATCCCCGGCCTGATCTGTCCCAGCACGTTTGCCTTCTTTACCGCCAGCGCCTTCGTCCCTACATCACTGGAGGTGATCCCGCCTTTTGCGATCACAAAGGCCGGTGTAACGGACAGCTTTCCCACCAGAGACTGTACTGCATCCGAGATCCGTACAGATAAGCGCAGTTCATCCTCCTTGTTTCCCGTATCGGCAGTGATCAGGCTTCTCGTTGTGTAGCAGCAGACCGTCTTTCCCTGTTTCAGCAATTCTTCCTCTTCCTTCAGGCACCGCTCTACCTCCCTGGCAAATTCTGCTTCTTCTTTTACCAGGCCTGCATTTAATTCAATAAAACCGATGCCGTCCAGCTCTCTCAAAGCCGCAAGCTGTCTGGTGGTTTTTTCTGTATGGGATCCTACTACGATCACACCACCGCACCCGGTTTCCCGTGTTACCATATCTTTGCGTTCCAAAAGCGGCTGGCTGCTGATTCCTCCCATCACTTTTACCAGGGCCGCTGCCGACCGGAACAAAAACAGCTTTCCTTCCTCCATCGCCTGGTACAGAGCAATACAAAACACCTTCACGTCCGCATAGGAGATCGCATTGACGATCACTTTCCGGAATCTGTTTACTCCCAAAAGCTGTTTCTTTATTTTTTCTACCTGAAACCCTCTGATGTCCTCCAGTGAGATACATACCACATCTTCTGCCCGATAGGCTCCTGCCGTCTTTTCTTCCACATACAGAGGCATTGTGGTCGCCTCGTACCCAAATGTCTTGTCTTTTGCAAATTCTGTTTCATTTGCCGGGATCAACTCTTCTCCGTATCTGACATAGTGAACGTTGTCCATGGTGAACCGTCCGCCTTCCAGAAAGAACGGGCATAAAATTTCTCCGTCTATCTGCTTTCCCCAGATTTCTTCATATTCCTCCCGCAGGATCTCCGTTTCCAGAGGATAATGCCCTCGCAGGGTGCTGTCGCTTCTGCTGATCAGGAGGTATTCCTTTTTCAACTCCTTCGCTACCTTCCCGATGGTCCGGGAAATCTCTCGGTGGGCTTTTTCTGTCTCCTCCCGGGTAAATCCTCTGGAATTGGTCAGGATATAAAAGAGAGGACGGTCTTCTTCAAAGCCGCTTCGGATGCTTTCTTCGTCCCAGCCGGTGTAAACAAAAATGTCGTGCACAGTCTGCACTCCCGTCGGATCATCATCCAGCACTATGATCTTTTTCCGATTTTTTCGGATTTTCTGTTCCAGAAGTCTGTCCGCCTCCTTCTCGTCCACCTCCGGAAATCTATGGAAACTGGTAATATTTTGTTTCATGCCTGCCGCCCTCCTATTTTTTCTTTACTTCTACATCTGCCAACCGTTCAAAATACTGTACGATCCCGCCGTGGTCCTCTTCCATATGTCCGTGGATCTTTAACGTCTGCAAAATCTCATACAGCTGTGCCGTGTAAGGAATCGGTACGTCAATGGAGTGGGCTGTGTGGACCACGTTTTTAATATCCTTGTGGTTGATGCGGATGGGTCCTCCCGGCTTAAAATTCCGTTCTACGATCATGGGGATCTTGGCATCCAGCACCGCACTTCCCGCCAGACCGCCCCGGATCGCTTCATACACCTTCTGCGGATCCGCCCCGGCCTTTGCCGCCAGTACAAAAGCTTCCGAAACCACGGCAATGGTATTATTTACAATGACCTGATTGGCCAGCTTTGTTACGCTGCCGCTTCCCGGCCCTCCGATCAACAGGGCGGAAGAACCCAGGATCTCGAAATATGGCTTCAACTGTTCAAAGGCTTCCTCCTCTCCTCCTGCCATGATGGCCAGCGTTCCCGCAATGGCTCCCGGCTCTCCTCCGGAAACCGGCGCATCCACAAATCCTACTTTCTGTTGTTTCAGCCTTTCATAACACTCTCTGGATTCTACCGGTGTAACGGAGCTCATATCACAAACGATGCTGCCTTCTTTCAACGAAGACGCCACTCCCTCTTTTCCAAAAAGGATTTCTTTTACGATCTCTCCTGTCGGAACGATGGTAAACACCACCTGGCAATCGGCTCCGATCTGCGCATAGGTTCCGTTTTCTGCGCCTGCTTCCACTACGTCTGCCACCGCTTCCGGATTCAGATCCGATACCATCAGTTCTACTCCTGCTTTCAGCAGATTTTTTGCCATGGGTCTTCCCATGATCCCCAGTCCTATGAATCCTACTTTCATATGTCTACACCCTTTCTGTTTTGTTTCCTGTTTTTTCTGTCGCCGTCGGATCCTTCTCCAACTTTGTTTGACTGTACACCCGAACCGGTATACCGGTCAAGCTTTCCTCTTTTTTTCTCCTTTTCTTACAATATTTTTCATGCTTTTCTGTGCATATTTGCTAATTTATTTTTAATTTTGATATTTTTTTGTCATATTCTTACAATATTTGACCTTTCCCTGGTTTTCCGCTATAGTGAACGTAAAAGACTATAAGAAAAGAGGTTTTTTATGACACCATTAAATCAGCAGGCCTATCTGTATCTGCAGGATCTGATCCAGTCGGATCGCCTGTCCTATGACCAGGTTTATTCTGAGACAAAGCTTGCCAAAGAGATCGGGATTTCCCGGACTCCTTTTCGGGATGCCATCCACCGTCTTGCCCAGGAAGGCTATATCGACATCATTCCCAGCAGAGGATTCCGGCTTCACAGACTTACCAGGACGGACGTGATCGAAACCTTCCAGGTACGCTCCGCTATTGAATGCTACTGCACCTATCAGATCGCTCTTGCAAGCCAGACGCCTGAAGCCAGACTTTTATTTCAAAGTCTTCGCGGGCTGATGTCCCAGCTGAAGCGTATTCTGGAAACTTCCCATTCTATTTCTGAATTTTGTGATTACGATTTCCGGTTCCATCAGGAAATCATTAACTTTGTACAAAACCGTCAATTTCAAGAGGTGTTTTCCACATTTCACTACCGGATGCGGAGACTGGCTCAGCTTTCCCTGGCTCATGAAGGACGTATGGAGGCTACCTATCAGGAGCACCTGAATATCCTCACCGCTCTGGAAAGAGGCGATGCCGATCACATCTACAAGATCACTCTGGTACACATGGAAACGCCAAAAGGAATCAATCTGGAAGATCTGTGAGCAAGGAGATTTTTCCCGGAAAGGAGGCAAATATTTTATGGAAGGACGAAATCTGGATCTTACTCAGGGGGTCATCTGGAAACAGCTGATCCTGTTTTTTCTGCCCATCCTGGCCGGAAGCATATTTCAGCAACTTTATACTACCGTTGATGCGGTTATCATCGGACAGTTTGCCGGCAAATCCGGTCTGGCTGCCATTGATTCCGTGCACAATCTGTTGAAGCTCCCTCTTAACTTTTTTACCGGACTTTCCGCCGGAGCAACCATTCTCGTTTCCCAGCTGTTTGGCGGGAAGCAGCTTCGCCGGCTGACGCAGGTTGCCCGCACTGCCATTGCCTTCTCTTTTGCAGGAGGTGTCCTTCTTTCCATTCTGGGGATCGTATTTGCTCCTGCTTGTCTGGATCTCCTGGAAGTTCCGCAGGACATCTACTCTCAGACGCTCTCTTATGTCCGCATTTATTTTTTCGGACTGTCCGTATCCCTCCTCTACAATCTTGGCGCCGGGATCTTAAGAGCCGTGGGCAACTCCAGAACTCCTTTTTCCATTCTGCTTCTTTCCTGCTCTCTCAATCTGGTACTGGATCTGTTCTTTGTAGGATTTCTGCGTCTGGGGGCTTCCGGTGCCGCTGCTACCACCGTACTTTCCCAGACCGTCAGCGCCCTTTTGATCCTGTATGTGCTTATAAAATCGTCTGACCAGCTAAGGATCCGGGATCATGCACAGACCCCGGACCCTCGGACGGCTCCGGCTTTTGATCCGTCGCCGTCACAAAAAAGAGACAGCCTTCTTCGTCTTTTTCCCTTCCGTATTCACAGGGAAAGCCTGCTGTCCATCCTTCGGCTTGGCATCCCCCTGGGACTTCAGTCTTCTTTTTATCCTATCGCCAACATGATGATCCAGACCAGTATCAACGCTACCGCACAGATTCCATTGCAGCCTGGGCTCTCTGCGGAAAACTGGATTTTCTGATCTGGCTTTCCACCGATGCGCTTGCAGCTGCAATCTCTACGTTTGCGGCGCAAAATTATGGTGCCAAACATTACAGGAGAATACAAAAAGGCGTCGCTTCCGGACTTTTTATCACATCCGGAATCGTCGCCTTGCTCAGCATCCTTCTTTACTTGTTCAGCGGAACCATCGGCAAGCTGTTCCTGCATCCGGCCGACCACGACATTCTTCCTCTGGTGGTCTCCATGATGCATTTTCTTGCTCCTTTTTATCTTCTGTATGTATTTGGTGAAATTCTTTCCGGAGCTATCCGTGGCACCGGAGAAACCTTTCTTCCCATGCTGGTATCCCTCTTGGGAACCTGCGCCGCCAGAATCCTCTGGATCCTGTTTGTCGTCCCCGGACATCCTTCCATCCTGGTGATCCTGGGCAGCTATCCGGTATCATGGTTTCTCACCGCATTGCTGTTTTCTATCTATTACCTGTACATCAGGCGAACCCGCCTGTCGCCTTCCCGTAGGTGATCCACCGCAGGTCTCCCCACTATTTCAGCTTTCTTTGTTTTTTCTTATAAAAATAAAGCACGATCTTCTCCAGGTATCTTTTTAGTACGATCTGGATCTCCTCTCTTGGATGGATCGGTTTTACCAGAAAATTATGGATCCCTGTCCGCCTTGCTCCCCATACATCTGTAAACAGCTGGTCTCCCACAAACACTGTCGTTTCCCGGCTTGTTCCCATCCGCTTCATGGCCTCCCGGTAGTTTTTTCGAGAAGGCTTGTGGGCGTCGTAGATATAGTTGGTCTGTACCTTCTGGTTAAACAGCTTCACCCTCTCCTCCCCGTTGTTGGACAGCAGACAGGTCTGAAATCCCAAAGCCTTCAGCCGCAGAAACAATGCTTCCGCCCTCTCATCGGAGGGATCCCCATGAGGTACCAGCGTGTTGTCTATGTCAAAAATAATTCCTCTGTATCCATTTTTATATAATTTTTCAAAATCGATCACATAGGTGCTTGCCACATAATGATCGGGAAAAAACATCTCAAACATTTTTCTGTATCCCTTCTTTTGTCAGCTGCTGTATCAGTTCTTCACATACCTGAAGAACACTTTTTTCATCTGTGCAGATCAAAATATCTGCCGCCGCTTCATATTTTTCTCTTCGCTCTTCCATCAGTCTGGCGATCGCTTCCACATTTTTTCTTCCCTTCAGCAAAGGGCGCTCTTCGCTGTCTTTCACTCTCTGATAGATCGTCTGTGGAGTTGCCGTCAGAAGTACCACTTTCCCGTTCTTTTTCATCTCAGCCACATTTCTTTCCCGCAGGGCAGCTCCTCCGCCGCAGGAAATGACCGTATGCTTTCGGGACTGCAGCTCTACCAGAAGGGCCGTCTCCAGATCCCTGAAATATTCTTCCCCACAGGCGGCAAAAATATCCGGAATACTCATGGCCTCCCTTTCTGCGATCACCTGATCCATCTCTACCACATCCAGAGCAAACAGACGGCTCAGACAGCCGGATACGGTGGTCTTTCCCACACCCATAAATCCGATCAAAATGATATTATAGTCAAACAGCCTTCTGGCCTGAATCTTCTTGCTGTTCCTTCTGATACATTCAAATACGGCAAACAGCTCTTCTTTGTGCCGGTTGTCGGAAAGCTTCTCCCCCCAGTATCGGTTCTGCTTTTCTTCCTGCTGCAGTTGAAGCACCGGAAGCTGATGCCTTTCCTTATAATCCATGATTTTTTCCACCAGCTGATTTCTCCGGATCAGCATCTCCATAATCTTTTCATCGCAGGCTGCTACCTGCTCCCGAAACTGTTCCAATTCGTTCATTGTTTCCCTCATAGTTCTTTTCACAAGCCTTCCTGTATCTGCTGTATTATAGCAAGCTTCCCTTCTCTTCGCAAGGCAGTTTCTCTGATCCGCCACAGTTTCCTCCATCGGTCACATCTTTCTCTGTCGATTTCCTATGGCAGCGCCCTGGTTTTTCCCGTTATCCATAGATAAATTCTATTATTTCTCATTTTTTACTAATTAGTCTTTTCTTTAACAATGCGATATACTCCAAATAAGAAAGAATCCTGCGCTACAGGATTCTCCGCCTGCGGCGAGTCGCTTTTGCGGCACGTTTCCCTACCGCCGCAGCGCGATCCTGGCGGAGTATTTTTGGTTTCACAGAACATATTTTCTTATGAAATCGGAAATCGAATCAAATTCATCGAAGATCTGAGGAAGCTTTCCATCAGATCTCAAATCAAAGGAGGGCCTATGAAAGTAAATTTTCCACATGTATTCCGTCCTATCACGCTCCGTTCCATGACAGTCCGAAACCGTGTTGTCATGATGCCTATGGGCAGTGATTTTGCAGGACATGACGGAGAACTCAGCGACGAACACATCCGATACTATGAGCTGCGTGCCAGAGGCGGCACGGGCCTTATTATCGTTGAAAACATCTGTGTGAAGTATCCGGAGGGTTCCAATGGGACCACGCAGCTTCGGATTGACAAGGACAGCTATATTCCCCGACTGTTTAATCTGACGGAAGCCTGTCACAGACAGGGCGCCTGTATCGGTATTCAGCTGAACCACGCAGGAGCTTCTGCCATGAGCTCCCGGATCGGAATGCAGCCGGTATCTGCCTCCACACTTCCTTCCAAGCCCGGCGGAGAAACTCCCCGGCCGCTTTCCAAAGAAGAGCTGGAAGCTATTGCAAAGGACTATGGGATTGGTGCAAAACGGGCAGTAAATGCAGGATTTGATCTGATAGAAATTCATGCGGGGCATTCTTACCTGATCAGTCAGTTCCTGTCTCCCACGATGAATGACCGAACAGACGAATTCGGCGGCTCCGCAAAGAACCGGTCCCGCTTCTGCCGCATGGTCATCGATCAGGTGCGCGCTGCCATCGGCCCCCATGTTCCCATCTCCCTGCGGCTGAGTGTGGATGAACTGGTGGCGGGCGGAAATACCGTTGAGGACTGCCTGGAATACCTGGAATATCTGCAGGATGAGGTAGACCTGTTCGATACCTCTGCCGGCTTGAATCCCACCATCCAATACCAGATCGATGCCAATTATCTGGAAGACGGCTGGCGGGCTTACATGGCAAAAGCTGTACGCGACCGTTTTCACAAGCCTACCGTCGCTATCGGAAACATCCGTGATCCCCAGGTGGCGGAAGATATCCTGGCGCGAGGGGATGCGGACTTTATCGGACTAGGCCGGGGGCTGATCGCCGATCCCGAATGGTGTAACAAAGTCAAGTATGGCCGCACCCAGCAGCTGCGGAAGTGTATTTCCTGCAATGTGGGATGTGTGGGAAATCGTATCGGCGGCAATAAGCCTCTTAGATGTACCATCAACCCCGACCTGATCTATGGAGAAGCCTACAAAAAATACAAGGTGTCCTCTCCCTGTAACGTGGTGGTAGTCGGCGCCGGAACCGCCGGCCTGGAGGCAGCCTGTACGGCAGCCGAGGTGGGATGTCATGTAACCCTTTTAGAAAAAACAGACAAAATCGGCGGACTGTCTGTGGAAATCTCCAAGATCCCCTCCAAAAAACGTCTGGCCGATTTCCCCACCTATCTGAAAGCTCGTGCCGGACAGCTGGAAAATCTGACCATCCTGACCAGCACAGAGGGAACTTTGGAACGTGTCAGACAGTATCACCCGCACCTGGTAGTAAACGCTACCGGTTCCGTTCCCATCCTTCCTCCTATTGATGGGTTGGCCCAACAGCTGCAGTCTTCCGCACCTGTTTTTTCCATTCTGGATTTTATTGCAGAGGTGGAGCGCTATCCGGAAGATCTGTCCGGCAAAAGGGTGGTGGTAGTCGGCGGCGGAGCAGTTGGGCTGGATGTAGTGGAATTTTTCGTGTCCAGAAATGCGCAGATCACTCTGGTAGAAATGCTTCCTACCATCGGAAACGGTCTGGATGCTTCTTCCATAGCAAGCGTCAAAGAATTCCTGCAAAAGGGACAAGTACGACAACTGACCGGCACTGCTTTGACCAAAGTACTCCCGGACGCCTTTTTGGTCAACCAAAATGGCACGGAAGAAACGCTGCCCTTCGACTATGGATTTGTATGTCTTGGCATGAAGGCATATGCTCCCGTTTTGGCCGAGCTTTCTGACGGGTTCCTGGGAGAGCCGGTAGAGGTATTGAATATTGGAGACTCTGTCCGTGCCAGGAGGATCATTGACGGAACCGATGCCGGCAGACATCTGGTACTGAATGCTTTGGATCAGATGGGATTTCTGGACATTATCCGATAAGCGTTTTCTTCCAGCCTGAGCGCAGAAAGTTATCCTGCTGCTCTGTCTCTTCCTTTGAGGCAGTAGGACAAAACGTGTTGACGGACTGGTCCCAATCCTGACAATCGATTTTCACAAAAAACCTCCCCCGCAGGAAGCAGACCGTTTCTGATCTGCCACCTGTGGGGGAGGTTTGTATGTTCTGTTATCTGTTACTCGTCTACGCTGTAGTTCGGCGCTTCCTTTGTAATGTGAATGTCGTGAGGGTGGCTCTCCTTCAGAGAGGCTGCGGAGATCTTCACAAACTGTCCTTTCTGCTTCAGATCCTCAATGGTGGGCGTTCCACAGTAGCCCATTCCGGAACGAAGTCCTCCCATCAGTTGGAACACGGTATCCTCTACCGTCCCCTTATAGGCAACCCGGCCTTCTACGCCCTCCGGCACCAACTTTCTTGCATCTGTCTGGAAGTATCTGTCCTTGCTTCCATTTTCCATGGCGGAGATGGATCCCATTCCACGATATACCTTATATTTTCTTCCCTGATACAGTTCAAAGGTTCCCGGGCTTTCATCACAACCCGCAAAAATGCTTCCCATCATACAAACATTGGCGCCTGCTGCGATAGCCTTTGTCATATCTCCGGAATACTTGATCCCTCCGTCAGCGATCACCGGGATCCCATGCTTGTCGGCGGCCTCATAGCATTCCATTACCGCCGTTATCTGGGGTACTCCAATCCCTGCGATTACGCGCGTCGTACAGATGGAGCCCGGCCCGATCCCGACTTTAACAGCGTCGGCTCCTGCACGGATCAAAGCTTCCGTAGCTTCTCCCGTTGCCACATTTCCTGCGATCACCTGGAGCTGTGGGAATTTATTCTTGACCATATCCACTGTACGCAGCACATTTGCAGAATGTCCGTGTGCAGAATCCATTACCACTACGTCCACTTTGGCATTGACCAGGGCTTCCGCTCTCTCCAAACAGTTGGCCGTGATCCCGATGGCTGCTCCGCACAGCAGTCTTCCCTGCTCGTCCTTGGCAGACAGCGGGTACTTGATCTGCTTTTCAATATCTTTAATGGTGATCAGACCCTTCAGATTGAATTCCTTGTCCACAATGGGAAGCTTTTCTTTCCTTGCTTTCGCCAGAATCTTTTTGGCTTCTTCCAGTGTGATCCCCTCCTGTGCAGTGATCAGACCCTCCGACGTCATAGACTCTTTGATCTTCTTGGAAAAATCCTCTTCAAATTTCAGATCACGATTGGTGATGATCCCCACCAGTTTTCTTCCCTCTGTGATCGGCACTCCTGAGATCCGGAACTTGCTCATCAGCTCATTGGCGTCTGCCAGCGTGTGCTCCGGCGAAAGATAAAAAGGATCTGTGATGACTCCGTTTTCGGAACGCTTTACCTTATCAACCTCTTCTGCCTGCTCTTCGATGGACATATTCTTATGGATGATTCCGATTCCGCCTTGCCTTGCCATTGCAATCGCCATACGGTGCTCCGTTACGGTGTCCATCCCTGCGCTCATCATTGGAATATTCAGTCTTACCTTCTTCGTAAGATAAGTGGATAAATCCACTTCATTTGGAATCACTTCTGAATAAGCCGGTATCAGAAGAACATCATCAAACGTAATGCCGTTTCCGATTATTTTTCCCATTTCACGAACCTCTCTTTCTTTTCACATGGTTTTCAATTTTTCGTTCTACAGAACTTGATTAACTGCTATAATAACCAATTTTCCTTGGATTTGTCAACCGCCGTTTACGGATGTCCGCCTCTTTTTAGTGCCGGCTGCTTCTTTTCACGTACAGCCGTCTTTTTGTCAGGAAAGAATTCCCAAAAAGAGCTGTCGCCGTCAGCATTCCTCCCACATAGAAAAGAACAAAATTTTTGTCGCCGGTCTTAGGCGCCGCCACTTTGCCTGCCGCCTTCTCACTCTTTTTTGTACCTCCTGAAACAGACGGCTTCTCTGCGGCAGGCTTGTCCGGCTGTTTGGGGATAGGCTGATTGGTGATCTCAACGGTCTTGACCGATCCATCCGTGCTTTCCAGCTTTACCTCCGTAATCTCCTGGCTCAACTGGTATCCCTCGGGAGCCGTGATCTCCCGGATGCTGTAGTCTCCCAGCGGCAAAGCTGCTGTTACCGCTAAGCCGTCCGCCCCTGTGGTAAGCGTCTCCACTACCTTTCCGTCTTTCAGGATCTCAAATACTGCGCCCTGCAACGGCTGGCTGTTTGAGGCGTCCATCTTTTTCACCTGGATCTTTCTGTTCCTGTTGCAGTAGGTCTCTCTCAGAGATTCTCCTCCCACCGCATATGCTCCTACCGTATTTTCCAGGATCCTGACTGCCGCCAGATGATTTCCATTGGACGATATCCCCGGCGTCGTCACATTAAAAGCCGAATAAATGGTTTTTTGTGTCTCCACCAGAATATTGTCCTCGTTCAGTTCCTTGTTGGAAACATAATTGTTTTTCAGATAGAATACATATCTTTTCTGGGTGTCCGTTCCCATGGTGTACTTTGTGAATCCCTGGCTTCCCTTGGAAACCTCCAGCGTATCCGTAACATCCTTCAGCGCAGAAAGATCCACCCCAAAGGTATCCGGGAATTCATAGCCGTCCGGAACCTCATACACACGGAACTCTGCCGTATCTGCCAGAGGTGTCGTATAGTTTCCATTCTCTGTTCCCGATATATACTCTACTGTAAATCCACCTTTTAGCTCTGTTCCTCTGGGATTCAGATAGCCGATCTGTGTGTAGGATTTTTCAGCCGGATTCACGTAAAGGATCCTGCTGATCAGGCTGAAGGTATTCGCTCCCTGCCGTTCGTCTGCATTCCCTCCATACGCAATGGTGTGCGTATAGTTTACCGGCTTCTCTGCAAATGTGTCCTGAAATGTATATTCTCCATTTTTGCGGATGACATCCGGTTTGATCGTCCAACCCTGTTCCAGCTCAAAAGAAACACTTTCTTTTCCTTCAATATAGTCACTTAGGATGTATGTAATCTTGTTGCTGTCCGGATCCAGGTTTGCATAGGCAAACAGAACTTCTTCACCGGTCTTGGTATCCGTCACATACAGATTCCCTACCTGTACCGTCTCCGGGCTTTGAAATCCGCCTAAGCGGTCTGCCGGATCCAGTTGATAGGTAAAATAATCGCCAGCCTTCAGGCTTCCGTCGTTGACCAGAGTCCCTTTGATATTCTCCATGATATACACCCATTCCGTGACAGGCGTATGATCCGGAAGCCGCTCCACCTTTTGCGTACTTTCATTATATCCGTAGAGGTATTCCTTGATGGTGATATCCTGGATCCTGGTATTGATATTTTTCCCAAGCTCACACGTATCCGCCGCATGTACCGGCAGGATCCCTCCTAGGAAAAGGACTGCGACTACCGCAGCGGCAGCAACGCCGGCTGCTTTTTTCTTTAAAAACATTTTCATACTGCTTTCCCCCATTCTTTGTTTCTGCCTATGATAACATACTGTCCCGGTGGGTTGCAATCTCTTTCTTCCTCTTCTGTTTCTCCTTTTTCGCGGAGTATTTCCTGCTCTTAGGCGAAACATCCTGTAGCCTTCAGGAAAAGCACAGACCCTGGAACTGTCTGTGCTTTTGCTTGCTTCCCTCATCCTTTTTGTCTGAAAATTAATGCAGTACTTTCCGCGGAGCCATCAGAAAAAATCCTTCTACCAGCTCTTCTCCCGGTTCAAACACGACCCGGTACAACTCTCCCTTTCGCCCGGCAACCAAAACGTATCGTTTGAATGCCGGCTGGTTGGAACTAAAATCCAGCATCCTGGCATTTCCATAACGCTCCAGCTCCCGGCTTCCTTCCGGTGCCAGAAGCTCCAGTTCTGAAACATTCATGGAAAATACGGTTTTCCTGCTGGATCTGTTAATGATCTTATCAATATCCAGATCTCCATTGATAAAAAGATATTCATATTCGATCCGGCTTCTTCTGACCGCTATCACGCAAAGTCCCACAAAGATGATCACCAACAGCACTCCCAAAAGATTGGACAGCGCGATATATGCCGAAATCAGGGCTGCTGCCGCCAATCCTGCCGCCGGAGCCAATTCCCTTCCCCCGGCTTTCCTTTTAACCATTTTTTCTGTATAAAAATCTCCCATATATCTACCTCCTGATCTGCCGGAGCCAAGATCCCTCTCTTTTAGGATCGGGCGCCGCAGCTTCTTTCTTTTTATCTGGCCGGAAACGGTGTCGTCTCTTTTATCGGATCCGCATTTTCCCTGTTTCCTGTCGCCTATTATATCATAAATCCCTGGAAATAGCATAAACGGAAACCTATTTTAACAGATTTTTTAACAGAAATCTCTGTGATTTCGTAAACCTTTTCTGTGTACCAAAGCCTCATGCCCTATCGACGTAAAAGATCCCTGTCTTTCCATACTGAAAGACAGGGATCCCCTCTTCTCCTCTGTAAAAAGCGGTACTCTTACATCATACCCATTCCCGCTCCGGCTCCGGCCGGCATAGCCGGTACTTCTTCTTTGATATTAGCCACCACAGATTCTGTAGTCAGAAGTGTAGATGCCACACTGGTGGCATTCTGCAATGCGCTTCTGGTTACTTTAGCCGGATCCAGGATCCCGCTTTCTACCATATCTACATACTCTTCTGTCAAGGCGTCAAATCCAACTCCTACTTCTGCTTCTCTTACTTTATTGATAATGACAGAACCTTCCAGTCCCGCATTGGCTGCAATGTGGAACAGCGGAGATTCCAGTGCTTTCAGGACTACCTTTGCCCCTGTCTTCTCATCTCCCTCCAGGCTCTCCACCAGCTCTTCTACCTTCTTTGCTGCGTGAATGTAGGCAGATCCGCCTCCGGCTATGATTCCTTCCTCTACAGCAGCTCTTGTTGCGTTCAGAGCGTCCTCCATGCGAAGCTTTGCTTCTTTCATTTCTGTCTCTGTAGCCGCTCCTACCCGGATCACTGCCACTCCGCCTGCCAGTTTGGCCAGTCTCTCCTGCAGCTTTTCCTTATCAAACTCTGATGTGGTCTCCTCGATCTGCATCTTGATCTGGGATACTCTGTCTGCGATTTCCTTTTTATCTCCCAGTCCGTCTACGATCACGGTATTTTCCTTCTGTACCTTTACCGATTTTGCGCGTCCCAGCTGATCCAGCGTGGTCTCTTTCAGATCCATGCCAAGTTCATCGGATACCACCTGTCCTCCGGTCAGGATGGCAATGTCTTTTAACATCTCTTTTCTTCTGTCTCCGTAGCCCGGTGCCTTCACTGCCGCTACGTTAAAGGTTCCACGCAGCTTGTTGACGATCAGAGTAGTAAGTGCTTCCCCTTCTACGTCTTCCGCAATGATCAGAAGCCTTGCCCCGGACTGCACGATCTGCTCCAAAAGAGGCAGGATCTCCTGAATATTGGAAATCTTTTTATCTGTGATCAGAATGTACGGCTCGTCCAGAACAGCCTCCATCTTGTCCATGTCTGTCGCCATATAAGCGGACACATACCCTCTGTCAAACTGCATTCCTTCTACCAGATCCAGTTCTGTCTTCATGGTCTTGGATTCTTCAATGGTGATCACTCCATCCTGGGATACCTTTTCCATCGCATCTGCCACCATCTCTCCTACTTCCGCATCTCCTGCCGAAATAGCTGCCACCTTGGCGATCTGATCCTTGTCTTTTACATTGCTGGACATTCCTGCGATTGCCTCTACCGCTGCATCTGTCGCCTTCTTCATTCCCTTTCTGAGAATGATGGGATTTGCTCCTGCCGCCAGGTTCTTCATACCTTCCTGTACCATGGCCTGTGCCAGAACGGTAGCCGTCGTTGTTCCGTCTCCTGCCACGTCATTGGTCTTGGATGCAACTTCCTTGATCAACTGCGCTCCCATATTTTCAAATCCATCTTCCAGCTCGATCTCCTTTGCGATCGTCACCCCATCGTTGGTGATCAGGGGCGCTCCGAAAGATTTATCCAGTACCACATTTCTTCCCTTTGGTCCCAATGTTACGCGCACCGTGTTGGCCAGCTGATTGACTCCTGCCTCCAGGGCGCTTCTTGCCTCTGCTCCATATTTGATCTCTTTTGCCATGTCTGCTTCCTCCTAACTGTCTGTTCTTGTCTTATTCTACGATCGCAAGGATATCATCCTGCTTTACGATAATGTATTCTTCTTCGTCAATTTCTACGGTAGTTCCCGCATATTTGGAATAGATAACAGTCTGTCCGACTTTCACATGCATCTCTACTTCTTTTCCGTCTACCGTTCCGCCAGGTCCTACTGCGATCACTTCTGCCTGCTGCGGCTTTTCCTTTGACTGCCCCGGAATCACGATCCCTGATTTTGTAGTCTCCTCTGCAACGGATTGCTTTAAAACAACTCTTTCTCCCAATGGTACTAACTTCATGGTAATTCCTCCTTCTGTGTACAAGTCTTGTTAGCACTCAAAAAAAGAGAGTGCTAAAACTCTTATTAATAAGATAGCACTCCCTCTCCTCTTTGTCAACAGACTTTCTGTTTAGTTTAGAAGATTTTTATACATTTTTATAAAAGCCGTTTTTGATGGCAAATACCACAACTTTTCCTGCTTTATTTTCATATCGCTCTACGATGGTCCCCCGGCAGAACACACTGGCCTCCTCTGTTTCTATCTGACACAGATATGCCGCATCCAGGGAAAACCTGGGAAGCTTTGCCTCTGTGGAGATCAGATGGATCCTTTCTGCCTCCCGGTCACAAAAGATCACACGGCAGGGATGGGGTTCTTCGTCAAAAAATCCCTCTTGCAAAAAGAGCTGTTCCATTTGCAGCAATGCATCACATTTTTCATACATAAGCTTACCTGATCTTTTCTTCTTTCAGTCTTTGCAGTTCCGGAAGCACGTACTCGTTCACCACTTTGATGTAGGTCCCTTTCATTCCGGAAGAACGTGATTCGATCACTCCGGCGCTCTCAAACTTGCGCAGTGCGTTTACGATGACGGAGCGGGTAATTCCCACCCGGTCAGCGATCTTACTTGCCACAAGGATCCCCTCCGTTCCTTCCAGCTCATCAAAAATATGGATGATCGCCTCCAGCTCGGAATAGGACAGCGTATTGATGGCAGAATGAACAATATGCTCTTTTCTTGACTCTTCCGCACTTTCTTCATTCACAGAGCGAAGCATCTCAAGCCCTACGACCGTCGTTCCGTACTCACTCAGGATGATATCGTCAATATCGTACAGCTCGCCCGCCTTGTAGATAAACAACGTTCCCAGTCTGGCTCCCGCAATATCAATGGGAGTAATGATGGCCTGGTATCCCTTTACTGCTTCTGCTGAAAAGCCCAGCGTCTGAAGATTCACGTTTTCCTTGGTGGATAAGATTCCCAGAAGCCTTTCATTTAACATTTCATCAATATGCGTGCCGATGTTGTGTTCGATCATTTCCGTGATGCAGGGAACCATTTCGGATGCACTTTCCCCCAGCACCTTTCCTTTTTTGCTGATAACCAGAACATTGGATTTTAAAATATTCGTCAACACTTCACAGATGTCATCAAATACCACTTTGCTGGAATTGTTATTATGCAGTAGTTTGTTAATCTTTCTTGTTTTATCTAATAATTGTACACTCATATGAACCCTCCATTCTCTGAGAGCATACTATCATACAAACAGGTAATTTTCAATGAATTCCCTAAATATTTTTATGATTTTCCATAGTTTCAACATACCCGCACTTGTTGTCACTGCAAAGAAGTTTATTTCCTTTTTCTACCATATAAGAGCCACAGCGTGGGCAGGCCTTCTCTGACGGTTTCTGCCAGGACATAAACTCGCATTCCGGATTGTTTTCACAGCCAAAATATTTCCTTCCCTTTCGCGTCTTACGAAGCACCACCTCTTTTCCGCAGACCGGACACAAAACTCCGATCTTTTCCAGGTAGGGCTTGGTGTTTTTACATTCCGGAAATCCAGGACACGCAAGGAATCTGCCGTGAGGCCCATATTTGATCACCATGTTTCTGCCGCACAGCTCACAGATCACATCTGTCTTCTCATCTTCGATCTTTACCTGCTCCTGCTCTTCCTCCGCTTTCTGGACAGCCTTGTCCAGATCGGGGTAAAAGTTTTCAATGATGGTCTTCCATTTTACCTTTCCCTCTGCCACCCCGTCCAAAAGACTTTCCATATTGGCGGTAAAATTCACGTCTACGATCGTGGGGAAGGACTGCTTCATAATAGTATTGACCACTTCCCCCATCTCTGTCAGATACAGGTTCTTGTTTTCCTTGGCCACATACCGTCTTCCCAGAATGGTGGATATGGTGGGCGCATAAGTACTGGGACGTCCGATCCCCAACTCCTCCAGCGCCTTCACCAGCGCCGCCTCTGTGTAGTGAGGCGCCGGCTGTGTGAAATGCTGCTTCGCATCAAATCCGTCCTCCGTCAGCACGGACCCTTCCGTCAGATTTCCCACCAGCGTATTTTTTTCTTCTTTTTCTTCTCCGGCTTCTGTATAAACCAAACGGAAGCCTTCAAACGTCACCTTGGAGGCGGACACCTGAAAGCGGTACTCTCCTCCTGCAATCTTAACAGAGATCGTTTCATAAACCGCCGGCTGCATCCTGCTGGCCACAAACCGTTTCCAGATCAGCTGATACAGGCGGAATTGATCTCTGCTGAGAGAATCCTTCATCATGGCAGGTGTTCGGGAAACGTCTGTGGGGCGGATGGCTTCATGGGCATCCTGGACGCTCTTTTTTTCCTTCTCCTTCTCTCCTGCTCCCGATACCGCATACTGCTCGCCGTAGGTGGCACCCACATATGCCCTTACCGCTGCTTCCGCCTCTTTTGACACACGGGTAGAGTCCGTACGCAGGTATGTGATGAGACCGATCGTGCCGTTCCCCTTGATATCCACACCTTCATACAGCTGCTGTGCAATCCGCATGGTCTTGGATGTGGCAAAATTCAAAGCCTTTGAGGCTTCCTGCTGCAGCGTACTGGTGGTAAAAGGAACCGGAGGTTTTTTGGTCCGCTCGCCTCTTTTGATGCTGTCTACAGAAAACTTTTGTCCTTTCAGTCTTTTTAGGATCCCGTCCATCTCTTCCTGAGAAGAAACAGTGATCTTTTCCTTTTCCGTTCCATAGAGCTTCGCAGTCAGAGGCTTCTTCTCTCCCTTGACCTTCAGCTTTGCATCCAGAGTCCAGTATTCCTCGGGAATAAAGCTGTTGATCTCTTCTTCCCTGTCTGCGATTAGACGCAGCGCTACCGACTGTACTCTTCCTGCGCTCAATCCTCTCTTTACCTTCGCCCAAAGCAGAGGGCTGATACGATACCCTACCACTCGATCCAGCACTCTTCTTGCCTGCTGGGCATCCACCAGATCCATATCGATCTCTCTGGCATGCTTTAAGGATTCCCGCACCGCGTTCTTGGTGATCTCATTAAAGCTGATCCGATAAACCTTTTTCCCCTCCAGTTTCAGCGCCTTACTAAGGTGCCAGGAAATGGCCTCTCCCTCCCGATCTGGGTCAGTGGCAAGGTAGATCTTGTCTGCCTTTTTTACTTCTTTCCTAAGATTGGACAGAATCTCGCCCTTTCCCCGGATCGTAATATATTTCGGTTCATAATCCTGTTGTACGTCCACTCCCATCTGACTTTTGGGCAGATCTCTTACATGACCGTTTGAAGCCATTACCACATAATTACTTCCCAGAAATTTTTTGATTGTTTTTACCTTTGCCGGTGACTCGACGATTACCAGACAGCGTGCCATGCCATTCTCCTTATCTTCTACACTTTTCCTTGCTTCTATCCTAAACTCTTCTGTAGTAATTCTTTGAAACTTCTTCGATATGTCCCATCAATTCCAGCGTGATCAGTCGTTCCATAAGAACTTTCCCCGTAAGTTTTGTCTCTTCTGCCAGCTGATGCAGACTCTTTGGGGATAAATCGACACAACTATACACTATATCTGTTTCTTTTTCAAGCACTTTCTCTGTTTTCTCAAAATCACAGGATATCGCCTCTGTCATCCCCAATTCTCTTAGCAGATCTTTTGGAGACAGCAAAATTCCCGCTCCCTGGGCGATCAGACGGTGGCAGCCCCGGCTTAATATACTGTCTGCCGGGCCCGGCAGTGCATAGACGTCTTTCCCTTGTTCCAACGCAAAATCCGCCGTAATAAAGGATCCGCTTTTTTCTCTTGCTTCTATTATAATCGTCACATCTGACAGGCCGCTGATCAACCGGTTCCTCCTGGGAAAAAATTCCGGTCGGGGGCGTTCTTCCAGCGGATATTCCGACAAAAGTCCTCCTGTTTCTGCCAGATCCGCATACAGACCTCTGTTTTCTCTGGGGTAGCAGATGTCCACACCGCTTCCCAGGACGCCGCAGCTATATCCCTCTCCGATTATGGCTCCCCTTTGTGCCGCTCCGTCAATCCCCCGCGCCATTCCACTGATGATCTGCACCCCGGCTTTCCCAAGGACTTTTCCATATTCCAGGGCAAACCTTTCCCCATAACGACTGCACTGTCTGGCCCCTACGATAGCCGCCGTTTTCTGCCCTTCTTTTGGCAGCCGTCCCTTAAAATAAATTCCATACGGCCCGTCCTCTATCCTCCTTAGCCTTTCCGGAAACTCCGCCGCATGATAAGGAAGAAACGATACCTGCTCCTTTTTCAGTTTTTCCCATGCCCTCTTCGGACAGAGTGCTTCCCTGGCCTTCCACAGAATCTCTTTTTCTCTGTCTGTCAGGATGTTCAGCTTATCCAACAGCTCCCGGTTCAGATGATAGACCTCTCTTCCACTTCCCAGCATTTCCTGCAGGCGTTTCTTCTTTTTCCCGCGGATCTGCCAAATGGAGGCAAACCACGCTTCGTAAGGAACATCTGTCTCCTCTTCCTGCTTCTGTCCGTTTTCTTCCTGCGCTTTCTCTCTTTGTTTCAGTTCTTCCTGACTTTCTTCTTTTTCCTCTTTCTGTTTCACTTTCACAGACTACTCCCTTCTCTATTTCCAATATCTCTTGTCCAGCATCCGATAGCCGATCGCCTCCTTTAGATGAACCGCTGAAATCTTTTCGCTTTCGTCCATATCCGCAATGGTACGCGCCACTTTTAATATCTTATGGTAGGTTCTGGCTGTCAGATCCAGCTTTTTAAATGCTTGCTTCATCACTTCCTCCTCCACAGGTCCCAGGTGACAAAACTCTTCCAGATCCTTTGGTTTTAACCGGGCATTCACCAGAAATTCTTTTTCTCTGTACCTCTCCTTTTGGATGTCTCTCGTCCTCTGCACTCTTTCCCGGATCATCCGGGAGCTTTCTCCCTCCTCCTTTCTTCGCAGAACTTCGTAGGAAAGCTTTGGCGTTTCAATGCAAACATCCATGCGATCCAGCATAGGCTGACTGATCTTTCCCAGGTAGGTACGGATCTGATGCGGTGTGCATACACAGGTTTCCTCATCCGGATAATTCCCGCAGGGACAGGGATTCATGGCTCCCACCAGCATAAAATCTGCCGGAAACACACAGCTTGCCTGCACTCTTTGGATCTCTATCTCTTTTTCTTCCATGGGCTGTCTTAATACTTCCAGCACGGCCTTTTGAAATTCTGCCATCTCATCCAGAAACAGAACTCCTTTATGTGCCAGACTGATCTCCCCCGGAGCGGGAATCCTGCCTCCTCCTGCCAACGTAGTCTTAGTCACTGTGTGGTGAACACTGCGAAATGGTCTTGCTTCTAATAACGGATGTTCTGTATTCAGCTTGCCCAGCACACTATAGATCTTGGTGATCTCTATCTGTTCTTCCCGGGTCAGTTCCGGCAAAATAGTAGGGATCCGGGCGGCGATCATAGATTTCCCGCTTCCGGGCGGACCTAAGAGCAGCAGATTGTGTCCTCCTGCCACACTGACTTCAACCGCCCTTTTTACGATTTCCTGTCCCTGTACTTCCCGGAAATCATTTATAAATTGATTCGTTTCTTTTTCTATCTTTTTCTCTTCTGTCCTTTTTTCTTCTGCCTTTTCTTTAAATCCTTCGAGATTTCCCCGCAGATACGCTACTGCTTCCCGCAGGCTGCCTACTCCCAGAATCCGGATCCCTTCTGCCAGCCTTCCCTCACTGGCATTATCCCGGGGAAGCATACAGGTATGAAATCCCTGCTCTTTTGCATAGAGCACGATAGGCAGGATTCCCGCTACCTTCCGTACTCCGCCATCCAGCCCCAATTCTCCTACCACCAGGATCCCTTCCAGCTTTCCTTTCGGAAATAGCTCCATTCCCTCCAGCAAAGACAGTGCGATCGCAAGATCAAACCAGGTGCCCTGCTTTCTCAGCACTGCCGGTGCCAGATTGACCACGATCCGCCTGGGCGGCATCTGGATGCCTGAATTCCGGATCGCCGTCCTGACCCGTTCAGAAGCTTCCCTGACCTCTGATGATAAATATCCCACCATCTGAAACAGCGGAAGCCCGTTGCTGATATCCGTCTCTACATGGATTTTTTTCACATGGAGCCCCCAGATCGCCGCAGACAGAACTCTGCTAAACGCCATTCTCCTTCCTCCTTTATTCTGTTGTATTGTTTGGGTTTGTTTTGAATTGTGTCCGATCCGGACTTTGATTGAAAATAAAAAATGGATAAGATGTGTTCATCTTATCCCATTTCTTTTTCTGTGTCAATTCACAGTCTGCCGGTCTTTTATTTTTCTCTTTTTTATGCCTGACTGTCCGGATCCGCCGAAGCTTTATGGCTTTCGAAGCTTCATAATACCGTCTGCCAGGATCTTGACGTCATCCAAAATATAATCGAAGGCTCCTGCCTTGTACAGATTGATCACGATCATTCCCACCGGCACGGCGAAGATCATCGCCGCCACACCGCCCAGCTTATAGCCGCCATACAGCAGCACCAACGTGATCAGTGGGTTCATCCCGATGCTGTCCCCCACCAGTTTGGGCTGGATCAATTGTCGGGCCAGTTGTGTGACTGCGTACAGAATCACCAGTGCGATCGCCATTTTGTAATTTCCCACCATCAGTTTGTATACTGCCCAGGGAATCAGAGCTGTCCCCGTTCCAAAAAAGGGCAGGAAGTCCAGCAACGCCACTGCCAGAGCCAGCAGTGCGGAAAATCTCACTCCGGTAATGGAAAAGCCTGCCAGCAGAAGAACAAACACCACTCCCATGATCTTAAACTGCGCCTTAAAATAGCCTCCTACCGCATATTTTAAGTTGGACATCACCAGGCTCATTCTTTTTACGATGGGATCCGGCGTTACCTTCTTGGACCATCGCAGCACCTCCTCCCGCTCTGCGATCAGAAAATAAGCGGATATAACTGTTACAATCGTAGAAATCAGCATTGACGGTATTTTTTTGGCCGCGTTTCCTGCCGCCGTCACGGTAGGCGTACTGATCTTGCTGATGATCTCTCCCATGGTTTTATCCAGATTTTTTATACTGGAATCCAGACCGCTTTGGATGCCTTCCGGCAGTTTTTCAAAGATGCCCTTCAGATTGCTTCCGATCTGCTGCAGCCCTTTCTCCAGCTCCCCGTACATATTGGGGATATTCTGGGACAGAGAGGAAATCTCTTTCCAGATCCAGCTTCCGGCTACATAGATGAGAAAGATCACCACCGCCAGCACCAAAATGATGATGAAGGCCGATCCCAGCTTTTTCACGATCTTCAATCGTTTTTCCAGCCAGTTTACCAGGGGACTGGCCAAATACGCCAAAAACCATCCTACTACAAAAGGCATAAAGAAGCTTAAAAGTTTCACGCCTGCCACGATAAACAGAAGGGTTCCCAACAGGCTGAAGGTCAGGCTTACAATCACCTTCCAGTAAGGCCTCTGGTCACGCAGAAGCGTATGGTTATCCTCTTTCATCCGATTCCACCTCCTCATGAAGCAGGCATTTTTCCTCTGCCAGATTCCAGATTTCCTCCCTTCCCTGCTTTGTCACAGAAGAAAATCCGACGATCTTCGTTCCCGGCAGAACTCCCAGTCCCTGCCGGACCGCTTTCAGATGCTTGTCGATCTGGCTTCTCTTTAACTTATCCAGTTTTGTTGCAATAATGATAGGTTGGAATCCTTGCTCTACGATCCAGCGATACATCATTTGATCATTTGCGGAAGGATCGTGACGTATATCAATAAGCAAAAAGATTGCTTTTAGTTGCTTTGATCCGTGCAAATACCTTTCGATCAGCTTCCCCCATTTTTCCTTTTCCTTCGCCGACACCTTCGCATAGCCGTAGCCCGGAAGATCCACCAGGTACAGCTGCTCATTGATGTTGTAGAAATTGATCGTCTGCGTTTTTCCCGGGGTTGCCGACGTTCTGGCCAGAGCTTTCCGGTTCATCAGGGCATTGATCAGGGAGGACTTTCCCACATTTGATTTGCCGGCAAAGGCGATTTCCGGAAGCGTATTTTCCGGAAGCACGCTGGTGATCCCACATACCGTTTCCAAACAAACATTTTTAATAACCATATCGTTCCTCTTATTCTTTCTCTTTCACAAACGCAGCTTCCAGTACCTGATCCATCTGAGAAACCAGACGAATCTCCAGTCCCTTTGTGATCTCCGCTGCTATCTCATTCACGTCCCTGGCATTTTCCTTCGGTACCAGCACTGTCTTAATTCCTGCATTTTTCGCTGCCAGAAGCTTTTCTTTCAGACCTCCGATGGGAAGCACACGGCCCCGAAGCGTGATCTCTCCGGTCATCGCCACGTCTGCCCTTACCTTTTTCCCCGTGATGGCGGACAGCATCGCCGTTGCCATCGTGATCCCGGCAGACGGTCCGTCTTTTGGCACCGCTCCTTCCGGAATGTGGATATGAATGTCATGTTCTTTGAAGAAGTTGTCTGCGATCCCTTTTGTCTCACCCACCGAGCGGATGTAGCTGATTCCGGTTCTGGCCGACTCTTTCATCACATCTCCCAGTTGTCCGGTGAGAAGGATCTCTCCGGATCCCGGCATCACATTGACTTCGATCTGAAGGGTATCGCCTCCTACGCTGGTCCATGCCAGGCCTCTTACGATCCCTACTTCGTCCTCCGTATTTGCCATCTGATATACAAATTTTTCCTTGCCCAGATATTTTTCCAGATTTCTTTCCGAAATACGGATCTCTTTCTTCCCGGTTTCCAAAATCTCCTTCGCCGCCTTCCGGCAGATATTTCCGATCACTCTTTCTAGCTGCCGGACTCCTGCTTCCTTGGTGTAATTCCGTATGATCTTTCCCAGAGCTGCCCGGCTCAGCGAAAGCTGTCCGGCTTTCAGTCCATGTCTGGAAAGCTGCTTGGGAAGCAGATGTCTGCCGGCAATATGCAGCTTTTCATTTTCTGTATAACTGCTGATCTCAATCACTTCCATACGATCCAGTAAGGGTCTGGGAATCGTCTGCAGCGTGTTGGCCGTGGTAATGAACAGCACCTCTGACAGATCTACCGGCACTTCCATGTAATGATCCCTGAATTTCCGGTTCTGCTCGGAATCCAGCACTTCCAGAAGGGCGGAAAATGTATCTCCTTTGTAATCATTACTGACTTTGTCGATCTCATCTAGGAGCATCAGGGGATTTTTTACCCCTGCCTGCTTTAAGCCGGTCACCAGTCTTCCCGGCATGGCTCCCACATACGTTCTTCGATGTCCGCGTATCTCCGCTTCGTCTCTGACCCCGCCCAGCGAGATTCTTACGTAGGGCTTCTTCAACGCCTTCGCCAGGGATTTTGCAATGGAGGTTTTTCCCGTCCCCGGAGGGCCTGCCAGACAAAGGATCGGAGAATCCCCTTTCTTTGTCAGCGCCCGCACTGCCAGAAACTCCAGCACCCGTTCTTTTACCGGTTCCAGTCCGTAATGGTCTTCATCCAATATCTTTCTGGCGTACTCGATATCCTTGTGTTCCTTGACCACCCTGTCCCAAGGCATATCCAGAAGGGTTTCAATATAGGTGCGGATCACTCCTGT
>NZ_JAXFXH010000008.1:0-129008 GCF_034091795.1 Suipraeoptans intestinalis | reverse complement strand
ACGCTTGATCTCTTTTTGCAGTTTTTCTACCACTTCGACAGGCGCCTTCAGTTTTTCCAGCCTCTGCTGAAATTCTTCTGCGTCTGTCAGCGTGCTGTCGTCTCCCAGCTCTTCCCGGATCAGGCGCATCTCCTCCCGCAGTACATATTCCTTCTGGTGCTTATCCATCCGTTCCTTGACTTTGTTCTGAAGCTCTTCCTTGATGGATAAGATCTGCAGATGACGGACCATTTTATCTATGAGAAGTTCGTATCTCTCCCCTACGTTGTAGGCTTCCAACAGCTGCTGCGCATCTGTGAAATCAAAAGGTACATTGGCTGCGATCATGTCGATCATCTGCGTCAGCTCTCCAATGTTGTCTATCTGTGTTGAAAGTTCCTTGGAAAGCTTGGGATCCTTCAGCATATATTCCCGGAAAATATCCTTCGCTCCTCCCAGCATGGCCTCCTCCAGGATCGTCCGTTCCAGAAGCTCCCCGTCCTTTCCGAAATATTCGTCGGGGATCGCTTCCACCTTTCCGCTGAAATATTCCGTTTCTGTCTCCAGTTCCAAAAGTCTTGCCCTTTCTTCCCCTACCACCAGAACTCGGGTCATTTTCCTGGACAGCTTCACCACCTGCTTTACAACTCCGATACAGCCGATCTTGTACAGGTCTTCCTCCTTGGGATCCTCCTTTGCCGGATCCTTCTGGGATACAAAAAAGACCTTCTGATTTTCTTCAATGGCTTTTTCCACCGCTTTCATCGTTTTATCCCGGCTTACGTCAAAATGTTTTACCATCTCCGGCAAAATCGTAAGCCCTCTTAATGCCACTATGGGCAGAATCCTGTTCTTTTCTTCCATATATGTATTGAAAACCCATCTGTAAAACTGGGATTTTTCTCCTTTCTTCATATGTAAAAGGGGCAGGCACAATGATTTTGTACCCGCCTTCTTATCTACGCGCTTTCTGATTCACTGGAATCAAACTTCAGCTTAGGCTCTCCCGTTCCTTTCACTACTTCCTTCGTGATACGGCAGCTTTTCAGCGCCGTGTTGGAAGGCGCCTCATACATAATATCCATCATGGTATTTTCCATAATGGCACGGAGTCCTCTCGCCCCCGTCTTTCTTTTCAGGGAAATCTCCGCAATCTCCTCCAGTGCCTCCCGATCGAAGGTCAGTTTGACACCGTCCAGCTCCAACATCTTCTGGTATTGCTTCACAATTGCATTCTTTGGCTCCGTCAAAATCTTCATCAGCGCTTCCCGATCCAACTGCTCCAATGCTACCATCACAGGCACACGTCCTACCAGCTCAGGGATCAGCCCAAATTTGATCAGATCCTGAGGCAGTACCTTTTTCAGCAAGGCACTGGTGTTTTTGTCCTGCTTTTCGGTGATCTCTGCATTAAATCCAATGGATTTCCGGTCGATCCGCTTTTCCACGATCTTATCGATCCCTTCAAATGCGCCTCCGCAGATAAACAGAATGTTCGTCGTGTCAATCTGGATCAGCTCCTGGTGCGGATGCTTTCTTCCTCCCTGTGGCGGCACATTGGCTACCGTCCCTTCAATGATCTTCAGCAAAGCCTGCTGTACTCCTTCTCCGGAAACGTCTCTTGTAATGGAGGGATTTTCGGACTTCCTTGTGATCTTGTCGATCTCGTCGATGTAAATGATCCCGTGTTCCGCCCTGTCAATATCTCCATCCGCCGCCTGGATGATCTTCAAAAGGATGTTTTCCACATCCTCTCCCACATATCCGGCTTCCGTCAATGCGGTGGCGTCTGCGATGGCAAAAGGAACCCCCAGCATCTTGGCCAGAGATTGTGCCAAAAGTGTCTTTCCGCAGCCGGTAGGCCCCAGCATCAGAATATTGCTCTTATTCAGCTCCACTCCCAGATCCTTGTCTGCCATGATCCGCTTATAGTGGTTGTATACTGCTACTGCCAAAACCTTTTTTGCCTCATCCTGACCGATCACATATTCGTCCAAAAATGCTTTGATCTCTTCCGGCTTCAGCAGATTGATATCCTTGTGAGGGTTCCATTCCCCCTCACTTCCGTAAAATTCTTCTTCAATGATCTCTGCACAGATCTCCACACACTCATCGCAGATATAAGTTCCGTTCGGTCCTGCGATCAGCTTGCGCACCTGATTCTGTGTCTTGTTGCAAAACGAGCATCTGATCTGATCATCGTTTCTTCCTGCCATATTTACACTCCTTCACTTCCACGAAAGCTTCGGCTATCGGCTTTTGATGACCTCATCGATCAGTCCGTAAGCCTTGGCTTCCTCCGCCGACATGAAGTTGTCGCGCTCTGTGTCCGCGCTGATCACTTCAAGAGGCTGTCCTGTATTTTCAGCTAAGATCTGATTTAGTTTATGACGGGTTTTCAAAATATGTTCTGCCGCGATCTGAATCTCCGTTGCCTGCCCCCTGGCTCCTCCGGACGGCTGATGGATCATGATCTCTGCATTGGGAAGCGCCAGACGTTTTCCTTTGGTGCCCCCTGCCAGCAGGAAAGATCCCATGCTGGCAGCCATCCCGATACAAATGGTCTCAATGTCACATTTGATATACTGCATGGTATCGTAAATGGCCATTCCCGCCGTAACAGACCCTCCCGGGCTGTTGATATAAAGATGGATATCCTTTTCCGGATCCTCCGCTTCCAAAAAGAGAAGCTGAGCCACGATCACGCTGGCGGACACATCTGAAACTTCTTCCCCCAAAAAAATGATCCTGTCTTTCAATAATCTGGAATAGATGTCGTAGGAGCGCTCTCCCCGACTGGTCTGCTCGATGACATAAGGTACTAAACTCATCTTCCCACCGCCTTCTTTCTCTTTGATCTTTCTTCTATTTTTCTACCGCATGGTCTGCCAGGAAGGTCACTGCCTCCTGCACTGCCATATCCTCGCGGATCTGTTTCTTCTCCGCCTCTCCCATAAACTCTCTCAGCTTGTCTGCTTCCATGTTGTAGGAAGCTGCCATCTTTTCCACTTCAGCATCAAACTTCTCATCGCTGATCTCGATCTGCTCTGCTTTTGCGATCGCTTCCAGTACCAGTCTGGTCTCAATCCTGCGGATCGCCTGCGGACGAAGATCCTCCAGCATCTTCTCGGAAGTGGTTCCTGTAAACTGGAAGTACTGCTCCACGGACAGCCCCTGGGACTGGATCCTCTGGGCAAAATTATCAAACATCTGGATGGTCTGCGTCTCGATCATCGCCTTGGGAATATCATAGCTTGCGTTCTCCACCGCCTTTGCTACCAGCTTGTCTTCCTTCTCTCTTTTTGCCGCCTCTTTCTTTTCTTCTTCCAGCTTGGTTCTCACATCTGCCTTGTACTCTGCAAGAGTGTCAAACTCAGATACCTCTGCGGCAAATTCATCGTCGATCTCCGGAAGTTCTTTTGCCTTGATCTCGTGAATGGTACACTTGAACACAGCCGGTTTTCCCTTCAGCTCTTCCGCATGATAATCCTCCGGGAAGGTCACGTTTACTTCTGTTTCCTCTCCCGCCATTTTTCCGATCAGCTGCTCTTCAAAGCCCGGGATAAAGGAACCGGAACCGATGGTCAGCGGATAGTTTTCTCCCTTTCCGCCTTCAAAGGCTTCTCCGTCTACAAATCCTTCAAAATCCAGGATCACTTCGTCCTTCTCCTGCACTCCACGGCCTTCCACTACGACCGTCCTGGCATTTTTTTCTGCCTCTGCTGCGATCTTTGCGTCTACTTCCTCTTCGGAAACCGTGCTGTCCGTCTTTTCCACTTCCAGCCCTTTATATTCTCCCAGGGTTACTTCCGGCTTCACAGCAACTTCTGCCGTAAAGATAAAATTCTTTCCTTTTTCGATCTGTACGACATTAATATCCGGTCTGGATACGATCTCCAGCTGGCTCTCGTCGTATGCTTTCGCATAGGCGTCCGGGATCAGTGCATTTGCTGCATCATCATAAAAGATTTCTGCGCCATACATCTTTTCGATCATCTGGCGGGGAACCTTCCCCTTACGGAATCCCGGAAGAGAGATCTTCCCTCTCTGCTTCATATAAGCGCCCTGCAGCGCTTTTTCCAATTCTGAAGCCTCCACCTCGATGGTCAGCTTCACCATGTTATTTTCCAATTTTTCTACTTGTAAACCCATATCCTGATTTCCTCCTGTTTCTATCTTCTCTTTCGTTTTTTTCGTTTTCCGAAAAATACCCTGATTTTATGCATTCACTGATGAATTATATCACATACCCACTTAAATAGCTAGCCTTGAATTTCGTCCAGACAGAGTATTTTGTTGATCAGGCGGTCAAAATCCTCCGCATCCATCTGATAGCTTCCATCCTTCTTTCTTTCCACCGTCAGACGGATCTCTTTCTTCTCCAAAAATTCCTGGTGTTCAAAGGATACTGCCAGCAGCTCGTAGGAACGGTTGGCGATATCCCGGAGCAGCTGCTCCTGTATCTCCTCTTCTGTTCCCGTATATTTCCCCTGCGCAGTCTCTTCCGCCAGTTTCAGGGAATCTGTGGTCAGCGCATTTTTAAAGCGGATCATCACATCACTTGGCTGTATTTCCACCCGGACCTCATAGTTTTTCCCCTTTTTTTCAGCCTTGATCACCTCATAGCGCATCGTGGTAAAGATTTTTGACACCAGCTCTTTAAACTCCTCTTCCTTGTAGCCGTCCATGGGAAACTCGCTGCCAATCACTGCCTGGGTAAATCCTGCGACCGCCGTCTGATATCCCTGCATCAGTTCTTCTTTCGTGGCGTCCTTTTCATACCTGCGGATCCCGTCAATATCGCCCTGAAAATTCCAGTCCAGAACCGCCTGCGTATAATGTACCGCATCAAATTTCCTGCCGCACCCTCCGAGAAAGCAGATCAGGACACTGACGCTTATCAGAAGAGCCCTCTTGCATCTGTTTTGTCTGCTTTTATTCATACACGATCCCTTCTGCGATCTCTCCTGCTTTTTCTTCTCCGGCCAGGATCTCTATGATTTTCAGTGCAAATTCTACGGCTCCGCCTGCGCTCCGGCCCGTAATGATCTGCCCGTCCACCGCAGTTCTTCCCCCGGTGAGCACCGCTCCCTGCAGCTGCTGCTCTACCAGCGGATAGCAGGTTACACGCTTTCCTCTCAGCAGTCCGAGGCCGGAAAGGATCACAGGAGCCGCACAGATGGCAGCCACATATTTTCCCTCTGCCAAAAATCTTTTCACCAGAGTACATACCCCCCTGTGTTCCTGAAGATTGGTCGTTCCGGGCATGCCTCCCGGAAGCACCAGCATATGATATTCCGAAAAATCCGTCTCTTCAAACAGGGTGTCCGCCTGCACACAGATCCCGTGAGATCCCCTGACCGCCTCCTGTGCTTCCACAGAGATGATATCCACATAGATTTCTGCTCTGCGAAGCAGATCCACCACTGTCAAAGCCTCTATCTCTTCAAATCCCTCTGCCAGAAATACGCCGACTTTTTTCATGATGCCCTCCTCTTTTCGTTTTTGATCGCTGTTCCTTGTCAACTGGTATCTTATTGTATTATGATTGTATCATATTCAAAGAAGGATACAACTTTAGAAATCTGCATCCTGCCCTAAAAAGTATCCTGCAAGGCAGGATTCGCCGCCTGTGGCAGTTACTTTTGCATGGCTTTGGTAACCATCTGTTTTTATATTCTGGAGGCTACTATGGAAATTGAACGTAAATTTTTGATCTCATCCATCCCTTTTTCACTGGACGGTTATCCCGTTCGCCTGATCCAGCAGGGATATCTGTGTACGGACCCTGTGATCCGCATCCGCCGCGATGCAGACTCTTATGAACTGACTTATAAATCAAAAGGATTCCTCAGTCGAAGAGAAGAAACACTTCCCTTGACAAAAGACTCCTTTTTTCATCTTCTTTCTAAAGTCGATGGCCGTCTGATCCAGAAAAAGCGCTATCTGATCCCTCTGGATCCTTTTGTGATCGAGCTGGATCTGTTTCAGGGAGATCTGGCGCCTTTAATGCTGGCAGAGGTGGAATTTCCGGATGAATCCGCTGCCAGGGCTTTTCTGCCGCCAGACTGGTTTGGACAAGAGGTCACTTATTCCTCTGCTTACCAAAACAGTACTCTCAGCCGGCTTTCCGTCTCTGACAATGGCGCGGAACTTCTGTAACAGAAGTCCTGCCGTTTCCGTCATTTATCGGGAAACCTACCGTTTTTCCTTCTCCCTGTGCAAACGCCGTTTTCCCTCGTATTTATACAGCAAACAAACGCTCGATCAGCCTGTATCCTTCTGACAGGCTGATTCCTGTCTCACTGGCCGCCCTCTCGCCAAAGCCTTCTACTCCCACCCTTTCTCTTGTACTGTCGTATAGAAGATAGGGAACAGGGTCAGACGTATGGGTCCTTACTGCAATGGGAGTGGGATGGTCCGGCAGCACCAGGATCCTCACCTCTTCCTTTGCCTCTTCCATTCCTTCCACCAACAACCGCAATACTCTCTGATCCACATACTCGATGGCTTTCATCTTTTCTTCCACCAGTCCCTGATGCCCCATTTCATCCGGAGCCTCTACATGAATATAGGCAAAATCGTATCCGTCCTTTATCAAAGCATCCAGTGCGGCTTTTGCTTTCCCTTCATAATTGGTGTGAAGTCCGCCGTTGGCTCCCTCCACTGCGGCAACATCCATTCCGGCTCCTGCCGCGATTCCTTTCAAAAGATCCACCGCAGAGATCATGATTCCTTTCTTTCCCGTCTTTTCCAAAAAAGAATCCAGAGAAGGCCTGCTTCCCGCTCCCCAGAACCAAATGGAATTGGCCGGGTTCTTTCCCTGCGCCTTTCTTTTTTGATTGATCGGATGGGAAGAAAGAATATCGTAGCTTTTTTTCATTTTGTCACGAAGCAGCTTTTCCTTTGGCAAAAAGGATCCCACCGTCTGTCCCAGAATATCGTGAGGCGGGATCAGCTCCGTGATGCTGCCCTGCTTCTGGAGGAGCAGATGGCGATAGCTGGTTCCCACATGGAATTCATACCCATCTTCCTCCAGTTCCTTTTTTACCGCTTCTATCAGGATCTTTGCTTCTTCCGTAGAAATCTCTCCGGCACTGTGATCCAGCATCTTGCGGTCTTCATAAGCCGTGGTTTCTTCCGAGAGCGTTACCAGGTTGCATCGCACCGACACATCTGTCTCTTCCATTTCTACACCAATACTAAGCGCTTCCAATGGCGATCTGCCGGTGTAGTAGATCCTGGGATCATACCCCATCACAGACAAATTCGCCGTATCGCTGCCCGGAGCCATTCCCTGGGGAACCATAGCTGCCAGCCCCACTTCTGCTGTTGCTGCCAGCCGATCCATCGTAGGAGTATGAGAAGCTTCCAACGTGGTCCTGCCTCCCAGCTGCTCAATCGGCCGTCCCGCCATTCCGTCACTTAGCAATACTACGTATTTCATCTTCTCTCTCCTTTCCGCCTGTTTCTTCCTGTCTTTCTATATCATTTCTGCTGTTTCCCGTCTTCGCCTCTCTTAGATCGCCGGTGATTCCTCCACCCGGATCACGGAAAGAATTTCCTGCTCTGCCTCTGCAATGGCCTTTTCAAAAGCTTCTTCGGTCATCTCTTTGGTTACAAAGCCTGTTTCCCCGGGGATCCCGGCCGTAACCTCCGTTCCTTCTCCCAGCATTCGTTCCAGATAGTCTTTTGTCGTCCCTTCCATCTTCAGGCGAAGGAAAAATCTGTGTCTGGCCTTTTTTGCTTCCTGAAGGGAGAGCTTCTCCCCGCTCCAGACAGGCATCACACTCTTTGCCGGATGCCTGGCAGCTTCTACAAGATCCGCCACCACTGCGCTGGCCGTAGGCAGCTTTCCTGCTCCTTTTCCGTACAGCATCACCTCTCCCACCATGTTGCCGCGGATCAATACAGAATTAAAGACTCCATCCACACTGTAAAGAGGGTGCCCCGCGTCCAGAAGAAACGGCGCCACCTTTACCTGATAGGTTCCGTCTTCTTCTTTTTTCATGATTGCCAGAAGTTTTATGGTTTTTCCCATCTGCTTTGCATATTTCATATCATCTGTGGTGATCCTGGTGATCCCCTCACAGTAGATCTCTTCAAAATCCGCTTTCTTCCCGGATACCAGAGAGGTCAGGATCGCGATCTTCCTGCAGGCGTCGTATCCTTCTACGTCCGCTTCGGGGTTCCGCTCTGCATATCCGTGTTCCTGCGCCTCTGCCAGAACCTCTGCATAGTCCGCTCCGTTCTGGAACATATTTGTCATCATGTAATTGGTCGTTCCATTCAGGATCCCTACGATTTCCGTGACAGCGTCTCCTGTCAGGCAGCCGTGCAGTGTCCGGATCACCGGAATCCCTCCGGCCACACTCCCTTCAAACAGGAACTGTACCTGCCGCTTCTGTGCCAGTGCGATCAACTCGTCCCCGTGCTTTGCCACCAGTTCTTTGTTGGAGGTTACCACACTTTTCCCCGCTTCCAGACAGCGTTTTGCGTAGGTAAATGCCGGTTCGATCCCGCCCATCACCTCTGCTACAATAGAAATTTCAGGATCTGCCAGAATTTTTTCAAAGTCCTGTGTCAGCTTTTCCCAGACGGAACAGTCGGGAATTTCTCTTCTGACCAGAATATATTTTACATCGATCGGCTGGCCGATCCTTTCTTTCAGAAGTTCCCGGTTTGCATGGATCACTTCCACCACGCCCGTTCCTACCGTTCCATATCCTAAAACCGCTACCTTTACCATTCTATCCTCCTGCCGTTTGCCTAACTTTTCAGTCCCTGTTTTAAATATGCGTTCATAAAGCTGTCAATGTTGCCATCCAGCACTGCCGTTACGTTGCTGCTTTCCTCTCCTGTTCTGTGATCCTTGACCAGAGTGTACGGCTGCATCACGTAAGAGCGGATCTGATTTCCAAACCCGATCTCCTTGATCTCCCCACGGATATCCGACACCTTATCTGCCTGCTCCTGTTCTTTTAACAGCTGCAGCTTCACCTTCAGCATCTGCATCGCCTTTTCACGGTTATGATGCTGGGATCGTTCATTCTGGCATTGTACGACGATTCCCGTGGGAAGGTGGGTAATACGTATGGCGGACGACGTCTTATTGACATGCTGTCCCCCTGCTCCGCTGGCCCGGTAAGTGTCGATCTTTAAGTCGTCCTCTCCGATCTCGATATCGATCTCCTCTTCAATGTCTGGCACCACGTCACAGGATGCAAAAGAAGTCTGCCTCTTTCCAGTAGCGTTAAACGGGGAGATCCGGACGAGGCGGTGCACCCCTTTTTCGGATTTTAAATACCCATAAGCGTTTTCTCCCCGGACCTCAAAGGTCACTCCTTTGATCCCTGTAATATCTCCGTCCAGATAGTCCAGAACCTGAAGCGAAAATCCTCTTTTGTCTGCCCATCTGTGATACATCCGGTACAGCATTCCCGCCCAGTCGCAGGACTCCGTCCCTCCGGCTCCCGCATGAAGCGTCACAATGGCGTCACAGCCGTCATACTCTCCGGACAGCAGCGTCTGGATGCGAAGTTCTTCAAACGTTGCCTCGAAGGTCTCTATTTCTTCTTTGATCTCTCCCAACAGGGAAACATCGTTTTCCTCCTCTGCCATTTGAAGCAGCACGCCTACATCTTCAAAAGCCGTATAGAGTCCGTCGATCTTCTCCACCTGCTCCTGCAGATATTTCAGCTCTTTCATATGCTTTTGTGATTCTTCCGGATTATCCCAAAATCCCGGTTCCTCCGTTTTCCTCTGCAGCTCTTCTATCCGTTCCTTTTTCCCTTTTGAGTCAAAGTGAATCCCTCATTTCAGAAAGGGGTTCCTCATATGCGTTCATCAATCCTTTGTACTGATCCAACTCAACCACTTTCTCACCTCTTTTCTTTTCCTGTCTGTGTTTTCTTTGTATTTTCGTTTTCATAAGGCCGCCGGAAGCGGCCCTTTTTTACCTTTCGTCCGTTTTACGGACGGCCCGGGCTGCCTCCATGCACTGTTTTTGCCGATTTTTTGCCTAGATTTTAGGCTACCGGATTCCTGCCGCAGCACTGCTTGTATTTCTTCCCGCTTCCACAGGGGCATTTATCATTTGGATACACCTTTTTTTCCGCCCGTTTCTTCGGCGCTGCCACTACGCTGTCGTCCTTATTGGTGCCGGTCACTTTCGCAACCTGCTCCCGTTCCACCTTTTTTTCGATCCGCACATGGAACATGGCGCGTACCGTTTCCTCTGCGATGTTTTTCGTCATCTGGTCAAACATTTCATAGCCCATCATCTTGTACTCGATCTTCGGATCTCTGTTGCCGTAGGCCTGAAGTCCGATTCCCTGACGCAGCTGATCCATGTCGTCAATATGATCCATCCACTTGGCGTCGATCACCTTCAAAAGGATGACTCTTTCTATTTCACGGATCTGCTCTGCCTCTTCAAACTCTGCCTCCTTGATCTCATAGGCCTTCATGGCACGCTCCTTCAGCAGATGCTTCAGTTCCTTTCGATTCATCTGCTGTACGTCCTCCGGCGTGATCAGCTTCATGGGCACGGTGTTTCTGACAGCCAGATTCAGTTCTGTCAGATCCCAGTCCTCCGTCTCCTGATCGTCTCCGATCACCACGTCCACACTGTTTTCCACATATTCATTCATCATGTGGAAAATGGAGTCGCGCATGTTTTCACCGTCCAACACCCGCCGTCTCTCCTCGTAGATGATCTCTCTTTGTTCGTTCATAACCTGATCATATTCCAGAAGGTTTTTACGAATCCCAAAGTTGTTGCTTTCAATCTTCTGCTGCGCCCGTTCAATGGCGTTGGACAGCATCTTATGCTGGATCTCTTCTCCGTCCTCTACCCCCAGGGTATTAAAGATTCCCATGAGCCGCTCCGATCCAAAGAGCCGCATCAGATCATCTTCCAGAGAGATATAAAACCTGGATTCTCCCGGATCTCCCTGACGTCCGGAACGCCCCCGCAGCTGGTTGTCGATTCGTCTGGATTCGTGACGCTCTGTACCGATGATCTTAAGACCTCCGGCCTCTCTTGCCTCTTCATCCAGCTTGATATCCGTTCCACGACCCGCCATGTTGGTGGCAATGGTCACTGCCCCATGCACACCTGCCTGCGCCACGATCTCCGCTTCCATTTCGTGAAACTTGGCATTCAGCACGTTGTGACGGATCCCTCTCTTTTTCAGCATCTGGCTCAGCAGCTCCGAGTTTTCAATTGTGATCGTACCTACCAGCACCGGCTGCTGCCGCACATGCGCCTCTTCAATCGCATCACACACCGCCCGGAACTTTTCTTTCTGTGTCTTGTAAACGGCGTCCTCCAGGTCCTTCCTCTGCACCGGGACATTGGTCGGTATCTCGATTACATCCATTCCATAAATCTCACGGAACTCTTTTTCTTCTGTCAGCGCCGTACCTGTCATACCGGATTTTTTCTCGAACTTGTTAAACAGGTTCTGGAAGGTAATGGTTGCCAGTGTCTTACTCTCTCTTCTTACTTTTACTTTTTCCTTTGCTTCAATGGCCTGATGCAGACCGTCAGAATAGCGCCGTCCCGGCATGATACGTCCGGTAAATTCATCTACGATCAGGACCTCTTCATCCTTTACCACATAATCCTGATCCTTGAACATCAGGTTATGTGCCCGAAGCGCCAGGATAATATTGTGCTGGATCTCCAGATTTTCCGGATCCGCCAGGTTTTCGATGTGGAAAAACTTCTCCACCTTTTTTACTCCGTCTTCTGTCAGGTTGATGTTCTTTTCTTTTTCGTTGACGATAAAATCGCCGGTCTCTTCGATGTCTTCGCCCATGATGGCGTTCATTTTGCTGAACTCTCCGCTGGCTTCTCCCTTTTCCAACTGCTTCGCCAGAATATCGCAGGCTTCATACAGCTTGGTGGATTTTCCGCTTTGCCCGGAAATGATCAAGGGTGTCCTGGCTTCATCGATCAGGACAGAGTCCACCTCGTCGATGATGGCAAACTTCAGTCCCCTTTGCACCAGTTGTTCTTTATAAATGACCATATTGTCTCTCAGGTAGTCAAATCCCAGTTCATTGTTGGTCACATAGGTAATATCGCAGTTGTAAGCCGCTCTTCTTTCATCATTATCCATACTGTTGAGGATCACACCCACCGTCAGCCCCAGAAATTCATGGACTCTTCCCATCCACTCCGCATCACGCTTCGCCAGATAGTCATTGACTGTCACGATGTGCACTCCTTCCCCTGTCAGGGCGTTCAGATATGCCGGAAGTGTAGAAACCAGCGTCTTTCCTTCTCCGGTACGCATCTCCGAAATCCGGCCCTGATGAAGGATCACACCACCGATCAGCTGCACCCTGTAATGGCGCATCCCAAGAGAGCGCACTGCCGCCTCTCTCACCACTGCATACGCTTCCGGCAAAATGTCATCCAGCGTCTCTCCTTCTTTCAGCCTGCTTTTAAACTCCGCCGTTTTCCCACGAAGCTCTTCATCTGTCAGCTTCTGCATTTCCGGCTCCAGGGCTTCTATTGTATCAATAATCGGATAAATCCTCTTTAGTTCGTGTTCACTGTGGGTGCCGAACAATTTCTGCATGAGTCCCATAACTATTTACTCCTTCTTTTTACTCGTTGAAAAATGGTTCTACTACGTTCCCCATTTTAGCACTTAACCCGCACAAGTTCAACTGAAAATACGGATGGAGCAGCCCCTGCCAAAATTGCTTCTAAGGCTTCTGCCTTTATAGCGCCTCTCACGGCAGGAAGCAGACGCTTCGTTTCATAAAAAACACGGCTGCACAAGAACTCTTCCTGTACAGCCGTCTCTTTTACCTCCAAGATAACGCAACACGCACTTTTATTAGGATATATTGTCTTCTGAAAGGCTGCCGAAAATCATGCTCCGCAGACAGGCTGTTTACAAAACCTGCTCTTTGATGCAGCCGTTACGGTAAGCCTCCAGGAGCCGTTCCAGATCCGCCAGCTGCTCCCGCAGCTCCTTGCCGGTATCGGTATCACTGACCAGCTTCCGTTTCAACACCCGCTTGACTACTACACTGTCCGAATGAATATCGCTTTCCTTTTCAATGGCAGCCTCTGTGGACTCAAAGGATTCATGAGCCGCCAGGATCAGTCCATAAGAATTATAGATCAGCGTATAGCCTGCGATCCCCGTCTCTTTCTGGTAAGCCTTGGAAAATCCCCCGTCGATCACCAGCACCTTTCCGTTGCACTTAATGGGGCTTTCTCCGTTCTTCGTCTTCACCGGAACGTGCCCGTTTATGATGTGGGCTCCTTCGGAAGGCAATCCGAATTCCTTTAAAATCCCATTTATGACAGCCTCGTCCTCCAACAGCTTGTAATATGCATTTTTCTTTTCTTTGTGGGTTTCTTTCTCCGCCAAAAAATAACGCTCGAAGGTAGCCATTTTATCCTTGCCAAAGAGAGGAGAATTTTCACTGAGCCAGATATACCACATTATATCCTTTCCCTTCTCTTTCTCCTCCTCGTCCACTGCGTAGAATCCCTTCCGCACATAATGCTCCAGAATCTCGTACAGCTCTTTTCCTTTACAGGTGTGTCCATAGATATCCACTACTTTCAGGCTTCCATCCTCCTCCAGCGGAACACAGCCATGGTAAAGAAGATTGTTGTTGTACACCTTATACAGGCTTCCTTTTCCCAGAAGGAAACGCATATGCTCCTGTAGCTTTTCACAGTTTAAAAACGCCTTTTCCAAGCGTTCCATAATATCTTCTTCCTCTTTTGTCAGAGCGTAAGGCTGTCTGGGATCTATGGTAGGAAAGTGACTGTCCAAAAGGCTGTACACCTGCCCATCCAGGCAGATGGTTCCCTGTTCATAGTCAATACAATGCAGCAGCTTCCTCTTCTCCATGCCAAATTCCGGGTGGTTTTGAATAATCTCTCCTTCCACCTTAAACTGTATGATGGAAATCGCCTTATGCATCTTAAGGTCCATCAGCATTTCCTGCGGATTTTCACTGGAACTCCCTTTCAGCTGGAAGCAGTCACAGGGATCCTCTCCATAGGTGTGTAGTGCGAAAGTAGCAAGCGGAAGAAGATTGATCCCATAACCTTCTTCCAGAATGTCCAGATTTCCATATCTGGCACAGATGCGGATCACGTTGGCGATGCACCCTCTCTGCCCTGCCGCCGCTCCCATCCACAGCACATCATGATTGCCCCACTGAATGTCTACTGAATGATGCCGGATCAGCTTGTCCACGATCACATGGGGCCCCGGGCCTCTGTCATAGATATCCCCTACAATGTGCAGGTGGTCCACTGTCAGCCTCTGGATCAGCTCACACAGTGCAATGATAAACGGCTCTGCTCTGTTGATCCTGATAATGGTATCTACAATGGCATTGTAATAGGATTCCTTATCTCCCATTTCTGCCTTTTCCGTCATCAGTTCTTCGATCACATAGGCAAAGTCTGACGGCAGCGCCTTTCTGACCTTGGAGCGCGTATATTTCCCCGCCGCACACTTGCACACCTCGATCAACTGATAGAGGGTCTTCTTGTACCATCCCTCCATGTCGTCTTCCTCTTTTCGTATCCTGTCCATCTTTTCTTTCGGATAATAAATAAGAGTAGCAAAAGATTGTTTTTCCTTGCTACTCATCCTATTTCCGAAGACATCATCAATTTTTCGGCGCACTGCACCTGAGCCATTCTTCAACACGTGTGAGAATGCCTCGTATTCTCCATGAATATCGGTAAGAAAGTGCTCTGTCCCCTTTGGCAGGTTCAGAATCGCCTGGAGATTGATCATCTCCGTTGATGCCTTGGCGATGGTTGGATACAACTGAGAAAGTCTTTCTAAATACCTGAGTTCTAACTCTTTCATAACATCCTCCCATATGAATGATTTATGTATACGTTCTGCACTCAGAACTGTATCACATCCGACATATCATACCGTCCCGCCGGCTTTCCGGCAAGAAACTTGGCGGCCTCTACTGCTCCTTTTCCAAACACCGATTTGGAGTAGGCTGTATGAGAAAAGGTCAATACCTCATCACATCCCGCAAAGATCGCATCATGTTCCCCTACAATGGTGCCTCCGCGAACTGCCACGATCCCGATCTCTCCCTCTCCTCTTTCCTTTCTCACAGTGCTTCTGTCATACACATACGTATATTCTCCGGAAAGAGAGGCCTTCATCGAATCTGCCAGAGCGAGCGCCGTTCCGCTGGGCGCATCCAGTTTCTTTTTGTGATGCTTTTCCACGATCTCCATGTCAAATCCCGCCGGTGCCAGAACAGACGCCGCTTCCTTCAAAAGCTTTTGCAGCAGATTGATTCCCAAAGACATGTTTGCTGATCTGAGAACCGCAATCTCTTTTGCAGCCTGCTCCGCCCGCTCCAGCTGCTCCTGTGACAGTCCGGTCGTACAAAGGACTACCGGAAGTTTTCGTTCTCTACAGACTTCCAGCAACCCGTCAACAGCCTGCGCGTTGGAAAAATCGATCACCACGTCTCCTTCTATGTCACACTCTGCCATAGAAGCAAACACCGGAAAATCCGAAAGCATTTCCCCGGTTCTGTCCACTCCTGCTACCACCTGCATCATCGGTTCTTCCCGCACAAGAGCTTCCACAACACATCCCATTTTTCCATTGCTTCCGTGCAATATGACTTTGATCATATCTTCCTCCTATTTCTATTTCTGTATCTGTATTCCGAATTCCCGCATCGCTTTCGCCAGCTTCTCAGTCTGCTCCGGTGGCAGTTCGGTCAATGGCATACGAAGCGGCCCGCACTCCCAGCCCATAAGATTCATGGCTTTCTTTACCGGTATGGGGTTGACCTGACAGAACAGCTGATCGATCAGCGGCAGCGCCTTCAGTTGAAGGGCCGCGCTTTCCTTCACTTTTCCCTGAAAAAACAGTTCACAGATATCATGTGTCTCCTGCGGCGCCACATTCGCCAAAACGGAGATAACTCCTTTTCCACCCAGAGACAGAAGCGGAACGATCTGATCGTCATTGCCGGAATACAGGTCAATCTTCCCGTCTGTCAAAGACATGATCTTTGCCACCTGGGAAATATTGCCGGAAGCTTCCTTCACTCCCACAATGTTGTCCACATCCCTTACCAGATTGGCAATGGTAGTCGCTTCAATGTTGATCCCGGTTCTCCCGGCAACATTATAGAGGATAACAGGCGCTTTGGCTTCCCTGGCAACAGCGGTAAAATGCGCTTCCATCCCCTTCTGGGTCGCCTTGTTGTAATAGGGGCTGATTAGAAGCAGTCCGTCCACTCCATACTCCACGGCTTCTCTGGACATGTCGATCGCCGTTCTGGTGGCATTGGAACCTGTGCCGGCGATCACCGGGATCCTGCCCCGGACTCTCTCTACGGCAAACTTTACCACCTGCATATGCTCTTCTTCACTCAACGTGGGGGATTCTCCTGTTGTGCCGCAGATGATGATGCTGTCTGTCCCATTTTCGCAATGAAAATCGATCAGCTGATCCAGCTTTTCGTAATGAATGGTTTCATCCTCAAAAAACGGTGTTACGATCGCCACTCCGGACCCTTCAAAAATAGCCATATTCTTCCTCCTTCTCCTGTTGCCGTCTGCCAAATTTCTTAGGGAAATTCTAACACTATTCCCAGGTACTGTCAAACCTGACAAATGCATGTTATCGCACTTCGCACCTCTTACAAGGATCGCTGTCTACTATCAGTTATTCTGTCAGCTATTTACGAAATTCTGTTGCATGCTTCCGCATCCAAAGCGGTATGTGATTTCTCTGACACGCCTTATTTTCTCTTTGGGCGATAGTGATCGCTCCAAAAAACGTCTTCCAAAGCTCCTGATACACATCTTTTTGCTGTTCCGTTTTTTGCAGGGACACCCATTCCTCTTCCGACAGCGTCCGCAGGTAGTAACTTTGATTCCTGGGATGCACCAGGGCAAGTCGTCTGCGATCGTCTATGATCATCCAGTCTTCTGACGGCATCCGGTCTTTAAAATGACTTCCTAGAAGGGGGAGCACGTGATTTTTAGGTTCCAGGTGGCTGACCAGAACCCGGCCAATAGCGTCAAACCGGGTAAATTCCCGCCAGTAATGCGCTTCATTTCCTACTCTGCGCCGTACTTCCATCAGCTTCATCACACAAGGCTCTGTCAGCATAGAAGTGACCTTTTCTCCCACACCAAACCCCAACTGCAGAAACAAATAGATATCATCCAACACATCCTCTTCTGAAAGTGTTGCGTAATATACTGTAATATAAGCATTGTAAGATATTTTTCTCCGAATGGAGCGCGCCACCTTTTCCGCCTTCTTTCTGTCCGGCTCCACGTGTACATATTCATCAAATAAAGTCGTCTGACGGATCGGCTCTCGTTTCAACGCAACTTTTTCCTTTCCGTTTTGAAGACTCCACTCCCATGCATGGTAGATACCGGTCATCATTCCTTCAAACCCATTTTCACAGGTAAATATTTTCATATTTCCTCTCACTTCCTTCTCCTGCCGGCCAGACTTTTCCGGATTCTGTGGTTCTGATTTTTCTTATCTTAGATGGAAGTCATCAAACAAGGACAGTTGTTTTTCGGAGCCGGTGTAGGACAACTGCCAGTTTTCCTTTTCGTTCAGGCAGATCATCTGGTTCCGGATGAAGGACTCTTCCAGGGAGATTTTGTACATCATCCTGCCCTGGCAGGTAAGAAAATAGTGTGCCCGCTTCAAAACCACCCCCATTTTCTTCAGATCCTGGAAAGACAATTTCCCGTATCTTCTGCCCTGTATGATCCGTCTTGCAGACTTGGGCCCGATCCCCGGAATCCGAAGCAGGAGATGTAAGGGCGCCGTCTGCACCTCCACCGGAAACTCTCCCAGATTTCGGATCGCCCAGTCACATTTGGGGTCTATCTGCGGATGAAAATCCGGATGCTGCGGAGATAACAGTTCCTGCGCCTGAAACCCATAAAACCGCAGTAGCCAGTCAGCCTGATAGAGTCTGTGCTCCCGCAACAGCGGCGGCGGTGTACCCAGCGCCGGAAGCGCGGTATCCTCATTGACCGGAATATAGGCAGAATAAAATACCCGCTTCAGATCATAGGACTGGTACAGCCTCTGTGTTGTCAAAAGCAGATGATAGTCGCTTTCTCCCGACGCCCCTATGATCATCTGTGTGCTTTGTCCGGCAGGCGCAAATGTCCTGCTGCGTCCGGCACCTCCTTTTATCTTCGGAAGCAGCTTTTCACTTTCTTTCAACAAGTTCTCTGTCTTTTGCTTTTCTTCCCCCGCTGTCTTTCCTCTTTTGTTCTCCCATGTTTCCTGTCCTTTTACCCTTAGGCCGCTTTGGTTCTTATCCTTTTCTTCCTTCCCGTAATCTCCCGGTAAAGCCCCTATTCTTTGTCTCTCTTTTCCCTCGATCGTCACTTGCTCTCTCTGTCGGAAAATATTTTCCGGAAGCTGCGTATTCAGCCTGCTCCTCTCCAAAGAAGGATTTTGTCCCGCTTCCAGGCGATATGCCGCAATGGTATGGCTCAGCTTTGCCATCGGCCGCAAAATGGTCTGAAAACTTTTGTGAGGTGCCAGCTGATGTAAGCTCTCGGCAGTGGGCAGCTCCAGATTGACACTGACACGGTCTGCCAGACATCCCGCCTGTGCCAGCAGTTCATCTGAAGCTCCCGGAATCGCTTTCACGTGGACATACCCGTTAAAGCGATACTCTGTTCGGAGAAGGCGGAGAGCCTCGCACATCTGCTCCATGGTATGGTCGGGACTTTTCATAACTCCCGAACTTAAAAATAAGCCCTCTATGTAATTGCGCCGGTAAAATTCTATGGTCAGATCGCAGATCTCCCGCGGGGTGAATGCAGCACGGGGAACATCATTGGAGCAGCGGTTGACACAGTACTTGCAGTCAAACACACAGTGGTTTGTCAGCAAAATCTTTAACAGAGAAATACAGCGTCCATCTGCCGAAAAACTGTGGCAGATACCGCATGCCTCCGCATTTCCCAGGCTCCCTTCCTTTCCTTTGCGCTTTACACCGCTGGATGTGCAGGCCACATCATACTTTGCCGCATCCGCTAAAATATGCAATTTTTCCTGAATGGTGGATCCTCTCTCTATCTCTAACATGATTTTATTGTACAAACATTTGTTCGATTTGTAAAGTGTTGGCCCCATCTTTTTTCACAAAATCATATTTTTTTACAGCTTCTGTTTTCCCAGACTTGGTTTTTCAAAAGCTGCTGTTTTTTCTTTGAAATTGTCATTGATAAATCATTGACAATTTCTTGCAAAAGGCGTACACTGTCTGTAATTGATAATTTTTTAACTATTAAGAGGAGGGTTTACTATGACCAGATTTACCTTACCAAGAGATGTATACCATGGAAAAGACGCTTTGGAAGTGCTAAAGACCTTTGACGGAACCAAGGCAATGGTCTGTGTTGGCGGTGGCTCTATGAAAAAATTCGGCTTTCTTGACAAAGTATCCGATTATTTGAAAGAGGCGGGCATGGAAGTTCAGATTTTTGATGGGATTGAGCCGGATCCCTCTGTCGAAACGGTTATGAAAGGCGCCGCTGCCATGCTGGCGTTCCAGCCGGACTGGATCGTTGCTATCGGCGGAGGTTCTCCTATCGACGCGGCAAAGGCTATGTGGATCAAGTACGAATATCCGGACATCACCTTCGAGGATATGTGCAAGGTGTTCGGCATTCCAAAGCTCCGTAAAAAAGCGAGCTTCTGTGCTATTTCCTCCACTTCCGGCACCGCTACGGAAGTAACCGCCTTTTCTATCATCACAGATTATGAAAAAGGCATCAAGTATCCGATTGCAGACTACGAGATTACGCCGGATGTGGCCATCGTAGATCCGGAGCTGGCGCATACTATGCCGAAAAAGCTGATCGCACACACAGGTATGGACGCTATGACTCACGCTATTGAAGCCTATGTTTCCACAGCCAACTCGGATTACACGGATCCTCTTGCTCTTCATGCGATCTCCATGATCAAGGAGCATCTGATTCCGTCCTACAATGGTGATCTGGAAAGCCGCAACCGTATGCATAATGCACAGTGCCTGGCTGGGATGGCTTTCACCAATGCACTGCTTGGTATCGTGCATTCCATGGCTCATAAAACAGGAGCTGCCTTTGATGATTTTCATGCTCACATCATCCATGGCGCCGCCAATGCCATGTATCTCCCCAAAGTAATCGCATACAATGCAAAGGATCCTTCAGCTGCAAAGCGTTATGCCGCCATCGCAGACCATATCCACCTTGGCGGAGATTCTGTAGAAGAAAAAATACGGCTTTTGATCGACTTTCTCCGCAGCATGAATAAAGAGTTAAATATTCCGCTTTGTATCAAACAGTACGGAGCCGATTCCTATCCTTGTGAGGAAGGCTTTGTCCCGGAAAAGGTATTTTTGGAGAGACTGCCGGAAATCGCAGTCAATGCCATTGCAGATGCCTGCACCGGCTCCAATCCTCGTCAGCCTTCTCCGGAAGAAATGGAAAAGCTTCTGAAGTGCTGTTACTATGACACGGAAGTAGATTTTTAAGAAGACAACAAAACGTTTCATCGTTTAAACCTCCCAGAGGGAGTGCCGCAGGGTCCCTGCCTTGTCAGGATAGGGAGCGGTACTCCCTCTCGTTTTGTCTGCAATAACGCCGTCATAAAATCGCTACCAGTTTGCATAAGCTGGCAGCGATTTTATTTTTTTACAAAAAGATTGCATCAGCAAAGCATTTCATCTTTCCTTCAGTAACTTTCCCTCTATGCCACAGGTATTGATATACAATTTTTCGTACGAAGACGAAGCACAATACCTTTATACAATAAAATTCAGAACACAAGCAATTAGTGCTAACAGAGATCCAATAATGGTTATACTCTGTTTACTGTCAAGTAATCGTTGGCAAATCTCTCATTCAGATTAACTAATACTCACTGAAACCCACTGAAGTGAGCTCTGAGCGTCAGGACGCACTATATTTTCTGGTTGCTCTCGTCTTTTGCGGGTAGTTTCCACCCGTCCGTTCTGTATCAAAAACCTGCCATTGAAAGCAGCTTTCTTCGAGCTCCCCTTGTTTCCGTATCAAGTCCAACTACATGTCCTGTAACAAGATGGATGTATCCTGTTTTTGCACATCTAAATGTCCCAATACAAAAAAGTTTTGATATGCAATAAGTTTTTACGGATTGATAGTAAAAACCTTTGATATTTCTGGATTTTTTCTATATACTAAGGATAAGGAGGCGAGTGATATGATTATCCGATCAAACTATATGAATATGCTGAAAACCTATCGGGATGTTCCGCTTGTGAAGATATTAGCGGGAATCCGGCGCTGCGGCAAATCCACAATTTTAGATATGCTGCGGGAGGATCTGCTGGAAAGTGGGATTGCCGCAGACCATATTATCAGTATGCGATATACGTCGGAGGATTTTAATGATGGCATGACCGACAAAGATATGTATGACGGTATAAAGGGGCAAATGACCGGCGAAGGGCGTTACTACCTTTTGCTAGATGAGGTACAAGAAATCGACGATTGGGAAAAAGCGGTCAATAGTCTGTTGGAGAATGCAAACACCGATATTTATGTGACCGGCTCCAATTCCAAGCTGATGTCCAGCGAAATATCAACCTACTTGACGGGGCGATACATTTCCATTCCGGTATATACGTTATCTTTTACTGAGTATTTGGAATTCAAAAAATCAGATTCCCGTTCTCCAAAGGAATTGTTAAACGAATATCTTCGGTTGGGCGGTTTTCCCATTGTGGCACTGAGCAACTTTGACGAACGCTCTGTCTATCAGATCGTGGAGGGTATTTATAACTCTGTTATTACGAACGATATTACAAAACGGCACAACATTACGAATTTTGATTTATTTAACCGTGTTGTAAAGTATATCGTGGAAAATGTGGGCAAAACCTTTTCAGCCAATGCCATTGCGAAGTTTCTCAAGAGCGAGGGGCGTTCCCTGTCGGTGGAGGCGGTTTATAACTATCTGACCTGGCTGGAAAAAGCGTTTGTGATCTATCGTTGCCAACGGTATGATTTGCAGGGAAAATCTGTACTGAAAACCCAGGAAAAATTCTATCTGGCAGATGCGTCCTTAAAATACTGCATCATGGGATTTAATCCAAAGTCCATCGCGGCTATGCTAGAGAACATCGTATATTTTGAGCTGCGGCGTCGAGGTTATGAAGTCTATATTGGAAAGAACGAAACGAAGGAAATTGATTTTGTGGCGGTGCAGCGAGATGAACGCATCTATGTACAGGTATGCCGCAGGCTGCCGGAGGAATCTGACCGGGAAATCGCTAATCTCCTTGAAATCAAAGATCACTACCCTAAATATGTTGTGACATTGGACGAATTGGCCACAGGGAATGTCAACGGGGTAAAAATCGTACACTTGGCGGATTTTTTGCTTAGTGCTGAATGTTGAAACAATACGAGGCAGTGTTTTTTAGGATGACAAAAAATGCAAGCAAAAAAGGAAACAGACGCTGATGTTCTTATGGATGAAAAAACTGGACAGGATGCTGGACAAGAGGGAAGAAAGAACCTTAACTGTCCATAATATTTGGCAGTTATTAAAAGAAATGTTTTCTGTATAACAGGTGGCTTATTTTTGTCTGTGACGCAACCAAAAATCGACCCTCATAAATTTCCCACTTGTTGACACCGATTTTAATTGCAAATAGCAACAGATGATGACACATGACAGCAGAACTTTTGGGCAAGAAAAAACCCTGGAAACTGTTGATTTTCCAGGGTTTTTTAAGTCTTCCAAGTCTCGATTAACGCTTGCTGAACTGTGGAGCACGTCTCGCTGCCTTGAGACCGTATTTCTTACGTTCTTTCATTCTCGGATCACGTGTCAGATAGCCTGCTTTTTTCAGTACAGGTCTGTAATCTCCGTCTGCCTGAAGCAAAGCTCTTGCGATACCGTGACGGATCGCACCTGCCTGTCCTGTGTATCCGCCGCCCTTTACATTGACGATCACATCAAACTTGCCTTCTGTCTCTGTTGCTGTCAACGGCTGACGAACTACAACCTTCAATGTTTCTAATCCAAGATATTCATCAATGCTTCTCTTGTTAATTGTAATATTTCCAGTTCCCGGTACTAAATATACTCTTGCAACTGATTTTTTTCTTCTTCCTGTTCCGTAAAATCTTGCGTTAGCCACTGTAATATCCTCCCTTCAACCTTTTCCTTAAAATTTCAACTCTTCTGGTTTCTGCGCCTGCTGTGCATGCTCTGCTCCCGCATATACATGAAGCTTCTTTATCATCGCTCTTCCCAAAGGTCCTTTTGGAAGCATACCCTTCACTGCCAATTCAATTACCTTTTCCGGCTTCTTTGCCATCATCTCTGCCAATGTAGTCTCTTTCATTCCTCCCACATAGTCTGAGTGATGATAGTAGATCTTCTGGTTCAGTTTCTTTCCTGTTACCTGGATCTTTTCAGCATTTACTACGATCACGTAATCACCTGTGTCTACGTGCGGGGTAAATTCCGGTTTGTTTTTTCCTCTAAGCACTTTTGCTACTTCCGATGCCAAGCGTCCTAATGTATGTCCCGTAGCGTCCACTACATACCATTTTCTTTCAATCTTATCTGGATTTGCCATATAAGTTTTCATTGGTGTACCTCCTGTGAATCATTCATGTTTTCTAATCCATACTTATTGAAATCAGCAAGACTCCGGGGCTTTGGCTTCGTGCTGTTTCCTATTTCGTCATACCGATTCAGTATATTATAGGATTTGTTCATTGTCAAGATTTTTGCAGATTTTCTTTATACATTTTCCGTAGATTTCTTTGCATATCCCCTCACTTTACAGAGATTTTTTCTGCCTCGTCTCTCCGGTACACGCAAAAAGGGAGCCCTGCTCAAAAGCCTGACTCCCTGATGTCCTCTTATTTTTCAACTTTCCATCCGGCCGCTTCCAGCGCCTTTTTCGTTTCTTTTACAGACAATTTCTCTGCTTTGCTGTCTGTCACTGGCAGAAGCCCCGCCTTGATAACTGCCTGCAACGTGTCCTTATCTGTCGGAATCACGATCTTCTCTACGATCTCGCCGTCCTTCTGCTCCAGAGAATATTCAATTCCCTTAATCTCTGCATAGCTGCTCTTTGCCTGTTCGGAAGCTGTCAGTACCATCTGGATCTGTTCTTCCGTCAGGTTTGCTGTTGAAATCACAGAATCCTGTGTGATCCTTGTTACCGTATCCCCTTTTGCATCCAGAGTCATGGTTGTTTTCAGGGCTTCCTGTTCCATGGTCAGAACGGCTACTCCCTTTTCTTCTTTTACTTTTGCTCCACACGCAGCCAGGCCCAATGCAAGGCAAACCACTGCTACAATACTTACGATTTTTTTCATATTTTTCCTCCTACCTGTTTGGGTATCCCCCCAACTTTCTATATCTTTTATATCATACAGGAAATCTAATGATTCTTCAAGAAAAAATTTACTTTCGTACCTTCCGCCCATATCTTGCGATTTTCTTTGCGAAATCGTTATGCCAAAACGATTCTTCGGAAGTTCTTCTTGCCTCTTTTCAGGACAAATCCTTCTCCCTTCAGTTCTTCCGCCGAAAAGGTCCGGTAGATATCTTCCACCTTTTCTCCGTCAACAGATACTCCACCTTGCTGCACAGCTCTTCTGGCTTCTGACTTTGACGGTACCAGTCCGCTTTTTACAAGGATTGTCAGAATATCTACTTTCCCCTCTGACAGATCTTCTGCTGTAAGTTCTGTTTTGGGCATGTCGGCGGCCGCCCCCTGGCTAAACAGGGCTTTTGCTGCCTCCTGTGCTTTTTTTGCCTCTTCTTCCCCATGCACCAGCTTTGTCAGTTCAAAGGCAAGGATTTCTTTTGCCTCGTTCAGTCTTGCTCCTTCCCAGGTCTCCATCTGACGGATCTCTTCCAGAGGAAGGAAGGTCAGCATCCGGATACATTTCAATACATCTGCATCCGCCACATTCCTCCAGTACTGATAAAACTCAAAGGGAGAAGTCTTATTGGGATCCAGCCATACGGCGCCGCTCTGGGTCTTGCCCATTTTCTTTCCTTCTGAATTCAGTAAAAGCGTGATGGTCATAGCTGCCGCATTCTTTCCCAGCTTCCGGCGGATCAGTTCCGTTCCCCCCAGCATATTGCTCCACTGGTCGTCTCCTCCAAATTGGAGATTACATCCGTAATCACAAAACAGTCTGTAAAAATCATAGCTCTGCATGATCATGTAGTTAAACTCCAGGAAGCTTAAACCTTTTTCCATTCTCTGCTTGTAACATTCTGCCGTCAGCATCCGGTTAACAGAAAAATGAGGACCCACCTCTCTCAGCATTTCCACATAATTCAGATCCAAAAGCCAGTCGGCATTGTTGACCATGAGTGCTTTTCCCTCTGAAAAATCAATGAATTTACTCATCTGCTCTTTAAAACAGTTGCAGTTGTGTTCGATGATCTCCGGCGTCATCATGCTTCTCATATCGGTACGTCCCGACGGATCTCCGATATAGCCGGTTCCGCCTCCGATCAGGGCAATCGGCTTATTCCCTGCCTCTTGCAGCCGTTTCATCAAGCAAAGCGCCATAAAATGCCCTACGTGAAGGCTGTCTGCCGTCGGGTCAAACCCAATATAAAAAGTAGCTTTCCCTGCATTGACCAGCTCTCTGATTTCTTCTTCATCCGTTACCTGTGCGATCAATCCTCGTTCCTGTAATTCTTCATAAATACCCATGTTTTTCCTCCTCTATCTTTTTCCCTTTTTGTTTCTTCGTTTTCCTGTTTCTCTTTTTCGGCTCTTCCTGCGTTCTCCCTGGGCATAAATTTTTTCAGGCTTTCTGCCCTTCCATCTGTTCTGTCGCCAAACCAACTTCCGACAGTTTCTTTTTTCACCAAAAATCCCACCTCGCAGAACGCTCCCCTTGCGGCAGGTCGCTTTTGTGCATGTCTTCATGCCGGCGCAGCGGGCTCCTGCCGGAGCATCTTTTATTTCACAGGACGCAACTTTCTGTGAAATAAAAAACGCCCCTATCCGAAGATAAGGACGAGAAACTCCCGTGGTACCACCTTTATTCACCGGCAAAGCCGGCCTCATGGACGCATAACATCAGTCCCACATGATAACGCATGTCTGCGCTGCAGCCTACTGTACTTCGGTGCAGGGCTCCAAGATGTATTCACAAAACCGTCTTTCCTGCGCCTCTCACCGGCCGGCAGCTCTCTGTTGGGGTGTCAGCTTTGCTACTTGTTCTCTTCTTCGCCTGTGCCTTTTACTGTTTTAGAAATGGTAGCTGATTTGTTCCCTTTTGTCAAGCGATTTCGTTTGATACAGATCCATCCCGCAGCCAGAAGGATCATGATGATTGCCAGCACCTGAGACACTGCAATGTCTGTACCCGGCCATCTCAGCTGATCCGTCCGCAGTCCCTCGATCCAGGCCCTTCCGGCGCCGTATCCCATCAGATAGAAAAGGAAGACTTCCCCGTCAAATCTTTTTTTTCTGTCATACCAGAGCAAACACAAAAGAAGCAGCAGACACCAGCAGGATTCATAAAAAAATGTGGGGTGCACCTGAATAAAGGAAATCCCGTCCGCCTCCGTAAGGTGTCGGCGCATCATCTCTGTCACATCACCGCTCCTTACCGCTGCAAGGGGAAGCCGCATGGCAAACAGGTTGTCCGTGTATTCTCCAAATGCTTCTCTGTTAAAAAAATTTCCCCAGCGCCCGATCATCTGCCCTGCGGCAAGTCCCGGAGCCACCAGATCCAAAAGAATGAAAGGGGACAATTTTTTGATCCGGCTATATACAAAAATAGTCAGAACCGCTCCTAGGATCCCCCCATAGATGGCCAGCCCCCCCTGGCGGATATTCAGGATGCTCAAAAGATCTCCCTTATAGTCCTCCCAGGAAAACGCCACATAATATATCCTCGCTCCCACAATGGAACAGATCACTCCGTAGATAGCCAGATCGTAGATCATCTCCGGATCCTGCCCGGATCGCTTTGCTTCTCTTACGGCAATCAGGATTCCTGCAAAAATCCCGATCCCGATCAGGATTCCGTAATAAGCGATCTCAAATCCTTTGATGGAAATGTGGCTGCCCACCGATTTCAGCAAAATCCCCAGATTGGGAAATGCAATACTGTTTTCCATATATTCCAACCTCTGTCTTTCTTCTTTCTATACCGTAACTACAGACGGGATCTCCGGTCCCTTCCTCTGCCTCGTCTGCAGATAGGATGGAAGCTTCAGCGCCTTCCTCTGTCGGGGTTACGATACAGACCGGACACTTCGGGTTTCCCTCTGCCGGCTTTTCTACACATTAAAGCGGAACAGCATAATGTCTCCGTCTTTCACAACGTACTCTTTCCCCTCCAGGCGGACCAGCCCTTTCTCCTTGGCTGCCGCATAGGTTCCCGATGCCATCAGATCTTCGTAAGAAACCACCTCTGCACGGATGAATCCTCTCTCAAAATCCGAATGGATCTTTCCGGCCGCCTGAGGAGCCTTCATCCCCTTCGTGATCGTCCATGCCCGTACTTCCGGCTCTCCTGCCGTCAGGTAGCTGATCAATCCCAAAAGGCGGTAGCTTGCCTGGATCAGCTTTTCCAGCCCGGAAGCCTCCAGTCCCAGATCCTCCAGGAACATCTTTTTCTCTTCTTCGTCCAGCTCGGCAATCTCCTGCTCGATCTGTGCGCATACTACAAACACCTCGCTGTGCTCTGTCTTTGCATATTCCCGCACTGCCTGGACTTTCTCGTTGCCATTTCCATCATCCGCCAGTTCTTCCTCGGAGACGTTGGCTGCGTAGATCACCGGCTTTCCTGTCAACAGGTTATAGCTGGAAAACCAGGCTTCTTCCTCCTCATCCTCAAAACCGGAAAACGTCTTGGCCATCTGGTTTTCCTCCAGATGTGCTTTTATCTTCTCCAAAAGTGCCAACTCTTTGGCTGCCCCCTTGTCGTTTCTTGCCGACTTGGCAGTCTTTGCGATCCTTCGCTCCAGAATCTCCAGATCCGAAAAAAGTAGCTCTAGATTAATGGTCTCAATATCCCGGAGCGGCTGAACGCTTCCGTCTACATGGACAATATTGTCATCCTCAAAACAGCGGACCACATGTACGATGGCGTCCACCTCCCGGATGTTTGCCAGAAACTGGTTCCCCAGTCCTTCTCCTTTGGACGCTCCCTTCACCAGCCCTGCAATATCCACAAATTCAATTGCGGCAGGAACAATCTTTTTGGTGTGATACATCTCCCCCAAGACCTCCAGACGTTCATCCGGAACGGTTACTACCCCTACATTCGGGTCTATGGTACAAAAAGGATAGTTGGCAGATTCCGCACCCGCCTTCGTCAGAGAATTAAACAACGTGCTTTTTCCCACATTTGGCAGTCCTACGATTCCTAATTTCATAATATATTCATCTCCTTCATTTTTCCTTTATTTTACTGGCTTTCCGCGATTCGTGTTTTTAACCGAGTACCACATCGAGTACCACGGAGATGAATTTCGCATCAAGTTTTATACCACTTTTAACGCGTCAGCCACTAAGTCAATTTCTCTATGTTTTTCATCCTCTGTAATATGAACATACAGATTCATGGTAATACCAATGTTGGAATGACCTAAAATCTTCTGCAGAGTCTTGGGCTTCATTCCACCTTCAATGCATCTTGTCGCAAAAGTATGTCTGAGTACATGCATCGAAAATCTCGGAATACCTACACGGTCACAATACTTAAAAAGTCCTGTATCATAAGTACTGTTCTTGACCGGCGTTCCCTTTCTGCAAAGAAAGACAATATCTTTCCATTCCATCGGTACGAGCTTTAAGCTCTTATTCTTTGATCTCTGGTTTTCAAGAATACGAATTGCTTCGTCTGTAAGAGGAATTGTACGGTAGCCGGATTTGCTCTTAGGTGGACCAACTCTCCACTCACCTACCTTGTAGCGATATTCCATCGTCCTTTCGATCTTCATAGTACGATTTTCGAAGTCGATGTCGCTCCACTTAAGTCCTATAAGCTCACCTGTACGAAGTCCGGTCTGCAACACGAAGCGGTACTGATTCTCATAGCTGTAGCCAACCACAGCTTCTAAGAACTTTTTCCGAACGTCTATCGTAAGAGCTTCTTTTTTATCTGAAGGCTTTCCCATATCGCTCTTTAACGACTTCTTGCATGGATTCGCAATAAGTACATCATTCTCTCTGGCGAACTCAAACATGTTATAAAGAGCAATCCGCGTCTGATATATGTTAGTCGTCTTATAGCCCTCATCAGCCATATCCGAAAAAATCTTCTGACAATGAATAGGCTTTACATCCGTTAAGAGTTTATTGCCTATAACACCCTTGATATTACGCTCATACCGTTCCGAATAGTTTCTGACCGTATTAGGTCTCACTGTCTGCTTTTTTATCCCTATCCAATAATCGAACCAGGCATCAACGAGCATATCCGTTGCCTGGTCGAGGTCACTGTGTTAGTCTATGTATGTAGCATCAGCAAGCCACTGTTTTACCTCTTGAAGTTTCTTGGATCTTTTCGTTCTGCGCTTCCCAAATTTATCAACAAATCTAGCGAAGTAAGTCCCGTTAGGTTGCTGAACGATTCCTGCTCCGATCTCCTTTCCTTTGAGATCTTTTCCCATTTAAGGCTCCTTTCTAAGCTATAAGAGCCCCAAATTAGCACGTTATATTATACACCAACCAGGGCTCAAATACAATGTTATTTCATTTTTTTGATAGCCGAGGAAAATGTCAAGTGTTAATGCTCACTTTCTCCATTTATTCTTTATGATGATTTTTAGAGCGGCCGGAGGAGAATACTTCTTCTCCAGCCGCTTGGGGATTCCTTCATGCGAACTTATCAACAACATCATAGAGATTACTCTTCAGCTTGGATGAAACAGGGTACTTGCTTACCTTAGCCTTAATGCTTTCCTTTGATTCTCCCCTGCAATACAGTTCACGGATAACCCCCTTAGCAATTGCATCAAATCCGTATTCAGCAATACCGTCGGCGATCAAACCAAGAACACACAAGGTCATTACGCCTCCAACAATTCCCCCCGGTCCCAGTGCTGCGAGTGCTGCCGTAAGAGCAGCTGCTCCAGCTAATCCAGTAAGTTCAATTGCTACTAAAAATACCAGTCCCGGTACACCTAAACCTGCTACCTTCTTAATAATCTGATCCATCGCGAATCCTCCTTGATTATGATTAGTGATTTAAACTATGGTTTCTGATACCAGCTCCGGCTCCTTTCAATCCGTACTGTTATTGTTGATGATGTAAATATACCCCTATCTGCTCTGACGCTTTTCTAAAAAACCTACAAAAAAAGAAGACTGGCATTTTTAATTTGCCAGCCTTCTAATTCTGTATTTCCTTCTTCAAAGCATCAGATTGTCTATCAGAGAAGCCATATTCATTCCCGCACGATTATCGCTGCTTGTTTTTGCCATTGTGGCAGAATACCTGTGATCTCCAAAGTAAGTCCATTTGTAATGTTTTCCGTCATCTGTAATGACAAATCCCAAGCTTTCCAAAATACTACGAAGAGATCCTCCCAAAGATTTGTATCCTTTTAAAGCAGTCTTAATCTGTTCTCGCCGCTTTGCCGGAATATGTTCATATGTATTATTCTCAAGTAAGTCCGTTACAATATGTTCTCTTCGTGTATCTTTTTTTACATTTCGAAGATAATCCTCAAGTATTTCAAGTATTATCTCTCTAATCTCACCTTCATAAAAATTTACTTCCTCCCCCATGAAAATCAAAGGTTGTTGATCTTTAGAGGCTAGTCGCATCCTTAAAGCCTGATTTTCAACGGTCAATCTTTGTATTTCTTTATTTAAGTCTTGGTTTGCAGCCTCAGTTCTGCTTAACTGCTCTTCAAAAACTTCATATAGTTCTGCATTTTCTTCTTCGAGTATCTTACGACCAGATAATAATGTCCCGTTCTGAAAATGCAGTTTTTCATTCTGAATACCTTCCCAAGTGTCAATATCTATACGCATAACTTGATTCGAGTATTCATAAACCGAATTGATAATCCTAGTCATTATCTGTTCAGGATTCTCATTACTTGCCCCGGACAAATTAATCACTCTTCTCTTCATATTCTTGTTGGGATATAGAATAATAGCTGTACCTTTACTTCCGTCGCAATCCAGTTGTTTTGAATATGTGCCCAAAACAGCATCGTCACCTTCAAATATCACATGAGCAACCCCCTGAAGCTTAAAGGCAAGATCAGACACATCAACAGGTAACTCACCATCTTCTTTTTTAGAAATAAGCACTATCGGAAGAGCACAGACAGCTTCTCCATTTACTATACCATCAATACAATATTTATATTCATCCAACACACAAGCATCTTTTCCCACAGGAACATCGGCATCTATACCAGAATACTCCCAATAAATTATCTGTTTCACAAAAAACGGAGGATAATAAGTGGGATAAAAATCGGTCGTAAACTCCGTAGTCTCCAATGCCACTCTCACAGTAATATACTTTTGAACATAGTTTAAGATAAAATCGGTTTTCCAAAGACCATACTCATCTTCCTTTTGCAATCTGGAAGCAACCACACCTTTATGAGCCAATTCATCAATAACTAATATTTTACCAGTCTCTTCCCACTGAACTGAATAAGACTCTCCATCCCACTCAATATTGTCAAATTTGTCATACTTGCTCCCCTGATTCCATTTAATGACAAACTCAACAAATGTTTTTTTATCAAAGCTTTCCTTCACAGGAAACTGCGTAGAGTATGTAATCATCTCATCCACCCCCGACTCATTATTATTTGTTCCATCCTATTGATTTTTGGCATGCATCAATTGCGGCTTTCTCACTCTTTGCCCCTAACAGATATCCATGTATATGGCAGAAGGTCAAATCCCCGACTCCGGCAACCGTCGATAATTCTTCCTTTTTCCCTCTCCACTCTATAGGAAAAGGTCTCTTACACTCCTGCGAATCTATGGAGCAAGGAACGGCTTGTGCATTATATCCGCCTCTCGGGGAAGGATATACCGCATATAATGCTTCTGACGGAATCAATAATGCCTTCCACGGCATACCTTTAGGCAAAACAACAATCCCGTTCTGTTGATGTTTTAAACACCTAAGTACAGTTTCTTCTGCATGTTCTGTGCTATGCATACTCTTGATCTCATTTTCAAGAATAAACTGGGCAAAATCAACTGCTTTGAAAAAGCAAGCATCAGCATCCTCTTCTTCATCCCATTTAGGATTAGCCTGTGTAATTGCTCTGCACAGCATATTCGTCCCACCATTATTATCCTGTTGATCCAATGGTTGAACAAAAGTCTCATCAAAAATCCGAGCTTCTTTTTCACTTACAAGCGTACTTCCATACTGTTTCCACAGAAGCCCAAACGAAGCATATTGAATGCCATTTTCCCTGTATTGCCTTCTATCCCCGTGATGATCATATTCACCCTCTCCTAGATCAAAGACTAACCCAGTATACCCTTGGGGAACAGCAGATCTTCTTACAATTTTAATCTTAGGATTCATTATCCTCAACAACGCTGCCGAAAAGACATCATCAGTATGAAATCTTCCATTATGCGTCATTGCTTCATCTGGTACCATTTTCATTCATCAATCATCCTCATCAACTCCTACAACCTCAATAGAGGCCGCTCTCTTATCACCATTTAAATATAGATCAAGCGCATATGACAAATCGCTCATTTTCGAAAGTGCCTCTGGCTTATTAAGCTTGAACCTTATCGTCGGACTTATCGGCCGTTCTCTGCTCATATAGTCATCCAGCTCACGTATTTCACGTGCAAGCTTTTTCGAATCGTCGCTACCAACAGATAATAGAGTAAAACCATCCGTTCTTCCAGGATCTCTGAGACGTAGGAAGCTAAGTAACGCAACCATATATGATATATACATTTTCACGGCTTTTCTGTCCGGCATGTATGCATCACCTTTTTTCTCACATCTTGTCAGCATTCTTCTTATACCGGAAATAATGTAGTTCATCATCTCATACATGAATGATTGATCAACATCATAAAAGTCATATATCAATTCCGAATCAAAGCAGCACATCCTTCCAAGTTCTCTCACTAAAGAATACATCCTAACACTGTAGGTGTCCTGGTCTTTCGAATCTCGAATCTCATCAATTATCACTCCGATAGCAGCGTGATTATTTCCATTTCGTAGCAACATATCAATCATTGCTTTCATACGTGATTTGTCATCGAAGTCAAAATAGCGTTTCACAAAACTATCCTGAATAACTTTTGGAGTATAACTGCCAATCGAAAACATTACCTGAAGACAGTCTCCCATAAAGTAACTCATCTGAGAACCAGCGTTATCTTCGAAAAAGCTGTCCGGAATATCCTGGTGTTTGAAAATGCCCGATATCTGGCCGATATATTTATACAGCGAGGTACCGACAAACCATTCCATAAAATCCTTGGCTTCAGGCAAGTCGCTTAGAACAATGTTTCTAAGCTTGAATATATTTCTATTCAGGAATTGATCTGTCTGTTTAATCGGGTATGACTTGTCATTGTGGCCATAATAATTCACCATATGTTTCTCGATGCTGAATTGTATCTTACTAAAGCTGTCTCTCGCCTCATCTATAGCCATAAGAACAATATTATCTTCAAGTCTATTCGTCGCAGGCGGCCATATATTCAGAACATCTGCTTTTCTGTCAGTATTAGCCCATTCAACAATTATCTCTTTAAATGCTGTCTCTCTGCTATTATCTGGCCTCAGTGTCAGTTCATAACTGTTATCAAACCCATATCGATATTTTACAAAAAGTCTTACAACGACATCGTGATCCAGCGGAAAGCTCTTATCTGATATATATGCATCGATCATAGTTGATCTTCGGCTAATATCTTGTTTGACCAACGGAAAACTGAACTCTTTTTCGTTTGCCTTAAGCACAAGCTTCTCCTCTACCACATGTTCGTTGTCATCACCCATAACATCAAACGAAACATCATCACCTATCAGCTCCAGTTCGGCATAATCTCCATCCTTTATAACCTCCAAACTAAGATGAGGTAAATACTCCGTCCATGTAGGAAGATGTCTATTAAGTCTTTCCTTATATGCCAATGCCCCTTTTAATATCAAATCACTTGAGCTCTGGTATAAGTATAGATTTTCCTGTTCATCTTCATCAAAAACCGAATAAAGATCATTCTCTCTTTCCAACTGATAAAGCAGATTTATCAATATATCAGACAGAAACAATACATGATTTGGTTTTCTATCAAATCTCTGGTGCATTATTCTCCAGAACTTTCTTATTCCAACCAACCACGAATCCATGCATTCGCTTATCAAATCCTTATCATAAGTAATCTGATAGACAGAAGTACGACCCGAAATTTCCACAAACTGATTGGCATAGCTATCTTTAAGCATAAGAGCTTTAATACTTCCTGAACGTATCAAATTATCCTTAACATCTTCAGGCACATCAAATCCATATTTATCAGCATAAGAAGTTACATATTGTCTGCAAAAAGCATCTTCTGTGATATCATCTCCTTCTTCTACTTGTGGAAATGGCGGAAAGTGATTGCAAACTTGAGCCTTTAGAACCTTCTCTGAATGTATTGTTAACATTCCAGCAGTGGCGGTATCTCCCACCAGATCTATATATGCAAAAACGCTATCGTCTTCAAACTTATAATCCGGGCTCTCAAGCCAATATGTTAACGCTGCCACACTGCGCCATATAGGAAAGGTTCTGCTAAACCAGGACCTAACACATTGCTTAAGGTTTTTCTGCAATATTTCTTCCAGCGAATCAGGAACCAGATAAAAGAAATAATCATCTCGATCAAGAATTATCCTGTTATGTATCTCATTCAGTGCAGCTTTAAGCCCTTCGTTATTCTGTTCATTAACGGCATCACTAACAATAACAATATCATCGGAATTATAATGAACAGCACTATTACCTCCAGGATAGAAAGTCTTTACACCTTGTTCATTCGTATAGGCTACTGCATATCTTGATCCCCATACTGGTATTGTTGGATTCTCATCATCTTCAATTCCGAGTTGATCACCACCTGCAATAATATCGTATGCAGCAGAGCCCATAATATGTTCTATTGAAACATCTCTCTTTTCAGTTTCGATCTGAGCAAACGAGAATATTCTACTTGTTAAGAAACTATTGATTTCTCTAATTCCGGATAAGTCAGCATAAAGTGTGATTTGAACTTTGTTTCCGTCGTCTATAGTCCAGTTAAGCGGAGTTCCCCGCCTCCCCTCATAGTTTTCTGCTTTTCCAATTTCCTTTGCAGTAAGCTTAATATGCATTTCAGACTCGCAATTCTCTGTACCATCCAAAGGAGCATCATATACATCCAGAGATATGCTTTTCTCACAGTAGGATACATCAACGACATAAGGAATGCGCCACTGATAACCAACAATATACGAGGTGTGTAAATTTTTAATACCTTCAAAATTATTCCGGCTTTCAACAACACACACATCTTTATATGAAAGAAGCTCTGCATTTATAGACAAAAAAACTGCCTTAACATATAATTCCAATGCTTTCTTCCAATTATTTTCCAAATGCGTGTCGTATTTGGCCATATTAAGATAGGCCCTCCAAATAATTGAATAATTCTTATCTGACAAGAGCACATTATTTGCCTGACTATGGTTCTGTGGTTCAACATCTGAAATCGGAGAATTCCTTAATAGCTTTTTTATCCGTTGTAACTGATGAATCTGCTCATTTTCAAAAGAATCATATCCATTAGCTTTTATCCCAAAGTTAATCCTATCCGAAACTCTTCTCATCATCTGTCGGAAGAGCATCATCGCAACTTGGTTTTCACGAATATCATAGCTATATTCATTAACCTGAGTAAGCATTTTATTCTTACCGGCAAGTTTTTCTTTTATTGTTTTTCCGGGCTGTCTTCCAAGCCAGTTCATTGTTTTAGATCCTGTATTTTTTACCCTATATGGCATAAGCATCGTGTCTACTTTTACAATGTTATGTCTCGGATCCTCCACTACGCTTTGCAACTGATCACCGCAAAATGTAACCATTTGCATTAAATCATCGTAAGGAAGTGGTCTTGTTGATTCAGAATCTAAAACAGGCTCTACTCCAGCCATAGCATCTGTCCAAAACTCCGGAAGGTAAGCATTATTAACCGGATCTCTTAGACTTGCACAATTGCAGATGCTTTCAGCTGTTTGGAGCATAATCCACCAAGCCCCTTCTTTCGAAGGAGCTTCGTTGGCGGCAAGTTGTTCTATTTGTCTTATATCACCAAGCTCTGGTGCCATAAGTTATCACTCCTTTATCTCAAGATACTTAGCGCTGCTCCAGATAAATGTCTCATATGCATTTGTTTTAGCATGGTTGAAATCTGCCAAAAGTCCCAGAGCAAGTCCATCCTTGCCATTTGAACCAAATAAAACTGTCTCGATTTTATCAATGCACTGAATCTTTGTTTCTCCATCAGTTTCAATACCGCGAAGTTTAGGCATAACCTTGTGAACGAGTGCTTCTTCAAATGCTTTTTGCATTGCAATATCACATACAGCCCCATCAAAGTCCTCAGCTCGCACAGCCATAATAACCTTTGGATGATTCGCCATATAGTTTTCTACAGATTGCCATACACGATGTCCAAGTGCTCTTCCTGCAAACTCCATTGCTTCGTTTATAGCCTCAAGCCCCTTCTTATATTTGTCGATTCTCTCAAAAAATTGCGTTTCCTCTATAACATTATTGCTAAGCCATTCTTGCCACTTAGATTTTTTAAGCATTGCTGCAGCTTCTACGCTATTTGCCTTTGCTCTTCTGATAAACTCTTTTGGCCTCGGAAAGCTGAGCAAATTACCACGATCTAACACCTTGTCAGAAAGAGCCTTGGTCGTTTCATCCTCATTCATTGTGCCAACCCACAGAATATTATCGTTTAACTCAAGAGGATACTTAGGCATTCCTGCACCGAGATCAATTTCAACATCAATCTCATCATTACTGTTCCTTCTTCTCTCCAGCTTGCTCAACATATCACTAAAATACAATTCAACATGAGCAAGGTTCATTTCATCTAACAAAACAATAAACATAGAGTCAGAAAGATTGGATTCTTTACCGACTTGATTAGCAGCACTACTAAACTGTACCATCGCCCTAATCAAAGTAGTGGCATTAAATCTATTGTCGACGGAATTGAAGTATCCAAAAAGTGACTGCGGGCTATCCCAATCAGGCTGAACAGCCATCGACATGAAGTATATTCCGCCGAATCTACAATAATATTCAGGCAAGAGGGATTTACCGGTACCGCTGACTCCAGCAAGTACGGTAATCGGAGACCAATCTGCAGTCTTCAGAGCTGTATGGAACGAATACAGCAGCCTTTTATTGAATTTAATTCCTGCTTCTTCGCAGTTAGAGCAAATTTTATCAAGCCATTCTGTCTCAGTAATACCAATTACCGCCGGCTCTCTTCTTGTAAAATACGGTGTCTCAATTGATTCCAAACGTCCTGCCAATTCCTTGGGTTGCTCATATAAGCTTCTGAATCTATTAACTTCCTGTTCATACTTCTCAATAGAAGCCTGAAGGGCCTCACGTCTCTTTTCAGCAATTAAACACTTTTCTCTTTCGGTCTCCAGCTGGCTGGTCGTAAGCATCCACTGTGCTTGCTGTCTTTCAAGGTCCTTGTGATCCTCTAACAGCCTTATATACTTTGTGTCCAGCTCATCGTACTTCTCCGCTTTTATCTTATATTCAGCGTGGAGTACTTCATCTGGTCTAGAGCTCAACTCCTTATTAAGCCGGTCTATTTCCTGCTTATAAAACGCTATTTTATCAAGAAGCTCTGCCATAGTCATGCCATCAGCTTCTCTCTCCTGATCCTGGTATTCTCCTAGTTTTCTTTCACATTCTTCAAGGCGCTTTTTCAGATGATCTTTATCCTTCTTCACTTGATTGAGTTCAATTTGCAATGCTCCAGCCTTTTTTTCAACTCCAATCTGAATCTGCGTCGGAATATCATCCTGCTCTGCTTTTAATTCCTCTTCTCCGAACTGCAAGTTCATTTCTCTTGTGGTAAGCTGCTCTTCTCTGGAATCCTGTTCATTTTTCTGTTTATCAAGGGCTTCCGCTCTCTTTTTTAAGGCTTCCAATTCATCTGAGATACTCTTGTGCTGAGAATCTACTACTGCTTTAGCTGTCGCCACTATTTGGTCTGCTTCAGCCTGCGCTGCCGCCCTGCGTTCTTTTTCTATTCTTTCAATTTCGGAATCAAGCGTTTCCAGCTTCTTTTTACGTAAATCTTCTATAAACTGTTCTAGTTCATCTTCCTTATCTATTTTTTTCTTCTCTAAAGCCAGAATTTCCGCATCAAGCTCCTCTTTGCGCTTTCTCAGAGCCTCCAAAGCTTTTCTGTTCTGGATTGCAAATTCATTTTCTGCATTCGTCTCACGTTCAATGATCGATCTTTCACGCTTCATAAGATCCATATCTTTCTTATCAGCGTCTTTCTCGCGCTTGCTTACAGAGCTCTCTCTGGTCTGTACAGAACTTTCCCTGCTATCTAAATCTTCCTGCAAATTATTTTGCTCACCATCACGCCTATCAAGTTCGGCCTCGATTGCGCCGAAAGTATCCTGAATCTCCTTTATTGCCTTCTCACGCTCGGAAAACTCAGCTTCTTTAGTTGCTACATCCAGTTTTTCAATGAATAGCTTAGCTTCTTCTTCCGACATCCTTGCAAGGAGTTCTTTCCACTGTTCTTCTGCACTTTTTACTTTCGCCGCTTTTACTTTTTCCATCAGCTTGTCAACGTTCTCCTTTTTGGCGTTTACTGTGGGGTTGTTCCTTCTACCTTTTCCCATCTATCTCTCCTCCTTGTAGAAATATGATATCATTCAAAATGAATACGCCATATCTAAAAACCTACAAAATTCCCTTCTCAAACATTACATCCAGCAAACTGTTAATTGCAGAATCTATATGTTTTTTCGTATAATCAAGCTTTCTGTCCTTAAAATCCATTTTTCCACTATGTCCGCGATTATTATGAATCTCATCCATCAACTTAATAAACTCCGGGCAGAGGGATGCAAGTCTTTGAAGCATGCTATCGGCAATTTTACATTCAGAATAATACCATGCATAAAAAAGCGTCAGCAAAGTCCCTTTAGAGTAATCTCTGAATGTAGTAAGAACTCTATCTTTATAATAGTATGGTGTATCATCAACCACATATCCATAGCTTCTCATTTCAGTGAGTAGCTCTTCTCGCATTTCCTGCTTTGATGAATCTCTAACTTCTGCCATCGCATCCAATGAACATCTTGTGGACAAAATATGTCTAAACATAGCTTCAAAGACCTCTGAAGCGCGGCTTGGATAGTTATCTCCCTTTATAATAATCTCTAATTGCAGATTCCTGAGCTGGTTCGCAATATTGGTATTCTTTAGATAATGATTCTCATAAATGCTTTCACATGAAATCTCTGCATCCCTCATAACTTTAACCAATTTTTCTTTATCCTTGGAATCCATTTCGTCCGTATCATCACCGCTATCGTCAAATGCCAAGCCTTCCAATAGCAAGTATGCAATATACATATTCTTTTTTCTGTAGGATGACACCAATTCAAAATCATGATAAATCTCATTTGGATGAGCGCTATCATTCCTAAGATCTCTCAAAGCTGAAAGATAATTAATAAGCCCTGGTATCGCATTTGAAAGCTTGTAAAACGGATGCCCCGGAAAATGTTCTGCAATAATCAGATTATGCGCAAACAATGCATTCAATTGATGCTGACTGGCGTTAATCGCATCCTTTATTGCTCTTGTTTTGATTTTAAAGAATCTCTCAAATGTTTTACCATCGTCATCTAAAAAGCCAAGTTTTTTAGCCAACGTGCTTAATACAATTGAATTCTGCACAACATGATTTGTTAATTCAGCATCCGTAAAATAATCATATTCTCTGGCCGTATATATAAGTATACTTGCGAGTAACTCATAGTTATGTACTATGTAATCATCCAAGTTCTTTTTTATGATTTCCCGATTACTTCCCTTGTTTGCCTCAATAAGTTCTTTAACAAGCAGATAAGAAGACTCTACTATCAGCAAAGAATCCCTTACCGCAGGATATTCATCGATTTTCGTAGACAATACCGCTTTAATTTTTTTCTCAGATTCAGAATGTCCTTTCCGAACTGCCTCGATATCAGCATCAGTCATTCCAAAAACATCATTCTTTAATCCAAGTATCTCATTCTTTATTGTGGCATTATTAGAAACTCGCGATAGTTTATCAATGCACTCCAACAAGCTCGATGATGTTCCCTCGCCAAATGGATAGCACACTTGAAGCTTGCTTCGATTTATTACATCATCTGCGGCCATAAACATATACGTTACAACATAGACATCTCTCTGAGTACCAAGCATTTTCACACTTTGTATTTCCCATGGCAAATCAAGAGAATCTGATTTTTTAGCTTTTTCTTCCGCTTCTGCCATAGAAGTAATATCTTCGGTTTCCTCATCCATAAATCCAAGGTTACGTGTCCGACGATTATGCTTCTTGCATATAGCCAACACTTCGTATGGATTAGGCGTAATTGTTGCAGAAGTATCTGCATCAAGAATCAATCCTTTTTGCCAATCCCGCTTTGATACAGTTCCTAAGTCAAAACTAATTACTTCATTGTTTCTTTTCCCAGTCTCTACTTCATTATGTTTATCATCCGGAACAAAAGCATCCATAAATGTCTTGGTGACATAATTATAATAAACATACCCTGTCTTTATGTCATATGAACTAGAACCGCCTTTAACTAACGCTGAGCCTTTTTCTGTCAGTCTCCGACGTTCGTCAATCAAATTGTATCTCTTTAATTCATCTATTATAAATCCCACCAATTCAGTATTTAAGCATAAAACAGAAGCTATATGATCATCATCTTTGCTCCCGCTTACCAATAATTTCAAAATAGTCATTTGAAACAGGTTAAGTGCCTCTTCTTTCGGATACGGAACTGATACTTTATACTCGCACATAGGCACCAGAATCCAACGCCTCTTTACCATCTTATAGTTCTTCGGATGCTGCGGATTCTGATATATGATACTTGTTCTATTATTGAATGACCTTTCCATACTCATCCTCCATACACAATTTATAGTATTCTACAAGCGGTGCTACAGCCTTTACCGCCTGAGCACCTTTCAGCATCTGACTATCGCCAACACAAATCAAAACTTTCTTCTGACGGCTCATTGCTACACAAAGACGATTCTCGTACATAAGAAATCCATATTTTTTCTGTAATAAACTTGATGTATTCGGGGTATCTATGCTTACATCTATTTCAGCATCATTAGAACGAACCATTGATAGATAAACAACATCAAATTCCATACCCTGGAAAGCATCCACCGTCCCCACTTTTACAATCTCTGTAACGTCCCTGTTATTTTTCTTATATTCCGGATTCAAGACATAATGATCCGAATCATCTTTAACTAGAATCTGAATAGCCGGATCCGCAAGTGCTTTATTAATCTCATTAACCTGCTCACGATAAAATGTGATTATGCCATAGGTAAATTCTCTACCTCCATCCGAATTTAGCATCTTCTTGATATGCCTTGCTATAGTTTCGGCCTCTTTGCGCCTATATTTACTCTTTGCTTTCTCCCCCTTATTCTCTCCATCATAGGGCAAGTCAAACCATACACACGCCTTATTCTCTATTCCAGGAAGATTGTGTGAAAAGAACGCCGGGTCTTCAAGTCCATTACCTACATGTTCACTTTCGTTATACTTTCTATAGAAATTGTCATCAATATAAGTTCCCAGTGTAGGATGCATTCTGAACTGTTTATCAAGCGTAATGGTTCTCTTTATTCCATCTTGAGCTTCAAGCATTTTAAGTTTTGTAAAGAGCTGAGCAAACATACTCTCTCTGATCTTCTTTTCAATATCAGCTTTTAAGTCACCTTCCATGCTGTCTTCAAGTTTTCCAACTATCTGATCATCAATAATGTGAGGGAGCTGCCTGTGGTCACCCACAAGAATGATTCTATCTTTAGCTATGGACAACGGAATAAAAAGATCCAACGGGTTGCTTCTTGCCGCTTCATCAACAAGAACATTATCGTAAACAATTTCTCCGTCCTTCAGATCGCTGATTTCTTTTCTCATTACTTGTTGGTTTGTTGCTCCGTTTACAGCAGAATAATTAAGGATTGCTTGCTTAACAGCCAGTGGATCTTCTTCCATGCTCTGAATATATTGCATGATTACCAGATCTTCTCCGTCTTTTCCTCCTTCAATCTGTGCTATGAGAAAATCAGATATTCTTCCCAAAAGTCGAATGATATCATCTTTCTTATTAGGCGTAGTAAATATATCTTGCTTAGGTAAAACCTTAACCAAGAGATGTTTCCTAATTGATTTAAGCTTTTCAAAATCATATGAAGAGCCAGATTGCATTTTTTGCAGAGTATCTAACTCCTCAGTAAACTCTGTACTTTTTTGCTTCTGAAGATGATAAATTGCCTTCTGAATTTCTAACCTTCCATTATCCTCAAAGGCAACTTCGGACATAGGAATTCTCCTCACTGCCCTAACAAGAGCGTTTGTCGAATGTCCTATAGTACCACCTGTCATAAGCTGGAGACTAGAGATAATCTCTGATAGTTCATCCAAAAGTTCAGATGACAAATGAATATCGACCAAATCCCGTGCCTTTTCAAGCAATTCCAATGTTTGTTCGACGGAATTTCCTGAGTACAAATAGTCCACATATATCTTATTGAACTCAACTAAATATTTCTTTCCCTCAAGATTGCTATGGCGTGAGTACAATTCAGATAGACGATCATTTATCCAGCCCTGGATCGTAGCATTAACGTCCACAATATCGTCTTCAGCTTCATTGTATTTATGACCGAATTTTATTGCAGGAAGACCCAATATTTCTATTCGATCGATTGCATTCTGAACAGCATCGTGCTGAAACGCAGTAACTAAATTACGCCCAAATATACCCCCTGTAGGATCAGTAATCTCATTCAATCTTTTAAGTATGGCAGTAATAACTGTAGTCTTTCCCGTTCCGGGCGGTCCCTGTATAAGCGCAATATCCGGCGTATTGAGAGCCATCGCTATAGCCATTTCCTGCTTTTGTGTCGGCGGCTGATACTTGCCTTTTTTTGTGAAAATTTCTTTTTTAACAGTATCACTTAATGCAGGGTATTTTCGTTTGGTATTCAGCGAAGAACTAACAGACTTTCCTTCTAAAACAGCAGACAAATGAGGCATCGGACATTGTCTGCTTTCTATCTGGGTTCTTGCATGTTCACGTCTGTCTAAACGCTTCTTGTCTCCCATGATTGAGACAAACAAATAGCCCTGCTGATCTACTGTGATTTTCCTAGCTTCTTGATCGTCAATGGTAAGTATTATGTATCCGTACTCTGGAATAATCGGATCAGTCAGTCTAACATTGGCAATATAATTCTTATGTTTAGATAGATATTCATCAAATTCCTGATCATCTCGAGTCACTTCAAAAGGATTTAAAATACTGGCTACAAGAATATCCCCTTTTTCAAATTTTCTAGCAAATGCTTCGAGCCTTTCAGGATTATCAGTTTTAATATCGAATCTATAATCTCTTCCTATCTGCTCAAAAGAGGAGTACCTTAACGCTCCTAGTTCACGAGCCTCATGCATAATGGTCTGGCGTTCAATTTCACCATATGTATCCCATATTTTGATATAAGTATCATCTGACAGACTTTCCATCACTGCCTTTGTTTCCAAGGCAACTTTTTCTTTATCTGTCGTGTATTTCAGTTGTCCTTTTGCCAGAAAGAAACAGTAATCATCTGCGGGTATTTTCTTAAGAATCTTTTCGGCAACATAGTATTCATTGCCAAGTTCTTCTATCTTTGCAACCTGAATATAATAACCTCTACCGGCGATCAAAAACTGTCTAAATCTTTGATTTTCATCTGCACGAATATGAATACCTACTACTGCATAGGTATATCCACCAGCCATATACAGAGTTCCTTCTTCCACATCAGGCTTGGGATTGTTTACATTTCTAAGATCAACGCTTTTCCTCAGGGAAGAAAAGAAGTCTTCTGAAACACTTATGGCATAACTCAAACTCTTCTCTTCTGAATACTGCTTAAAAGATACCTGAAGTAGTTTCTTTGCGTGATTATTAACGGCAGCAAGATATACGCGACCTCTGCCAAGGATACCCTCTATGATGCTCGTGTAATGAGCATTGATTGGCTTAACTCTTACCGTCTTTGCCCCATTATCATTGAGTGTAGATATTGCATACTCGCTACCTACATTTATGAGCTTTACAGGTTCTCCATCCTTAAAATGGATCCTCTTCTCACCGCTAAGATTATCTATCACTTCAAACTCAACAATATCTTCTTTTGTACTATGTCTAAGATCAAAATGATCCATTTGCCATCACCCCTCAAGCTTATAGCAACACGAATTGTATCGTTCTCTGCCTTAAATGCATAATATCATCCGTCGTGAATTCCTCGTCGCAAAGGTAATCCTCCATATCGCCCCTAAGAACAGACATAGAAAGAATAATATTATTGATATCATTTACTCTTTTACTGCTATTAGGCTGAATCTCACCATAATCTGAATTTGGAGAGCCTATTCTGACTACTCTGTTCATTAGATTTCTGATGGTATATTCACCTTTTTCTATTTCTATCTCTATCGCCACTTCATTTTTCTCAGAAAACGATGTATCACTAGTATGATAATTGTATAAATAATAAGAACCATCCATATCATCTATAATCTTCAATCCAACAACATCTTTTCTCTTTAACAGATCCATAGAAATGGGTTCTACTTCATATCCGCCTTCTTCATTGAACTGTTCAATTTCCTCATTTACAACGTTTACTATACTATCTACATTGAAATGATCCGTGATTACAGCCGCGATTACTTTTGCACGCTCTTTTTCACGACCAGATTTGCAAAACGGACACTTGCAATTCTTAAGATCATCAAGCTGCATCAAGAATGTACTCGCGCAATACTTACATTTGGCAGTGAGATCTACTGCCTGCCGAAGTGTAACAAACCAATCTCTCATTTTAGGTCTGCTTAGCGGATTATGACGACCTTCTTCGTTAAAATTAGCCGCAAAAAGGCGTTGGATATTTTTTGTAAATGCATACTTAGGTCCAATTCCAGTCTTACAACGATTAGAATCGTCATTTTCATCATAAATCCACGCCACTTCACCCTTTGCAGCCAAATCAGCATAATCCACATCGTCATCATCCCAACCGCCACCATTGCCCTCTGTGAGCAACTCTCCATTAAACGGTGAGTTCATGGTCAAAATCTCATGTGCAAGAATAGCAAAAGAATATTCATCAGCCTGAAGAGAATTCATCTCGCCTTTCATTATTTCAGGTGCACCATATCCCGGAGTTTGTATTTGGCGATTAACATCAAACTTGTATCTCATGTTATCTGCATCAATGAGCCACACCTCGCTTGATTCAAGAGTGCCTGAAGCAAAAACATTTTCAGGAGAAAGATCTGCATATACCGCCGAATATGCATACAATTTTGTGAATATTTCAGCTGTATTCATCAGCAGCTTATATCTATGACGCATACCCCCTGTATTGAAGAAAAAATGTCCCGGACTGACCGCTCCATCAAAAGGACGTATCCAATACTTAATAGACTTCATATCCCTAAGTAATCTCATCGTGTAACCGCAATATGGTTTTTGCAACAAACTGACAGGTCTGGCGATATGAATATCATCCGGAAGGTTGAGTATTCTAACTTCATCCAGCTCCTCTTTAAACTTCTCATATTCTTTTTCGCCGACAATAGGTTCTCCTGTACTGGGATTAACCTTCATCTTCACAATTATATTAGGATCCTTTGTCTGCCATGTAATACCCTGACCGCCTCGCCCTATCTCAGACTCCAGGAAATGCTTATAACCGTTCTCATCTACTACGAATTGGAGATTCTCTTCCATAATTCACACCGCCTATCTTTTCTCATAACTGACTATTGTCCTGTCATCCCCAGAATTTATCGGGTTCCATTCACTCAAGAGTTTGTATACCATATTATTTCGTTCAACGATATTTGTCTTCTCAAACATCCTCTTCCAAATCAGTCCGACAAAATCCTTTCGTCTATCTTCAATCAACGTTTCAGATACGCCGTCTGTCATCAAGCATATTTTAACTGATTGATTAGACAGCACAAATGACTTGAGCGTCCATTCCTCAAACGAACGCAAGTTACCCATTCCCGTTGTAAGATTTGCAAAATCATCATCCTTATCTTTAAGTACACTGATTCCATCGCCTATGTCGTAAAAAATACTTCCATCTCCCAATTGTCCGAGAAAAACCTGTCCCTTTACACTTACAAAGGCAAAAAGGCATGTCGCTCCGCATTCATTCTTTGAGTAGGGATAAATGTCCATCCCCCAGATAGAATGTAAGACCGGTATAAGTAACCGAATATCATCACAACCGTATTCCCACCATAGTTGGAAAGCTTTTGAAACACTTCTACAGACCGACCTGGATCCCACATCTGCATGCGCATGTGATCCCATCCCATCGGATACCACCATCAGTGTTCCGAATTTGTATTTTTTTACAAGATACGAATCCTGATTAGGGTGCCTGTTGCTTTTATGCAAGGCTCCCATAACCGAAGCGTACCCAACAATCTCATCTCTCATAGACTATCTCAGATTATCAAAATTAATATTCAAAATATCAGCAGTAAACAGATCCTGAGCCACCTCATTAGGATTCTTGCTCTGGCTTCGCTGAATCGTGCAAGATGAGATGAAACGGAAAAACTTGTGAATATCTGCAGCATCTTCCACATAGCACACTTCCTTCTCAGGATGATCCAAAAACTTCTTAAGCATTCCCGTGTCTGCATCAGCGCCGATGGCCAGACTCCAACGATCACACTTAGAGCTGCGACCAGTAGAGGTAAACCTGTTAAGCTTATCCTCCCAATGATCGTCATTTGGTGCTCCATCAGAAACGAGTACCACTACCGGGCGATAGGCGTTTTTGGGGATCTTGGTCTTATCCTCTATCATATCGTATGCAACATCAAGTGCGCGCCCCATATAGGTCATACCTCCAGCAACCATATCTTCATACTGGATATCTCTCACAGGAGTAAGTTCCGTATGAACCTTTACTTCCGACCCGAAAGTGACAATAGATACGCAGATATCGGCCTGCACAATCTGTTCCTTCTGAAAGCTGTCCAGCATTTCTCTCACAGAGCTATTGAGCTCGTCCATCTTGGCGTCGTAAGACATAGATCCACTTACATCAAGAAGAAGAATGACCGGAAGCATTCTGGCCTGCGGCATCACAAAACCTTCAAATTCGTTATTATCCATCATTTCACCCTCCAAATATATCATTATTTTTTGGCAACTTCGTACAAATGTGCACTTGACATTTTATCATTTTCTTGATAAAATGTCAATTTTTGATAGATTTTTCATCCATCTTGTTGTATACTGAAATCCATATCGTTTTATCACCTCCTTGGACGGATTTCAGCTGTTGAATGTATCCTACCATAGTAAGATCAGACGGTATGATGAAAAACCTACAAAAAAGGAGTGATCCTTATGGCAAAGACAAAAAACACCCATGTTTTTCAAAGCGACATTAAGCATTATGATAAGATTCGAGACATACTGAGATACCTTTATATGTTTGGAAGTTCCTCAAAAGAAGAACTTGTGAAAAAAAAGCTCTCGAAAAGTATAAGCTCCTTTTATGACACAAAGCAGCGCATTGAAAACTATATAGATGGCGAATATCTTCAAGAACACAAATCCAATGAAAAGGGATCCGGAAAAAAATATCGGTTCATGTACGATCCTTTTGTATGTCCGGTAAACTATCTTGCCGAAACATACCAGAATTGTTCATATGTCATAGATGATTTCATATTCTACTTTTGCCTTATGCAGTCTTTTACTGATCCTGAGTTTCATCAGTTACCTTATGAATACGCACCTGATGATTACTCTGATATTGACGATTGCATGTCGTTCGATCAAGAATTCACAATCACAGAGCTGATTACCACTCTACAAATAGTTTTTGACACTAACCAGGAACTATTAGAATACCTGAACGATATCTCTGGAAATGCTGAACATAGCGAGCTTCTTTTTACTTTGCCAAAGGTCAGGGCACGGATTTCTGAATTAAAAGATATCGGTATTCTTGTAAATGCTAAAGAAGACAAATATCGTCTAGCAGATGATATTTTCAAAAATTTGGACGCAAACGAGCTTACAGACCTCAAGCTTATGAGCCAATTCTTTTATAATTGCTCATTTCTAACAATCCCCGGATATTACCTATCATCCACTATAAATGAGTATGCTCAGGCCAATTTTGTTTCTGAAATTGACAGTTTCTATAACAAACAAGATAATCCTGTTTTTTTCTATAAAAATACACGCTTACAAAATGTGATTGATGATGATGTGGCATGGAGCATTCTATCTGCAATCCATAGTACAGATGCTATAAAATACAAATACAGAACAAAAAGCGGCACATTAAAAGATTGCACCGCACTCCCCATGAAACTTGTCATAGATTATCAGTATGGCCGGCAGTATTTTTTCTGCTATGATTATGACTTCAAAGGCTTTATTATGCAGCGATTATCCTCTGTATCAGAAGTCACTGTCGCAAAGAACATGAAACCAAGTCAACGTTTTGAATTTATTGAAGGTTATACAAAGGATACAGATATTCATAAAGTATATTTGGATACATATTCTCAACGCATCGAAAAAGTATGGAACATAGCAATGGGCGAATCCTTAACGGACGTACTCATCCATTTTCACTTTGCTCCCGAATCATACTCCAAGCAATTAAGTCGGCTAAAAGCAACCCGTCATCATGGAATCATTGTGGAACTTGGAGATGGAAACATTGATTATACCGTGTCCGTTCAAAATGAATTAGAACTGGTTCCTTGGATTCGAAGCTATGGCGCATCAGCAATTGTTGACAAAACCAGCAATCCATATCTCGCAGAACGCTTAAAAAATGATTGGAAGGAGGCGCTTACGCAATATGGAGCTTTTTAACAAATATAAAAACAAAAACTTTGCTTTTATGACCAACTATATAAACAGTTGTGTAAATGACGATTCCCTTTCTTTGACAGAGGATGAACTTCGAAAGCAATTATCTGGCGCTTCTCAGAGCTCATTTGAAGAATTTTTGTTATCGTTGATAAATTCATACGATGTAGACGAATTATATAACGCCAGTTTACTCTATAGTGAAAACGGAACCATGCACCCATTGCGGGAGATTCCTATCCCTATACGCGCATCTATAGCCGAGAAAGCCTGGTTATACTATGTTCTTCAAAACAGTAAAGCAGATCTGTTCTTGGAAAATGAAACAAAAGAAAAACTCATAACAGCACTTGAATCCGATATTGATTCAGCCCGCTTTCCTATCAGATCAGAGTACATCGACATCCGCATGTTCTCTCCAGACATTCATTTGGATTTATCTGATAATTTTTTTAAATGCTTTAAAACCATAGTCACGGCCATAAAAAATCAAAAATCACTTTATGTCACGAATAATAGTTTTACTGGGAGGGTTTACGAAAATCAGCTTGTTTTTCCGTACAAGCTTGAGTATTCACCCCAGTTTGATTCGTTTTCTTTGTCATGCTACCCGATTGACATCAAACGCCCTATTAAGATGAATCTCATAAACATCTCTAATGTGGTATTAGGCGAAAAGATTAATGATTATGATACTTTTCTCAAACAGTTTGAAAAAGAATTGTCAGAGACAAAAGAAAAAAAGCCGATAACAATCGAAATCAAAAATCAAGCTGATGCCTATGATCGGTGTACATACCTCTTTTCATCTTTTGATACATATTGCTATGACAAAGGAGATGATACGCTAATAATGAACATATACTATTATCGTTTTCAAAGAGAAGAAATCATCCGCAATATCCTTTTTTTAGGACATTATGTAAAAATAGTATCCCCAAAAGATATTACGGATGAAGTGGTCGCATCCATCAAGAATGCTTATGAGCAATATCTGTAATCACGCTGTCACCAAATCATAATAATCTACAAAGTACGGCATCATGAAGTTTAAATACTTTGACAAATTCATGAATGCCGTATTGTTCTTTCTCCCAAAAAGAACAGAATTGATAGGTGCTCCTGACTTGCACATCTCGTAGCAAGTCGTCGAGTATTCTCTCGTAAAGAGGTACAGTTCCTCGCCTGTCGATGTCCGAAGATAGTAATCCAACTTGTTGTTTGCCTTCCTTGCCATAATAGTGTTGCTGTTCTTTACCGAATACTTCTTTGCCATGCTTGTTACCTCCGTCATGAGTTGATTAAACAATTTGTAGTTCATGATTGCAGTTTATCCTATAAACAGAATGTATGATTTCGAAAAACCTACAAAATAAAAAAAGCCCGCAGCCATCCGACAATCCGTCAGACAACCACGGGCTCATAATTACATATATTATGCTCTTTCAACATATCTTATTAAGATACACCCCCTGTCTTTAATCGGGACATCAATTTGCAAGAAAAGATACATAAACAAAAAAAGATACAGCACCGGATATTTGACTATCCGATGCTGTTAATCTATCTGCTAACCTGGGTCTCAATATAGCTTGTTACAAATGAAATAATGTTGATATTTTTTCTTGGTCTCCCCAAATTCGAGTACCATACCGAGTACCACGGGAGTACCATTTTTCTATAAATTATAATAATCTATAACAAGTTACATACGAGATCAAATTTCCACAAACCCAGTATTCATGCGGTTTTATAGAGATTTATGACTCTTTATGGAGATACATGAAATAGGAGTTCATATAACGATTCCTAATTTCATTTTTGTATTTACCTGTCCGGAAACCCTTGATTTATCTAGGGTTTCGCCTTTCTTCAAATTTCGTTTACGCCTTTTTTACACCCTTTTTGTAACTGATGGCGTAATCTGCTGAAATTGGCGTACTGCATTTTCCAGTGATTCATGGGTAAGCATATGCATATCTGTCGGACCTTTTCGTCTTTTAGAAAAAGTCCAATACGACAACGTATTATAACATAGCGACTCTGTTTTTACAATCTATCTGGAGTGTTCCGGTTCATACAAAAATAGCACCTGCCATATTTCAGGCAGATGCCACTGATTTTAAAATTCCAAATTATCGGCATTTCGGAGAAACTACTTCATCCCCATGATCACATATCCATCCTACTATTTCTCCAAGGCTTTTCTGTTCCGGCAACAATAATTATCTTTTTGAATGAATCCAAAATATGCCTCAAAGAATTATTCCTGCCAAACATTTTTTGTGTAAGAGCGACTATGGGGCTGTTGTTCCTTTACTTTAATGTCCTGTCATCCCTAAAGGCATTCCCCACCTTTGAACCGATTCCAAAGTAAGCATTTCCAAAGGGATCAAAACTGATCGGCCTCACTTTTGTAATGTCTACGGCGCCATCAGTAGCTACGCTCTCATCCGCAGAAACATTTATAATCTCCCCAATAAGAATACCATCCTCAAAGCTTTTTATTTACAAGGAAGCTCTGAAAATATCTGCAATATCTTTCTCAAGAAGCGGAACCCACGCATTTTCAAGGCCTTCGTTTTCTGCTACATGATGAGCCATCTCATCTATACGGCTTTCATCAATTCCTACTTCCCTTAAATGCATAGGAATATTGATAGATGCAAAGAACTGATATGTTGCGTCAATCGCCTGCTCTGCAATAGCAAACTTGTCCTGATTTGAATCGATTCCAAATACGTTAACACCGTATTTTACAAAGCGTCCTACCGTCTTTTCACTTAGGATATGCTGCATCCATCTCGGTGTGATGATTGCAAGTCCCTCCCCATGCGTGATGTCATAGTAAGCTGAAAGAGCATGCTCCATTCCATGGCAGGGCCATCCTGACTGACTGTTGCCAAGAGAATAGATTCTGTTGCATCCATATGTGCAGCAAAGCATCATCTCTGCTCTCGCAGTATAATCCTCAGGATTTTCCAGACACTTCTTCGTATTTGCCATAAGGCTTTTTAAAGCGGCTTCCATAAATCCATCATTAAGAAATGTCGAATCCTCACAGAAGTACTGCTCCATGATATGATTCATGGCATCAGCACAGCCTGCAGCCGTCTGCTTCTTTGATACTGTAAATGTATATGTAGGGTCAAGGAAAGAAACTGCCGGATAAAGAAGCGGATCTATATATCCAATCTTGTCGTTGGTTTCGGTTCTTGAAATGACTCCGCCCGGGTCATATTCACTTCCTGTGGCTGCAAGTGTAATAATATCAACGATCGGAAGCGCCGCCTGAGCCTTTGCCTTATAGGAAATCAAATCCCACGGATCGCCATCATACTTTGCTCCGGCCGCTATAGCCTTGGAGCAGTCCAGCACACTTCCTCCGCCAACGGAAAGGATGACATCCACGTCATTTTCCTTGCAAAGCTTAACCCCCTCAAGTACACTTGGGTCATACTTAGGATTCGGCTGAATCCCTGAAAGCTCAACCATCTCAAAATCCTTGAGAAGTTCCTTTACCTTATCATAAAGTCCCAGCTTCTTGATGCTTCCACCACCATAAGTAAAAAGAATCTTTTTCCCATACTGGCTCATAACTTCAGGAAGTTTTTCTACAACTCCCTGCCCAAAAATCAATCTGGTTGGCGTACAATAATCAAAATTTTGCATGTGTGTTCCTCCTTCAACTCTAATATGATTTGCTCTGTTTATGATGTTTCAAACTCTGGTTGCCATGCTGCAAATTGAATCAGTTGCTCATTGAATTTCCTCGGCGTCCCAAATAAGAATACCTGTTTTCACTGCTTCTTCATACCGGGATATCTTATAATTGATCCTGTCCATCGTAGCCTGATATTTATCCAGCTGTTTCTGCACTTCTATCCGAACTTCCATCAAAAGATCGCGTCTTGCTGTAATGGTTGAATCCCCTTCTTGAAAAAGCTTCACATACTCAATCAGCATTTCTACCGGAACCCCGGCGCTCCTCATGCAGACAGCATTCTCAATCCATTTTATGTCCTGCTCAGAATAATCACGAATGCCGCCTTTTGTACGATTTACCGCCGGGATGACACCAACTCGCTCGTAGTAGCGTAGTGTATCCGGAGTAAGATCAAATTTCTCACTCACTTCCTTAATGGTCATGACATTCCTCCTTCCAATCGACTTGTTTCTGGTACTTCCTGTCTGTACTATACTCCTTTGAGTTAACTCCAAGTCAATAATTTTCCCGAAAAAAATCCAAAAAATTTTACAACACAAAAACGACCAGCAAAAACTGTCTTTCGACAGGATCTGCCGCTCGTTTGTTTGAAAGCTTTATCACATATATAAATAGGGAATAAGTTATTTCTTTCTCCGAGCTCATGGCTTCTATCCACTGTTTACTAAGAGAATGCTCCATAAGGTGCATCCGAAAGATTGCTTTCCCTTTATTTTGCGATTTTTATTGCGCGCCCCTTTCGTTCCCGTCCTTCTTTCCATCTCTGGTCTGCATCAGTACCGCCGTACCTCCGTAGCTTCGGATCGCAACCGTATCCTCTTCAAAGGTATTGCTGACGCACAGGCTGTTATAGGCGGAAAGCCTGTGCCCGGTCAACGGGTATTTCGCCCCTTTCACATCTACCGTCACCGGCTCTTCCCCCAGCGGGAACAGGGAAAAATAGGGGCCGTAGGCTTCCTGCCTTTTCAGGCAGACCTCTCCCTTTCCCAGCAGGGAAATGTGATTCTGACTGTCCAGGATCACGCCCTTGACTCCCGCCTGCAGCAGGATTGCAAGGCTTTGTACATTTCCCCAGAAATGATCCAGTCTTCCTCCCGTCGCTCCCAGAATATATACCGTATCACATTTCAGCTCTATACAGAGGCGGATCGCGATCTCTGTGTCGGTGGCATCCTTGACCGGATGGAAACGGCGAAGGATCACTCCCTCGGCATGCTGATAATAGTCGGCGATCTCTCTGTCCATGCTGTCAAGATCTCCCACTACATAGTCGGGCATCACCTGTCTGTGAAACAAAAACTCTGCCCCCCGGTCTATCCCTACCAGAACTTTCTCTCTCTCTTTTTCCAGCCACTCTTTTGCAAACTGCTCTTCCAGGATACCTCCGCTTACCAACACTGCCGTTTTCCCCATATGTCCTGCTTCCTCTCTCCTGCTGCCTTGTCCCTGCTCTTGCTTTCCTGCCTGCACTCCCATCGGCATGCCTGCAGTTCTTTTTTTGTTTCGCACTTCTTTCGAGATCCTCCATAGCTCCGTCCGCTGATACCGGTGCGTTTGGGCTTTACGAATATTCCCGCAGGATCTCCATAAATCTGCGGGTGTTTTCTCCTGCGTCTCCCCGGAACACAGCAGAGCCTGCCACGATGATATTGGCTCCCGCATCCAATACTTCTTTGACGTTGTGCAGATAAATCCCTCCGTCTACCTGAATGTCTATCTCTCTGCCCGTCTTGCTGATCTCTGCCCGTAATTCGCGGATCTTATCCAGCGATACCGGGATAAAGGACTGTCCTCCAAATCCCGGGTGAACGCTCATGATCAGCACCATGTCTACCATTTCCAGATAAGGAAGCAGCTTGGAAACCTCCGTATCCGGACAGATGGAAAGTCCTACCTTCATAGTCAGCTCCCGGATCTTTTGCAGGGTTTCTTCTACCTCTTTACAGGCCTCCAGATGTACTGTCACCTGATCGGCTCCTGCCTTTTGAAAAGCCTCCACATAACGGATCGGCTCCTCTACCATCAGATGGGCATCCATAAACTGATCGGTGCCGTTGCGAATAGATGCCAAAACAGGCATTCCAAAAGAAATGCTGGGTACAAACATGCCGTCCATAACATCAAAATGCAAATATTCTGCACCATTTTCTTCCGTGCGTGCAATTTCCTTTCCCAGCTCCTTAAAATCGGCTGCCAAAATAGACGGCGCAAGTATATACTTCATTGCTAATACCTCCTCTTTCCTCTCAATTCTTCGTAGATTTCCTGATAACTTTTATATCGGACAGGAGAAATCGCTCCTTCCTCCACTTTTTCCTTCACCTTACAGCCGGGCTCGTGAATATGGTCACATCCATGAAACCGGCAGGCTTCTTCCCAGCGCGCAAATTCGGGAAAATATGCCTTCAATTCCTCCTTCTCAAAATCCAATACGGAAAGAGAACTGAATCCCGGCGTATCCATCAGATAGGAATCCTGTCCCAGCAAAAACAGCTGGGAATGTCTGGTGGTGTGCTTTCCTCTTTCGATCTTTCGGCTGATCTCCCCTGTCTCCATATCCGCTTCCGGGACCAGACGATTAACAAGGGATGACTTTCCTACGCCGGAAGGCCCTGCCAGCACCGTAGTCTTTCCCCGCAGTGCCTTTTTCAGTATTTCTATGTTGGTTTCTTCCTTTGCACTGGTAAAAATAAGAGGATACCCGGCCGCTCCATAAATATCCTCCAGCGCCTTTACATCCTCCTCTGTCACAATATCCTCTTTATTAAAACAAAGAATGACAGGGATCTTTTCCCGCTCCATCCTGACCAAAAAGCGATCCAGGAGGTTAAAGTGCGGTTTGGGTCTGGCTGCCGCAAATACCACCAGCGCCTGATCCACATTGGCTGCTGCCGGTCGAATCAGTTGGTTTTTCCTGGGAAGGATCTCCGTCATGCTTCCCACCTTCCTGTCTTCATCCAGAACACAGATCTCTACGTTGTCTCCCACCAGCGGTTTCTTACCGTCCCGGCGAAATCCGCCCTTTGCCTTACACTCATAAACACCGGATCCTACTACATCCACGTAGTAGAATCCGGCAATTCCTTTTACAATCTTTCCCTGCATAATTTCCTCATCGAAATTTCCAAGAACCTTTTTAATTTGAATTTTGCGTTCCGGAAGAAGCAGGTCCCTTGCTTACCTCCAGATTGATGCTGGTACCTTCATCCACCACCGCACCCTCTCCCGGTGAACAGCTGATCACATATCCGGCCGGATAGTCGCTATTGGAATAAGTCACCGTGCCGGTCTTCAATCCATTCGCACTCAACAGCTGCTTCGCATTTTCCAGGGATGTGTTTGTGATGGGCGGGATCGTTACCTGCTCTGCCGGTTCCTCCCCATCGCTGACCACCAGATCTACACTGGTTCCGGACGCTACCTTTTTCCCGCTCTTCACAGACTGGGAGATCACCATCCCCTTCGCTACCTTGCTGCTGTATTCATAGGTGATGGTTCCTACCGTCAGACCTGCGTTAAACAGTGTCTCCTGCGCTGTCGCCACCTGTGTTCCTTCTACATTGGGGACAGACTTCTTCTCGCCTCCCTTACTGATCTTCAGCACGATCGTCGTATCCTTGGTGGCTTTGGATCCCACTGCCGGAGTCGTTTCGATCACTTCTCCCTCTGCAGCCGAATCACTGTATACATACTCGGAGGATACCTTCTGGAATCCGGCATTTTGCAGAGCCTTCTGTGCTTCTTCCTCGCTCATGCCGCTGACATCCGGAACAGTGATCTCTTCTCCTACCAGTCCGGAGCTGACCGTCACCTCTATGGTCGTATTCCTTTTCACCTGTTTGCCGGCTTCCGTCTTTTGTTTGGAAACCACGCCGGCCTCATACTTGGTGGATTCCTTGCGTTCCACCACCTTAATCCCAAGACCCTTTTTATTCAGAGCGGTCTTGGCGTCTTCTTCCGTCATCCCTACGACATTGGGTACTTTTACCTTGCTTTCCGTTTCCGAGCTGTCAATGGCAGGAAACGACTTGAAGATCCCTGCCGCCTTTCCAATGACGAAAATAAGGATCAAAGCGATCAGGATCGCCGCCACTATGGTCATGACCTTGATCACCTTGTTCATGCGGGGATTGACTTCATCTGCCGATCGCTCCTTTTTTCTGGCATATTCCTTGTCGTAATCCTCGTCATCGTAGTCTTCTATAATGCCGGTGTCATAGTCTTCCTCGTCGTCTTCATCCCCATCGATGTAGGATTTTTTGATGTCATCCAGCTCTTCGTCGCTGATCATGATCGTCTGCGCCGATTCTAGCGGCGGAATGTACACAAAGTTCCCCTCCGGATCTACCAGCGAATGCTTCAGATCCTGGATCAGTTCTTCTGTGCTCTTATATCTTCGTTCTGCATTCTTCTGGGTACATTTCAAAATGATCCGTTCCAGGCTGTAAGGAACTCCGGAAACCAGATCACTTGGCACCGGTATCTCATCCTGGATATGCTGCATTGCCACGGAAACCGTGGAATCCCCGTCAAACGGCAGGCTGCCTGTTACCATTTCAAACAGCGTGATCCCGATGGAGTAAATGTCACTTTTCTGGTCACTGTATCCTCCCCTGACCTGCTCCGGGGAACTGTAATGTACGGATCCCATCGCATTAAAAGTAACGGTATTGGATGTAATGGCTTTTGCAATGCCAAAATCGGTCACCTTTACCTTCCCGTCTCTGGAAATGATGATATTGTGCGGCTTGATATCTCTATGGATGATCCCTGCGGCATGTGCCGCCTTGATGCCGGAGCAGACCTGGATGGCGATACTTACCGCCTCCCGATGAGAAAGCCGCCCCTTCTTTTCCACATATTCCTTTAAGGTAATGCCCTCTACCAGCTCCATTACCATATAGTACAGACCTCTGTCTTCTCCCGCATCGTATACATTGACAATATTGGGATCCAAAAGTCCTGCCGCCGCCTGTGCTTCCGACCGGAACTTCTGGACAAAGCTGTCGTCTGCCCTGTATGCCTTTTTCAGGACCTTAATGGCCACATAGCGGTTCAGCATGATGTCCCTGCCTTTATAGACATCTGCCATCCCGCCGGCGCCGATCTTACTTAGCACCTCATATCTCTTCCCTAGAAATATTCCATCTTTTACCATATACTCACCTCATCTGCAAGCGGCTGTGCCAAAATCACCCCTATATTATCACGACCTCCGTTGCTGTTGGCCTTTTCCACCAGCATCTGCACCGCTTCCACTATATCCCTTGCTCCCTTTACGATATCAAACATATCCTCGTCCTCTACCATATTGCTGAGGCCGTCGGTACACATCAAAATGATATCTCCCTTTTTTAGACGGTACTCATAAATATCCGCCTCCACAGACGCCTTGACTCCCATGGCTCTGGTAATGATATTTTTGTCCGGATGGTTCTTCGCCTCCTCCGCTTTGATCCCTCCCAGACGGACCATCTCCTCCACCAGAGAGTGATCCTTGGACAGCTGACGGATCTTGTCATTGATCAGGTAAAGACGGCTGTCTCCCACATTTGCAAAATACAGGGTGTTCCCCACCACGGTGGAAACCACCAGCGTCGTTCCCATCCCTTCCAACTTTACGTCCTTGGACGCTTCTTTGATCAATTTCTCGTTGGCAACGCTGACGATATTGCGCAGGATCTCTTCCGGCTTGTCCAGAGGTGTATGCTCCAGCTCTTCCTTCAGCACACCCACGGTATATTTGGAAGCAAAATCCCCTGCCTTGTGTCCTCCCATCCCGTCTGCCACCACTAAAAGGTTGGGAAAGGGTCCCACAGGTTCATCCGTCACATAGACGTAGTCCTGATTCATTTCACGCTTTCTTCCTACATCTGTCATCGCATAAATCTTCATGTATATCTCCTTATTCAGACGTTATGTGCCGCCTCCGCAACTGACCGCAGGCTCCATCTATGTCTGAGCCTCTTTCTTTTCTTATAGTAACATTAATTCCGTTTTTTTCAAGTTTATTTTTGAACTGCATAGCTTTTTCCCGTCCCGGTTTTTTGAATTCCCGTTCACGGATGGGATTTACCGGAATCACATTCACATGGCAGTTTCTGCCCTTTAAAAGTTCTGTCAGTTCCCGGATATCCTCTTCTGTATCGTTGACGTCTGCCACCAGGCTGTACTCAAAGCTGACCCTCCTGCCGGTTTCTTTCAAATACACGTCGCAGGCTTCCATGACCTGATCCAGCGGATAGGAAGACGCCACCGGCATCAGTCTTTTTCTTTTTTCCTGGCTGGATCCGTGAAGAGAAAGCGCCAGGGTGATCTGAAACTTTTCTTTTGCCAGCCGCAGGATCCCCGGAACGATCCCGCAGGTGGAAGCCGTGATATTTCTCTGGCTGATGTTCAATCCATGCCCGTCGCTGATCATCCGCAGAAAGGCTACAAAATTTTCGTAGTTGTCCAAGGGCTCTCCCGTTCCCATGACCACCACATGAGAGACTCTCTCCTTTGTCCTGCGCTGGATTTCGTAGACCTGCCCCAGCATTTCTCCGACGGAAAGGTTCCGTCTTAATCCTCCGATCCCCGATGCACAAAACCGACAGCCCATCCGGCAGCCTGCCTGGGAGGAGATACAGACAGAGTTGCCGTAGGCATGGCGCATCAGAACGCTTTCGATCATATTTCCGTCTTCCAGGGAAAACAGATATTTTTCTGTTTTGTCCACCTGGGACACCTGTCTTTCTTCCAGATGCAGCGTGTGGAGACTGGTCTGCTCTTTCAGCTTTTCCCGCAGGCTTTTGGGCAGATTGGTCATCTCATCAAAGTCTTCGGCCAGCTTCTGATGGATCCACTGGTAAACCTGCTCGCCCCGAAACCTTTTTTCTCCCATCTCCTCCATCATCTCTGTTAGCTCCTGTCTGGTACAGGATCTGATCTCTCGTTTTTCCGCCATCGTCTCTTTCCAACTTCCGTTTCATTTTCTCTTTCTGCTCCCAGAAAGTCCTTTTTTCTATCTGTTACTCTTTCCAGACTTCAGGGAGCTGCCGCCTGTCTGTTTTTTAGTCCCGGAAAGAATTTTCGGTATTCCCGGCTTTCTTGTCCCAATTCCTGTTCGCAGGCGTTCTTTCCGCATATTCCTGCTCCTTCCGGCGCTTCTTTGCTTCGTCTAAGCTTCTCTACGCTTTCGGAAAACCGCAAGGTAGAACCCGTCTCCTTTGTGGATGCCCGGCAGTCTTTGTTCCTGTTTTCTCAGCTCAAACTCCGGAAAACGCTCTAAAAACCACTGCGTATTTTCTTCATTTTCTTCCCGGTTGATGGTGCAGGTGCTGTACACAAGCTTTCCTCCTGGCTTTACATACTGCCGTACCACCTCCAGGATCTCCTTTTGCAGAGCGCACAGACTCTTTGTCATATCTCTCGTCATCTTGTATTTCAGATCCGGCTTTCTGCCCAGTACCCCCAGTCCGGAACAGGGCAGGTCTGCCAGAACGATGTCCTTCTGTCCTACCGCCGCTTCATCCAGGATGCGGGCGTCCCATTTCTTCACTGTCATATTAGACAATCCGTTTCGTATCCGGTTCTCTTCCAGCTGCTCTATCTTGTAGTCTGTCAGGTCCCTTGCTTCTACCTGCCCGGTGCCATGTAGCTGCTGTGCCATATGGACAGCCTTTCCTCCCGGTGCAGCGCACACATCCAGCACCTGATCTCCTTCCTTTGGTTCTGCCAGCCGCACCACCTCCATGGAACTGATGTCCTGCACCTGAAAATACCCCTTTTGAAACCCTGATAATTTTCCCAGATAATCATACTCTGACAGATATAGCACATCTGCGTAGGTATCATCCTGTCGGACACAGACTCCTTCCTGCTCCAGCAGGGCGATCAGCGCCTGCCTGTCTATCCGGTCTGTGTGGATGTGAACGGTCAGAGGCTGTTCCTTCAAAAACTCCTGTCCCATCTGTTCTGTCACCTCTGCCCCATATTCCTTCACCCATTGATCCACCAGCCATTCAGGAAGAGAATAGCGAACCGATATATATTTTTTTATTTCTTTTTTGTCCGGATAAGAAATTTCTTCCTTGTGGCGTGCGATATTTCTTAACACTCCATTTACAAATCCCGCCAAAGGCGCAAATCCTTTTCTTTTGGCCAGCTTTACCGCTTCATTACAAACGGCGGAGTCCGGAATGCTGTCCATATAGAACAGCTGATAGACTCCGCTTCTTAAAATCAACAGGATCTCCGGCTTCATCCTGTCTGTGGAAGTTTTGGAAAAGCAATTGATCACATGATCCAGCTCTATCATCCGTTCCAGTGTTCCTTCCACCACTTTTGTCAAAAATGCCCGTTTTCGTTTTTCCAGATATTGATACTGGGCCAATACCTGTCTCAATGCAATATGGCTGAATTCTCCCTCTTTTACGATTTGAAGGAGAACCTCCAGCGCCAGTTCTCTCTCATTCATACCCTGTTCGTTCCTGCCTGCTTTCTTGTTTACTGTTGGTTTTCGTTTTTTCTCAGTCTCTTCTGGAATTTGCAAGAAGGATGATACGCAGAAGCTGCAGCATTGACGCCGCCGCTCCCGCCACATAGGTCAGGGCTGCCGCAGACAGAACCTTCTTCGTATGTCCTACCTCTTCTTCGTAAAGGATCCCGCTGGTCCCCAGCGCCTGAACGGCTCTTTTGGATGCATCAAACTCTACCGGCAGCGTCACAAGCTGGAACAGCACGGCTGCCAGAAATGCAAGGATCCCCAGATTCAGAAACAACTGGGAAGATGTGCTGCGGAAGAAAAGTCCCAAAAGGATCAGCGGCCAGGCGATCATACTGCCGAAATTTGCTACAGGCGCCAATGTGGAACGAAGAGCAAGGGGTGCATACCCTTTCGCATGCTGGATGGCGTGTCCGCACTCATGCGCCGCCACTCCCACTGCCGCAACCGAGCTGGACTGATAGGTGGCGTCGGACAGACGCAGCACCTTGTTTCTTGGGTCATAATGATCCGTCAGATTTCCCGCCACATGTTCCACCTGCACATCATAGATTCCTTCTCTTCGAAGGAGGTTTTCTGCCACTTCTCTTCCGGTGATCCCGGAGTGGCTCCTTACTTTCGCATATTTTTGGAAGGTTGCGTTCATTCTTGCCGAAGCGATCAGACACACCACCATTCCCACAAGGACCAAAATATATGTTGGATCAAAATACATGGAATAATACATAGTTTCTACCTCCTGTATGATATGCTTCCCATTATATACGAAAAACAGGCTGGTTGCCTGTTTTTCATACAAATTTAACAATTCTTCATGTTTTTTAAATGCTCCTGCTCAGGAACGCCGGACTGCAGCACCTGTTTTTGCCGTTACTGTCCGCTTTTACTCTCCTTCATAAGGGTCCGTTTCTTTCTTTACCCGCCGATACAGGAACAACAGCAGCAGATCACCGATCCTGCCCCAAACGGCGATCACGATCATGCAAACGATGATCATATCCACATTGCCCAGCATTCTGGCATCCATCATAACCGCACCCAGCCCCTCATTCACTCCGGTCAGTTCTCCCAGAACCAGATACGCCCAGCAAATTCCCATCCCCAATCTCAGGCCTGTAAAAATCCCCGGGAGGGAAAGCGGAAGGATCACCATTTTGAACAGCTGCCATTTGCCTGCTCCCATGACCCGCCCCACGTCCAGAAGCATGGGAGGCACGTCCCGTACTGCTCTGAGCGTGTTCACATACACCGGAAAAAACGCTGCCAGAGCGATGAGAAAAACGGTCGTCCGATTCCCTACGCCAAACCAGACCATGGCAAGAGGAAACCAGCCGATTCCCGGAACCATGCGGATCATGTGAATGAAGGGATCCAGCAGCCTCCTTCCCATCTGAAAATATCCGGTCAGCATCCCGGCCACTGTTCCCAAAAAGGAAGCGATCAGAAATCCTGCCAGAACCCTGTGCCAGCTTGCTACGGAATGTTTCCAAAACGTTCCCGCATAAGGACTCATCCGAAAGGTTCCAAAAACAAAATCAACCAGTCCCATCCCTGTCTTTTTCAGAGAGGGGATAAGGTATTCCGGCGTATGCAAAATAGCCGGCAACAGTACCCAGGCTGCCAGAAATCCTACTGGCACAATAAAATTAACAAAATCTATTTTGTAACTATTTCGTTTCTTTTTCATTATCTGTATTCCGATTTTTCCAGGAAGCTTATGTCAAATAAAGCATCTATGTCCGGAACATTCTCGATCATTCCCAGTTCTTTCATCCGCTCTGCCAGTTTTTTTACTTTTTCCCTGGTCTGGGCATCTATGTCCCAGGACAACTGGATATTCTCCGTGGATTTGGTCAGGTATTTTTCTTCTGTGCCAAATTCTGCGGCTTTTTGAATCCATTCCTCCTGATGTTCCATATAATATTTGCTTGCCTGAATATGCATGTCCACCAGCGCCTGAATCTTTTCCGGATTTTCCTTGATCTCTTTTTCCGTGGTGATCATTGCAGCGTTGATATAACCTACACTTTCATCGTAATACGGATATTCCAACACCTTCCCGTATCCATCCGTTTCTGCAATGGAGGGATATGGCTCTCCGCTTAAGAAAGCGTCAATAGATCCGGACGCCAGCGCCTGTCCCATATCAAAAAAATCGATCTTCTGCAGCGTTACTTCTGTATTTGGATCGATCCCGGCCTTTGTAAGCGTTTCCAGAAGCAGAATATGATGCATGGTCCCCGGTACATACGCGATCGTCTTTCCTTTCAGGTCAGCCACCGTTTCTATCCCGCTGTCTTTTCCGACTACCAGGGCAGAGCATTTTTCCGTCATGGAGGCCACTACCTTTACCGGCTCTCCCTTGGAAGCCGCCATGATCGCCGTCACCCAGGTGGTTCCGCAAAAATCAATATTTTCTGACAGCAGCGCCGTCTTCATGTCTCCCGGATTGGTAAATGGCTTAACCTCTACCTTTCCTCCGTCTTTTACAAACGTTTCATACAGGAAAGGCTGGATGGTCTGGGCCGTTTTCCAGGTTCCCACTTCGTACAACTGCTCTTTTGCCTCTGTTGTCTGCTGTGCGTCCTTCTTTGTTTCTGCTTTCTCTTCCGCCTTCTTTCCGCAGCCTCCAAGCAGCCCCACCATCAACATCACGCCAAGAAACACCATTGTCACTTTCTTCCTTTTCATCTTCCTCTGCTCCTCTCATTTCTTTCATTTCCTGCGTCGTCTACTTCGTATCCGCTTTCTTTCAGAAATTGCTTTGCCTGTAACATATCCTGATTTTTCCAGCTTGTTCGGGTCATTCCCTGGCTCCTGGGAATCGCTCCCACATCCACCACCAGAGCATTTGCCCCGCACTCTACTGCCGGGCGATGGTATGGGTGTATGACAATATCCCTGATGCTTGCCCTGGAGGCGATCCGAAGCACTGCGGTTATTTGGGCGATCCGTTGCGGCAGCATCGTTCCGAGAGCGTACTTGGGTGTTCCGAAAACAGGAACTCTCTCCATGATACCCGCCACATCGGTTCCCTGCCGGATCAGCTCTGTCATCCTCCCGGCCAGCTCTCTGTCCGTATGCTCCGGTCCGACAGGCTCCAGATACTGCGACAGCTTCAGTCCGCTTTGAGAAATCATTTCTATGGTCTCTCTGCGGGCGTTGCAATCGAATCTGGTGTCCGTTCCTTCTCTCAGGCGAAATGCCTGATAGATCATATCCACTCCTGCCGCCTTTAATTCCTCTACCTTCCGGGAGTTTGCATCTCCGGTATTGACAACCAGAACGCAGTCGTTCTTTATCCTTTGTCTGACTGCCTTTATCCTTTGGAGCAGCCGGTCAAACTCATAGAATTCCGTTGTGCGCAGAACCAGCCAGTCCGCTCCCTGACGCGCGTAGTAATCCGCGATTTCTACTACTTCCTTCTCCTGAAGCTCTTCCTTTTTTTCATAGGAATTCCAGGCAGATCCCATGGAACAAAAGCTGCAGTTCATCGGGCAATTGACATAATCCAGTCCGATAGATGCCCAGATCTTTCCCTGATTTCCTGCTTCTTTTGCGGCAATCTCTCTGGCCTTCCCCCTAAGAGCCCTCTGCTTTTCTTCTTCCAGCCCGGCATATAACAGGCATTCTATATCATATTCCAGAAGGATTTCGTCCGTCAACGCTTTTTGAAAGGATTTCTCAATATCTATCTCTTTCTTACTCTCCGCTTCCGGGAATATCTTTTCCATGTTTCGATTTTCCTTTTATTTCTTTATCGTTCTGCTTCCTTCTCTCCCAGAATCTCCCCTTCCTGCAAGGTTACTCCCCGCAGGAATTCTTCTGTTGCCATTCGTCTTTTTCCTGCAAGCTGCAGTTCCCGGATCAGAATCCGGCCTTCTCCCGTCTGCACCACCAGACCATCCTTTCCGGCGGTCACCACCTCTCCCGGCAGGTGCGCAGAAGGATCTTCTTCTCTCAAAAGATCTTTGGAAGACAGCACCTCGCCCTCCCAGATCTTCAAAAGCTTTCCCTTCCACATGGTCCAGGCTGCGGGCCATGGATTCAGCCCTCTGATTTTTTGTTCTATCGCCCGGGCCGTCTGGCTCCAGTCCACCTCGCCCATGGCTTTGTCCAGCATTCTGGCGTAATCGGTAGGACTTTCTTTTGGCTGTTTTTCCCCTTCAATCTGCCCCGTCTCCAGTGCCTCCAGCGTTCTGACACACAGGTCTGCCCCTATCTGTGCCAGCTTGTCGTGAAGACTGCCTCCCGTTTCTTTTTTATCCAGAACCACTTCCTCTTTCAGCAGCATATCTCCGGTGTCCAGTCCTTCATCCATCTGCATGGTAGTCACTCCGGACACCTTTCTTCCATCCAGGATCGCCCACTGAATGGGAGCTGCTCCCCGGTAGTCCGGAAGCAGGGAGGCATGCACATTGATGCAGCCATAGGGCGTCATCTCCAGCACTTCCCCGGGCAGGATCTGTCCGAATGCAATTACCACCATGACATCCGCCTGATACTTTCTTAATTCTTCCACCGCCTCCGGCTTTCGGATCCTTTCCGGCTGGAACACAGGGATCCCATGGCGTTTTGCCGCCTCCTTGACCGGAGATTCCTGTACCTTTCCTCCCCGTCCCTTTGCCCTGTCCGGTTGTGTCACTGCCAGTACCACCTGATGTCCGGCCCGGATCAAAGCCTCCAGGGTTCCTACGGAAAATTCCGGCGTTCCCATAAAAATCACCTTCAATTACAGTTCCTCCTCTTCTTCCTCTTCCTGATATTCCACGTTCCGCAGCTCCCCTTCTACCAGATCCACATAGATCCGCCCTTCCAGATGATCGATCTCATGGCAGAAAGCTCTTGCCAGCAGTCCCTCTCCTTCCAGCTCGATCTCTTCCAGTTCTTCATTCTGTCCCCGGACTTTCACATACATGGGCCGGGTGACCGTTCCCGTTTTTCCCGGAACACTCAGACAGCCTTCCTCTCCGCACTGTTCTCCTTCTGTCTCTATGATCTGTGGATTCAGAAGCACAATGGGCCCCTCTCCTATATCAATCACCAAAATGCGCTTCAACACGCCCACCTGTGGCGCCGCCAGCCCTACTCCACCGGCTTCGTACATGGTGTCCAGCATGTCATGGATCAGTTCTCTGGTCCGATCTGTCATCTTTGTAACCGGCTTGCATGCCTTTGTCAAAACGCTGTCCCCTATCTCTCTGATCGTTCGAATTGCCATCTGTTTTTCTCCCTTCTCTTCATCACTACAGGAAATTCATAGGATGAAAATCAAATTGTACCTTCACCTCTGAAAATCCTCTGTTTATCTCAATATATGCTTCCGTAAGATCCTTGATCCTTGCCATGTACTTCCGGTCTTTCCCTTTCAGATAGATCACCTTGCGGTAGATATCACTGACTTTTTCCACAGCCGGAACTGCCGGACCGATCACCCGCATCTCTTGTTTCCTGTCTGCCTTTTCCATAAATTTTTTCAGATATACTGCGGCCGTCTGCAGCCGTTCCTTGTCTTTGCCGGAAAGTATCACCGCCGCCAGATGGCTGATGGGAGGATACTCCATCATTTCTCTGTAATACAGTTCTTTTTGGTAAAAGGCTTCATATTGTTGGGTTGCTGCCAACTGGATGCTGTAATGCTCCGGATTGTAGGTCTGTATGATCACCTCTCCTTTTTTTTCGCCCCGGCCGGCTCTGCCCGCCGCCTGTACCAACAGCTGGAACGTCCGCTCCGCCGCCAGATAATCGTCTGCATATAGAGAAAGGTCCGCCGCCAATACCCCTACCAGTGTGACCCCGGAGTAGTCATGTCCCTTTACGATCATCTGCGTTCCCAGTAAAATATCTGCCTCCCCTGCTCCAAACGTTTCCAGGATCCGCCGATGCCCCTCTTTTCCTTTCGTGGAATCCATATCCATCCGCAGCACTCTTGCCTCCGGAAATTCCTTGTGGAGCAGCTCTTCCACCTTCTGTGTCCCTGCCTTAAACCCTCCGATATAAGGAGATCCGCATTTGGGGCAGATGTTTGTTCTGTTCTCCTCGTATCCGCAGTAATGACACACCAGCTTTTTCCCCCGATGTTCGGAAAGAGCCACGTCGCAGTGTCTGCACATGGCCACATATCCGCAGGATCTACAGGACACAAATCCCGCATATCCCCTTCTATTCAAAAACAACATCACCTGTTCTTTTTTTTCAAGCCTTGTTCGGATTCCTTCCAGCAAAAGCCGGCTGAAAATCCCCGTGTGCCCCTCCCTCAGCTCTTCCCGCATATCTACCGTCCGGACAGAGGGCAGTCTTCCTTCCGCCCTGTTTTGCAGGGTCAGTTTTCGGATGGTTCCTTCCTCGCATTGAAAAAAGGTTTCCACAGACGGAGTGGCGGATCCCAGAACAATGCTGGCTCCCTCCAGTTCTCCCCGTTTTCGGGCCACTTCCCGGGCGTGATACCGGGGAACCTGTTCGCTTTTGTAAGTCCCTTCATGCTCCTCGTCCATCACGATCAGTCCCAGATCGGAAAAGGGAGTAAACAGAGCAGACCGGGGGCCTATCATCACCTGTATCTCCCCCTGTTTGACCCTTTCCATCTGATGATACCGCTCTCCGGGAGACATTCTGGAATGCAGGATCGCCACCCGGTCTCCAAATCTTTCGCAGAACCGCAGAGCCGTCTGGTAGGTCAGAGCAATCTCAGGGATCATAACGATCACCTGTTTCCCCTGGGACACTACCGTTTCCATCATGGACAGATACACTTCTGTTTTTCCGCTTCCGGTCACTCCATAAAGCAGGTAGGTGTCTCTTACCCCTTTACAGAATTCTTCCCGGAACAGATCTGCGGCTTCCTGCTGCTCTTTGTTTAGGACCGGTCTCCCTCCCTGCCTCTCGTATTCCTGTTTCTGTCTGGCCGCCTCCTTCTGCTCCAGAAAAAACTGCTCCAGGCTACTGGTTCGGGACCGGGTCTCTTTTTTTACCGGAAGCACCGTTTTCAGCGCCTGGATCATGGTTCCTCCGTACTCCTCTTTGATCCATGCCGCCAGACTGATCAGCCGTGCTTCAATGGACATCCTGCCGGGAGCCGCCTTCTGGATCGCCTTCAACTTTGTACGGTCGTAAGACGGTTCTCTGGAAAACCCGATAATATATCCGTTTTTCGGATGGTTGCCTCTTCCGAAAGGCACTACTACTTCCATCCCAATCTCAAGCATCCCCTCCAGATGAGAGGGGATGCTGTATTGGAAGATCCTGTCTAGTTTTTCATGGGTAATATCTATGATAATATCAGCGTACATACTTCTCCACGATCTCCAGGTCAGACGGATAATCCACATAGACTCCTTTAATCTTCATGGATCCCTCGTGACCCTTTCCTGCAACGATCACCAGTGTCTTGGGATCCGCCTCACAGATCGCCTGACGGATCGCTTCCTGTCTGTCCTCCACGATACGGTAAGGACAGCCCTCTCCCTTCACAAATCCCGCAACCTCTTCCGCGATTTCCCTGGGATCTTCAAAATCCGGTTCATCCGAAGTGAGGATGCACAGATCGGCGTACCGTCCTGCTACCGTTCCCAGTTCCTTCCTTCTTTGCAGCGCTTTTCCTCCGGTACATCCAAACACTGCCGTAATGCTGTGATCCGGAAACTCCTTTTTCATGGAAGAAAACAGGGTTTCAAAGCTCAGCTTGTTGTGCGCGTAATCTACGATCGCCACCAGCTGCCTTTCCCGGTTCCTGAAAATCTCCATCCTGCCCTTTACCTTCGCCGTCTCCAGTCCCTTTCGGATATACTGTGGCGGAATCTGCAGTTCCCGGCATACGGCAACTGCTGCCAGCGCATTGTCCACATTAAACAGTCCCGGCATGGAAAGCGTCAGGACATCCCGGTAGCCTCCCGGTCCCTCCACCGTGAAGCGGCTGCCTGTTTCGGTCTTTTCCACATGGCTTGCTCTGTAGTCCGCTTCCCTTTGAGAGCTGATGGTCACAAGCTTCTCCGCCTGTCTGGCCGCCTCCAGCACCTGCGGCAGATGATCGGTTTCCAGATGGACCACTGCTGTCCTGGTCTGGGCAAACATCTTCCTCTTAGAGGAAAAATAGTCTTCAAAATCTTTGTGTTCGATGGGGCTGATGTGATCCTCCGAAATATTCAGGAACACGCCTACATCAAAGGTCAGCGTGTCCACTCTGTGATACTTCAATGCCTGGGAAGAAACTTCCATGACCAGATATTCCATCCCCGCTTCCCGTCCTTTTTGCAGATACTGTTGCAGTTCTACCGCTTCCGGCGTCGTATTGTGGGCCACCTTCGTTTCTCTTCCATCAAAGTTAAAGATGGAGGACAAAATGCCGCAGGGCGTTTTGCCTTTGTCCCGGCAGTAGGCATCCAGGATCGCTTTCACATAAAAGGATGTTGTGGTTTTTCCCTTGGTTCCGCCGATCCCCAAAAGCCGCATATCCTGTGCCGGATGTCCGAAGTACATATCGGCGATCACCGGCATGACTTTGCGGATGTCCCTTACCAGAATGTAGGGCACCTCCCGTTCCATGGGATAGACCTTTTCGGAAATATAGGCGACCGCTCCTTTTTGGATCGCTTCTTCCAGATATTCCTTCCGAAATTTCTCTCCCTTGCAGATAAACAGCGTTCCTTCCCGGACCTCCCTGGAATTATAGGTCAGATGCCGGATAAGCTCCCCACCTTTTCCCTGCAGGGATTCCTCTGTCTTTTCTCCCAGCCTTTCCACCTTATCTTTGTATTGTGCCAGCGTATAGTTTCTCACTTTTTTCACCCTCTTATCTTCGCTTTGCTCTATCGGTACTCTGCTCCCGATGCCAGGATCGCCTCTCTTACCAGCACGTCCATGGCATCCAGACAGACCGGGGAGGTTCCTTCCTTTTTTTGGAACACGGACAATTCGGTACAGGCAAGGATCACTTTTTCGCATCCTTTCTCCCGGAGATAAGAAAGCGCATTCTCCAGCTTTCTGCCGTCTGGCGTCCTGCCGCCCTTTACGTCCTCATAGATCAGGCTGGTAATCCCCGCCTGCAGATCCTCCGGTACCGTTACAGGTTCTATCCCTGCCATCCGGCATTCTCTGTGGTAGATTCCCGACTGTATGGTCCCTTCCGTTCCCAGGATACCCACCTTGCCTCCCGGCGTCATCTCTTTTGCCGCATATTCTGCACTTTTTCTCACCATATGGAGAATCGGGATCCCTACCTCCCTCTGCACCTGATCCAGAAAATAATGGGAGGTATTGCAGGGAACCGCTATGTGTGCAGCGCCCATATACTCCAGATCCCTGGCGTCTTTGATCAGCGCTTCCAGAATCTCTTTATGATCCCCCGACAGGATGGCTTTTGTCCTGTCCGGCATGGAAGAATGGTTTAGGATCACCATATCCAGGTGATCCTGGTCCCTTTCCGCCACCGTATGCGCTATGATCTCCTGATAAAAGAAGCTGGTAGCTTCCGGTCCCATGCCTCCTATGATTCCTAGCTTTTTCCTCATATTTACCTCATTAGCTGTAATATTTTTTGTATTTTACAAAATGGCTCATATGCGTCCGGAACAGCCGGTACAGTCTTGACAGCTTTCCGTCTCCTTTCATAAATACCGGGTTGACCACCTTCTTTTCCCGGATCAGCCGACGCATGGCCTCTTTGTTTTTTTCTTCTTTTACATAACGAAACGCCACTTTTCGCGGAATCACCATCCACAGATGAGGATCTTTCGACAGCTTCAGCGGCTGCTCCTTTTGATAAACATAATCCTCCACCACATATCTGGCTACATTGAACCCTGATCCAGTCACATAATAGTTGCTTCTTCCCTGTCTGGTGTTGATCTCAAAAAACTTGTATTTTCCGTCTCTGCTGTCGTATTTGATATCAAAATTGGAGAACCCTACATAATGCATATCTTCCAGCAGCTTCTTTGCCTGCTTCATCAAAGTCTCATTCTCTTCCGTAATGATCAGCGCATGATTTCCTCTGGCAATGGGACCGTGCTCCTCCAAAAGCACATGCCCCAGACACATCATGACCACCTGACCTTCCCGGTTGGAATAGGAGGTCAGCACATACATGCTCTCATCACTTCCGGGAATCGTATCCTGGATGATCATAGGACTCTCATAGCCTGCCTCATAGGTCTTTTGGATAGCGGCTTCCAGTTCCTTCCTGTTTTGAATATAGAAGATCTTTTCCTGGCCTTCAAAAGGATGATGCCAGTAGGTCACGCTTTCTGACGGCTTCAGGATCACCGGATAAGAAAACTCCATGGCAAAATCCAGACCCATGTCCGGCGTGTATACAATGGTGTCCGGGTAATCCACTCCATTTTTTTCACACAGGTCATAGAAAAAGTCTTTTCTTTGGAGACGATCCATCATTTCAAAGTCGATATAAGGAACGATCACATTCTCTTTCAACTGCTTCTTATTCTTGCTTAGGAGATTGATATAGGTATCTCCCGCCCCGAAAGCGATCACCTTTTTATCCGGGAATTTTTTCGCCAGTCCGTTCAACGCCGCGATCACCTTCTCGTCCGTCTCGATCTGGGGATCTGCCTGATAGATGGTGATCCTGCTTTCATAGCTGGGCCCGGAAAGATATTTACCGAACACATAGGTCTGCACCTGATATTCTTCGTAAAACGCCCTCGCCACACTGTAGGTATTGATATCCCCTCCGAAAATAACGGGAACAAATTCTCTGTTTTTAAATTCCATGGTTTTTTCCTCACTTTACTCGTTGCGGACATCCGCCTTTTTCCGGAATCTCCTGTTTGAAGCCTTTTGTCCGCAGACAGCTTCCGCTCTTTGTTTACAGGATTTACTCTAGCCTAATCCCCCGGGATTGTCAACCCGAAGGCCGCCCTCCTTTGCCGGCTTCCATTTCTGCTATTCCTGTCTAAAAGTTCAGATCCTTGCTGTCCTCCTTGAACCCTTCTCCCACCACCTCGTTGGATTCCATAATGATGGTAAAGGCCTTGGGATCCACCTTATGCACCGCCTTCTTGATGGTGTACATCTGCTTGTTGTTGCAGGCGCACATGACCACGTCCTTTTCTTCCCCGGAAAAGGTTCCCTGTCCTCTCAGGATGGTAGCTCCTCGCCCGGAACACTCGTCGATCTTTCTTGCGATCTCCCTGCCATGCTCCGTCACGATCAGCGTCATCTTTCCTTCATCGATTCCATACAGGATCCTGTCCATTACAATGGCCATGAGATACGTTACGATCACTCCGTAGATCAACCCGTCTACATCTTTAAACACTACCACCGTTCCTATGACGATGGTGATCACGTCCAGCACAAAGGTGATCAGTCCCAGCGTGATATGGGGCTTCATCTTGCGGATGGCCACGCTGATGAAATCCTGTCCTCCGGTAGAAGAGGCCCGCATAAATACGATAGAATAGCCGATTCCTGCCAAGACTCCCATACAAAGGGCGGCCAAAAGCCGGCTTCCCTGATACACCGGAAACAGAGGCGCCACATAATCCATAATGGCAGAGGTGATCAGCATACTTTTTACCGACTTAAAAAAGAAGGCTTTTCCCAGATACCTGTAACAAAAGATCGATACCGGCACATTTAAGAGCAGGGTCGCCGCTCCCACCGGAATCTTCCAAAGGTGGTACATCACAATGGCCAGTCCCGAAAATCCCGCCACAGGGAAATTGGCCCGCAGGGCAAAATTATAGATTCCTGCCGCAATAAAAATCCCCGCCAGGATATCTACCCCAATATCTATTCCCAGCTCCTTCCAGTCTATGCTACCGATTCCTCTCTTCATATATCTCTTCCCCTCTCTTTCCTGTTCTTCGAAATCCTTTTGCAAGAACCTGTTCCCCATATGTTTTCTGAAGCTTTTTCATATCTTTTTCCAGCCGTTCCCGCTGCGGGCTTCGCCAGACCTCCCGCTCAAACAGGCTCATCTGCCTGGGCTCCCTCCCGCTGACCAGCTTCATGCTCCGGACTCCCAGAAGCCGCACCGGTTTCCCGTTCCACCGTTCCAAAAACAGCTCCGTCGCCGCCTTATAAAGAACCATGGGATCGTCCGTTGCCGTTTCCAAAGGCTTCTGATGGGAGCTGGTCTCAAAATTATAATACTTGATCTCTACGCTAAGAGCCAGCGCCTTTTGTCCTGCCCCGGACAGCCGTTTCCCGACTTTGCGGGAAAGGCTTAAGAGTACCGGAAATAATTCCTCCTGCGTCTTCAGGTCTTTCGGGAGGGTCACGGAGTTTCCGATCCCCTTGGCTGCCTGTCTTTCTGTCTGTAGCGGCGACGTATCCACTCCATTGGCAAACTCCCACAGTCTGCGCCCATGGCTTTTCAGATGGGATTCCAGAAGCACCGGATCCGCCTGCGCCAGCTGACCGATGGTAGAAATCTCCAGCTTTTTCAATACTTCCGTACTGGCTCTTCCCGCCATAAACAGCTCTCTTACAGAAAGCTTCCACATTTTCTTTTGGATCTCCTCCGGAAACAGCGTATGCACCTTGTCCGGCTTTTCAAAGTCCGACGCCATCTTTGCCAGAAGCTTGTTGGTGGACACTCCCACATTTACCGTAAATCCGAAGGTTTCTTTTACCCTGTCTTTCAAAAAGGCGGCTGCTTCCACCGGCGTTTCAAAGCCTTCCGAAAACTCCGTTGCATCCAGATAACACTCGTCAATGCTGACCGGTTCCAGATCCGAAATAAACTCCTGCAAAAAGGACATCAGTTTCCGGCTGTAGCGTCTGTAGGTTTCATGATCCGGTGCAACCGTCCGCAGATCCGGACACTTACGAAAGGCATTCACCACAGGTTCCCCTGTGTGAATGCCGTATTTCCTGGCAGGAAGGGATTTGGCCAGTACCACTCCATGTCTGGTGCTCTGATCGCCCCCTACAATGGAAGGGACTTCTCGCAAGTCCACTTCTTCCCCTTTTTTCAGTTCCTCCAGTGCACTCCAGCTAAGAAATGCAGAATTTACATCCACGTGAAATATGATTGACACGGTCCTATCTCCTTGCCACTAGCCTGCCGTCTTCCTCATCAATGACAATGACTTCTTCTGCTCCGATCTCTCCCTGGAGCATCAGTCTGGCCGCCAGAGTCTCTACATGTTTCTGCAGATACCGTTTCAATGGTCTTGCGCCGTAGTTGGGATCATATCCTCCCTCTACAATGCACTGCTTTGCCTGCGGAGTCAGTCGGATAGAGATCTCTTTTTCCTTTAATCTGTCATTTACATCTTTGATCAACAAGTCAATAATGTCATAAATCATCTCCTTCGTCAATGGCTTAAAGAGGATCACCTCATCCAGACGGTTTAAAAATTCCGGTCGGAAATGCAGACGCAGCTCTTCCATAACCGCCTGTTCACTCTCCTTTTTCAGAGTGCCTGCTTCATCGATCCCTTCTAACAGATAGGTAGAGCCGATATTGGACGTCATGATCAGGATCGTATTTTTAAAGTCCACCGTTCTTCCCTGGGAATCTGTGATCCGGCCGTCGTCCAGCACCTGCAGCAGTACATGGAATACATCCGGATGCGCCTTTTCCACCTCGTCAAACAGTACCACTGAATATGGTTTTCTCCGGACAGCCTCTGTCAGCTGACCTCCTTCATCATATCCCACATATCCCGGAGGCGCTCCGATCAGTCTGGATACCGAATGCTTCTCCATGTATTCGCTCATATCAATCCGAACCATGTTTGCTTCGTCGTCAAACAGGCTTTGGGCCAGCGCCTTGGCAAGCTCTGTTTTTCCCACACCGGTAGGCCCCAGAAACAGGAAGGATCCAATCGGCTTGGAGGGATCCTTGATCCCCGCCTTGGACCGCAGGATGGCTTCTGTCACCAGGGTCACTCCTTCTTCCTGTCCGATCACTCTTTTGTGCAGTTCGTCCGCCAGATGGAGGATCTTGTTTCTTTCACTCTCATTTAACCGCTCTACCGGGATCCCTGTCCATCTGGATACGATCCTTCCGATCTCTTCGTCGGTCACACATTCGTGTACCAGGGTTTCTTCATCCTCCCGGGTTCTTTCCTCTTCCTCCCGCAGTTCTTTTTCCAGCTGAGGAAGCCGTCCGTACTGAAGCTGCGCCGCCTTTTCCAGATCGTAGGTATTCCTTGCTTTTTCGATCTCCTGATTTACCTGCTCGATCTCTTCCCTCAGCTTCTGGACTTTTCCGATAGCCTGCTTCTCGTTATCCCATTTTGCCTTTTTTCCTGCAAACTCTTCTTTCAGCTGCGCCAGCTCTTTCTGCAGAATCTCCAGTCTTTCCTTACTTAACCGGTCTTCCTCTTTTTTCAGCGCCGCTTCTTCGATCTCCAGCTGCATGATCTTTCGCTGCAACTCATCCAGCTCCGCAGGCATAGAATCCAACTCCGTCTTGATCAGGGCGCAGGCCTCGTCTACCAGATCGATGGCCTTGTCCGGCAAAAACCGATCTGAAATGTAACGGTGGGACAATACGGCGGCCGCCACCAGCGCCCCGTCCGTGATCTTGACCCCATGGAACACTTCGTACCGTTCCTTCAGCCCTCTCAGAATAGAGATAGCGTCCTCCACCGTAGGTTCATCCACCATGACAGGCTGGAATCTTCTTTCCAGCGCCGCATCTTTTTCAATGTACTGTCTGTATTCATCCAGTGTGGTGGCTCCGATACAGTGCAGCTCTCCCCTTGCCAGCATTGGCTTTAGCATATTGCCGGCATCCATGGCGCCGTCCGTCTTTCCGGCTCCCACTATGGTATGCAGCTCATCAATAAACAGGAGGATCCTTCCTTCGCTTCCTTTGACTTCTTCCAGCACCGCCTTCAGACGTTCCTCAAATTCTCCCCTGTATTTGGCTCCCGCTACCAGTGCCCCCAGATCCAGGGAAAAGATGGTTTTATCTTTTAGTGCTTCCGGCACGTCTCCTCTGACGATCCTCTGCGCCAGACCTTCTACCACCGCCGTCTTTCCGACTCCCGGCTCTCCGATCAATACCGGATTGTTTTTCGTCTTTCTGGACAGGATCCGGATCAGATGACGGATCTCGCCATCCCGCCCGATCACAGGATCCAGCACCTGCTCTCTTGCCTTTTCCACCAGATCCTGCCCATATTTATTCAGACTGTCATAGGTATCTTCCGGATGATCGCTGGTCACCTTTTGATTCCCCCGCACTGTAGCCAGAACCTTCAGAAAATCGTCTTTTTTGATTCCCAGTGCTTTCAGCACCTCTTTTGCATCTCCCGCTTCATACTTCAGCAAGGACAAAAACAGGTGCTCTACCGACACATAGCTGTCTCCCATCTGTCTGGCCTCATCCTCGCCGTGGATCAGCGTCTTATTCAGATGCTGCCCGATATAAGGGTTTCCTCCCTGTACCTTCGGCCGTCTGGCAAGTGCTTCCTGGATCTTTTGCACCGCCAGCTCTCTTGCGATCCCCATCTTTTGCAGTAACTTCTGGATCAGGCTGTCCTCCTGCGTGATCAACGCCCACAGCAAATGGATCTGCTCGATTTCCTGATGCCCGTATTCTAATGCAGCTTTCTCACAGCCTTGAACGGCTTCCATTGATTTTTGCGTAAACTTATTTATATTCATCATTGTTTCCTCCTTTTTCGCTTGTTCTATTCGGAGTATAACAACTTTTGTTAGCAAAGTCAATAGTTGAGTGCTAATATTTTATGGTTACAACCGTTCCTCCTTCTTTTTTCTTTTTGACCATCCGAAAACCGCTCCGATACCTGACAGTATAAAAAGTGCCAGATTTCCTGCAACAGCGTCTCTGTCCCCTGTTTTCACTCCTTTCTTTTTGTGTGTTAGCTCTGTAGGCCCTGCGGGGATTTCCTTTTCTGTCTTTTTGTTTTTCTCCTTTGGCTGTTCTGTAGGCTGTACCGTCTCTCCCGGCTTCACCTCTGTCCCTGGATTGGGGTTAGGCTCCGGCTTTGGCTCCGGTTTGGGCTCCGGTTTAGGCTCTGGTTTAGGCTCTGGTTTAGGCTCCGGCTTTGGCTCCGGTTCCGGTTTTTTCCCGTTCAGTCCGTTTTTGGCAGCTGTGATCTTCAAAAGGATCGACAACATTTGTTGATCGTCTCCTCCTTGTTTTAAAGCCGCCTCCCCTTCCTGGATCGCTTTTTCATACGCTGTCTGCAAGGCTTTTTCTGCATAAATATACGCCTCCGTTTCTCTGACGGTTTCTGCCTCCTTCACCATTTTTTCCAGGGATTTCCCTGTTTCTGATAATTCCTTCTGGAGTTCTCCATCCAGTTCCTTTTTGGCCAGTTCGATCCGTTCTGCAAGCGCATCGACAGCCGTCTGATCCTTCTCTTCCTTTTTCAACAGTTCTTCTGCTTCCCGAATCGCATCATCATACGCTTTTCTTTTCTCCTCTGCAGATGCGCCGGTATATCTTCCGCCGGCCCGCACCTGTTCTGCCTCAGACTCCAAATACTTTAATTTTGTAAGCTGTACCGGCGCCGATTTTCCCTCTTTCACCCGGATTTCCAAATCTGCCTGAAGCTGTTTTGGATTGCTCAACCCGTCATTTTCCAACGTAGTCAGTTTTCCCCGGATGTGATAAGTTCCTGTCTTATCCACCTGATAATTTTTTTCAAACTCGATCCATTCAGGCGTCACCTTGTGAAACGGCTTTCTTTCTCCCTTTTCCATCACATCGGTCCATACGGTGACATATTGCGGAATCGCCTCTGCCCACTCATCCTCTATGGGATTTTCTTCTACTCCCGTTTCAATATATATGGGCATCACTTCCGTAATGGGGCACACCAGCTTTACCTCTGCCTCCTGATATTGGTCAGGATCTTTTATTTCAACAGAAGGAGTTCCTTCCACAACGATTCCCTTTGGCAGCTGTTCCACCTGAATCGTATAGGTTCCCATCGCCACCTCTCCTATGAATGGACGCACATGCTTCTTCGACGGATCATAGGTACAACTGTACTTCTCTTCGCCATTTTGGTATAGCTTGATCAGCAGCTTCTCTCCCAGATCCAGTTGAGGATCGCCCGTCTTTATCTTGAAAAATACACCCTTTCCAATTTTGGGATCTTCTGAAGGATGCTTCTTTTTCTTGAAAACAAACCGAACGGTCTGTACTTTCTGATCTTCCCGCAGGACGACGCTTGCTTTTTCGGGCTCTGCCTGATATCCGTCCGGTATGCGGACCGGATATACTTCGTACTCTCCTGTGGTCAGTTCATTTTTCCCATGCTTTTGTTTTTTCTCCACATGCAAAAATTCATAGGAAACTGTGTGTGTGGATCCGTCTTCAAATACGGTTTCCGGTATGATCTGATAATCACTTTTTTGTTCTGCTTCGATGGCCAGCTCCATCCCCCACATATATAAGGAATTCACATCTATCGTCTCTTTTTTCGCTCCGTAACGCTTGACTACCCCGGCAAATCCTTCCGCCAGATTTTCTATTTCAATCCGGTATGTTCCATAAGGTACCTGTTCCAACTCAAATGTATTTTTGGCGTCATTTCTTTCCAGACGATATTTTGTGTCTCCGTCTTTCACATCCACTGCCCACACTGTCAGATCCTTATAATTGGGATAGCGCATTTTGCTGGCTTCCTCCAGCTTCAGTTTGATCTCTCCCGCTTTCAGCTCCCGGAATACCAGATCTACCTGCGTCGTTTCTCCCCGCTTTATAGAAAACGGGATATCCTGTGTATTGACAAGCTTGGCAACTCCTCCGCTCTTGTCCACCAGCTTAAAGGGAGTGATGGCCTGCGCCTGTAAAATGTACTCTCCCTCTGGCAGCCTGTCTTTTCGGATCATCTCGATCTGCGGATTTTCCTTTCGCAGAATCCGGTACTCAAATCTCGGCGTCCCTGCTCCTTCCAGCGTGGGATGAATCTTAACTTCTCCCATCCCCTCTTCTTTGTGCGCCAGATGATGCAGGCTGTCTGTGACACTGTTAAATCCGTTGTCTGTGACTGACAACTCCACACTTTCCGGATAGACTCCCTCCGGAAGTTTTACCGCATACCCGTCTGCCTTCTTTTCATAATTCAGTTCTTTTCGTTTCCCGTTCTGCTGATAGAACAGCTTTAACTCCTGAATTCCGGATCCCTCTTCTTTTATTCGGAAAGTCCACGTCCCATCCGCATGACTCAGATCTACGATCTCCGGCGCCTTGGTATCCAGGATCACTTTATATGCATATTCCTGCTCTTTATATGCACTTCCGTCCTTCTTTGTTCCGCTTGCCTTTGCCTTGAATTTCAAAAAATAAGTCCCGTCTTCATAGGCTTCTCCCGTTTTCTTTACCCCTGAAAATTTCCAGGTATTGTGTGTGTCCGCTAAAACCAGACCCGGTATCGTCGGCCTGACGCAAGCTTTATATCCCAGATCATACGGCGTATTTTGCTGGGTATAGTGGCTTAACTTCTCCAGTTCTTTTCCCGCTGTTTCTCCTTCCGCTTCACAAAGATAGAACTCCGGATCTACGTAATTTCTCAGGAAGATTCCGTAAAACTGCAGAAAATCTCCTTTTCCATCCTGATTGGGGGACAACGTCAGCGGAAGAAACTCCCGTTCCTTTATGTCAAACGTTCCCTTTGTCCCTGCAATGATCTCTTTTTGATCCAGGTTCGTTTTAAAATGTGTAAACTCTGCCGGTCCCAGGATCGGATCATACCAGAACGGTTTCTTTTGTCCATCGTCATACACCCTGTCATAAATAGCCGGCTCCAGAACCGGCAGTTCCTCCCAGCTCCCTTTGAATCCGGCAAATGGTATGGAGACCGTCGCTTCCTTTCCTGTCACATCTTCAAATACCACAAAGCCTTCTACAAAATATCCATTGGGCATTTCCGCACTCAGATCTGCCGCATACGGACCAATATCTACCGAAACAGCAACATCCTTCGTATTTTTCGCCGGAATCTCTACCTCCTCCAGTTCTTTCTCATACAGCTTTTTAGGCTTTAAGGTAAACTTTCCTTCTGCCGTCTGATCTGTATTTACATAAATTTTTCCACGATACTTTAACGGCTCCTGGGAAAGATTTTTCAGCCGAACCCCAAAGTCAAACTTTTCTCCCACATCCTTTAAGATCACAGAGCAGTTTCGGCTGTCTTTTTCCGTGTTTGACACGACCACCTTGGTGTTCACTGCTTTTTGCAGCTTCATAACGCCTGCGCCCTGATGTCTGGGAGAAACCAATACACTTTCCTTCCCTTCTTCTGCCATGGCTTTTGGCTCTGCTGTGCTCATTAAGATCTGCTTTGTCAGGCTGACTCTCTCTGTCTGACTCAGATCCGGAAACTCTTCGTCCACACGCTGTTTGATCAGTGCAAATCCGGCTGCCACATGTGGAGTGGCCATGGACGTTCCGCTTTTAAATCCGTATTCGTTCTGAAACACCGTGGAATAGATATCCCCTCCCGGCGCTGTGATTTCCGGCTTAAATGTTCCTTCGTCTGAAAGCCCCCAGCTGGAAAAATCAGAGATCCCGCCCCCATCTGCTTTTACAATATCAAAGACCTCGTCCGGAAAGCTGATCTTTACGCCTGCAGGATATCCCTTGATCTCTTCCAGCATGGACTCTCCCGCAGCTCTGGATACTTTTACGATGGGGAATCCTTCATACACGGCAATAAACAGCTGGAACTGTTCATTCCCGCCTTCTTCGTCATTGTAAACCAGGATTCCCTTTGCGCCCTTGTGTTTTAATTTCCGCACAGACGCCGCATTTACCTGCGCCGACTTTTCCAGCAGAACCATTTTTCCCTGCACCGTATCCGGCGCTGCTCCTCCTGTTGCCAGCGTCTTCATATCTTCTCCGGATAACTGCGTCAGATCATATTTTTCATCCCCCAGTGCAAGTCTGTTGGAATTGGAATTAAACGCATACGAATACTGTCTTTTATGTACGGTGGCATCATCTGTGTAAAGGCAGATCTGTCCTCCATAAGATACACTGTTCTCCACCGATGCTACCGCAAAACTTTTGTCCGCTACCGCAGGCGTATCGACTGTGCTGTAATCCGGATTGAATACGCTGGGTTTTAAGTGATCCAGACTTCCCACCGCCCCTTCGTTCCCGGCCGCTATCGCCAAAATACACCCTGCTTCTCCTGCCGTCTTTATGACTTCTCCCATTTCCCGATTTGCATTTGTCACCTTTCCGGCATACTCTCCCAAAGACAGGTTGACCGCCGTGGCTCCCAGCTTCACAGCATCTTCGATCGCCGGAGTATAATTTTTGATCAGCTCATCATCTTCTGTGGCAATATTCATGATCAAAAGCTGTGCATCCGGTGCGATTCCCCGCGCCTTTGTCGCATTTTTGTCCGGCATCCTGATTTCCGTGGCTCCGATGATGCCTGCAATGTGCTGTCCGTGGTCTATCTTGGTCTTGACATTGGTTCCTCCCCCGTCTGCATAGTTGCAAACGTAGGGGAATTTTGCGTTAATATATCCTCCCCGGTTCTTTTGCTTTCCCTTCAGAAACTGATCCACTTTTTCTTTCGTCAGTTTTCCGCTGAATCCTTCCGGAATCTGAAAGGCCTTGTGTTCTACATCCGCTCCGCTGTCCACAATGGCTATGATCTGGTTCTTTCCTGAATATTTTGAATAAATCTGTGAAGATTCTATGGTGATCAGACTGTTTGCCATTCTATTCTTGGCTCTGGCTGCCTTTTTTCCGCCCTTTGCCGCTTTATACTGGGAGGCAATTTCTATATGGCGTACTTCTTTCATTTTTGCAATTTCTTTTGCGTTTTCATAAGTAGTTTTTGCCCGAAATCCGACAGACAAAAGATCCAGCGTGTACAGCACCTGGAAGGGTTTCAGTCTTTTTTCCAGTCGTTGGACCATTTGCTGATTGATCCTATCCCCATACGCACTTTTCTTTTTTCTGCCTTCCTCCGTCGTCAGATCGAAATCCCCCTCTTCTGCCTCCTTTGTAAAAGCTTTCTCCTCCAGTCTGACAAAAATTTCTACCTCTTCTTTTTCGTCGATCTTTCCTTTCGTCTGCTCTTCCAGTTTTGTTAAATTGACAGATGCTTCTTTTACTTCTGCTCTTCCCTGGTTCTTTTCCTTCTCTGCTGCTCTTACAGACGTTGGAACCGCCAAAGACACTCCCATTACAACCGCTAATCCCCAGCACACGATTCTTTTGATTTTCACAACTTCACCTCTCCTTTTTTTCGGCATACATCTGCCTCTTATCCCTTCCCCTGCTTTTCTTTTCGGATATTCTTTCTCCGTAATAAAAGCATTGCCATTAACATCCCGCTTCCCAAAAATACTGCCAGATACTGCCTTTTTGGTCTCTCGCCGTAAGTTTTTGCCGCCTTTTTCCGATTCTCTGATCCTTCTCTTCCTCCTTCTCCCTCCTTCCTTTTTCCGGCTGCTTCTTCTATTGCTTTGGCATTTGTCCCGCTGTTTTTTCCTGCTAAGATCTCCGGTGTCCCCGGCTGCGTCGAGGTATCCGGCTGGATCGGAGTATCCGGCTGGACCGGGGCATCCGGCTGGATCGGAGTATCCGGCTGGATCGGAACATCCGGCTTTGTTTCTTTTATAAATGCAAGATACACTTCCGTTTCCGTATCTTTTTCCACCACGATCTTCCCGTCTTCGGCTATCTTCCATGTGGTTTCCGCCATCTGATCTTCCGACGGCTTGTCAATGATCTCTGTTCCTTCCGGGGCTTTCCCCTGTGTCCCTGCCTTTTCTGCCGTCTCTGCTCTGCCCTGTTCTTCTGCCGGTTTCAGATCCTCCGGCTGTCCTTCCTCATATTCCAACGTTTCCGGACCTTCTTCTTGTGCCCTTCCATCCTCTTTTCGGATCCCGGAATTATCCGCTTCTGCCGAGACTTTAGATTTCGGAATCTTTTGATAGATCGTCAGCTTCCATTCCCCTTTTTCTTTTAACGTTATCTGGTAAGTTCCCCGGGAAAGCTTTTGCTGTTCTCCCTTTCCTCCCCGGTAAAGATACTCGGTTTCCTCCTGACTTTGAAGATTTTTAAACACAAGACAGATCGGTTTCTCCCAGGACCTATATGCATTGGTTTCATGCTCTGACAGCCTGACAGTTCCGGTTTCCGGCTGTGGCTCCTGCTTTTTCTGAAAGGAAAACAACACGGTTTCATGATCCAAGGTCGTATCATCCACGCGAATCTGTCCGTTTTCTCCCGATTCCATCCGAAACACATAGCCGTCCACCTTTGCATCCACCTGATAGACCCCATAGGGAAGGGTCACCAGATAGTCCTTTGACTGCCCGTAGGTATGTGTAATGGTCTGTTTCGTCCGGATCTCCGTAAAGACAAAGGAAATAGGCTGTTCCCTTGTATATCCGGTATATTCATTGGAAAATGCCGGCTGTATCCAAACCTTTCCCTGTTTTTGAGGCTTTGGGTTTGGATCCGGATCTGGATCCGGCTGTGGTGTCGGCGCTTCCCCTTCCTGAAAGGTAAAGACTGCCGTTTCATGATCCATACTTTTATCCACCCGGATCTGGTTCTCTTCTACCACTTCCAGCTTCATCCAATACCCCGTTACCCTGGCCTCCACCCGGTAGGTTCCGTAAGGAACCTTTACCAGATAATCTTTGTTCCCGCCATAGCTGTGGGTGATCACTTCTTTCGTCTCCGTGTTGGTAAAGGTAAACAAAATAGGATTTTCGGCAGAATACTGATGGAACCTGTTGTATGCAGACGGCCACAGCCAGATCTTTCCCGGTCTGTCTCCCGGCGTTACCGGCGGATCAGGCTCAGGCGTCCCCTCTTTCTCATAATATACGCGCACACTTACGTCTCCCAGATAGCCTTGTTTTTCCTCTATGTGGATGGGATTTTTTTCTATTCTTGCCTGCCAGCCGGCTGCTACCTCTTCCGCCTCCAGCCGGTAGTCTCCCTCCGTCACCTTCCCATGATACAGATTGGTGATCAGTGAGGATTCCGTATCCTGTTCCAGATAGATCTCTTTTTTGGTATCCTGATGGATCAGCTTTAACCGGATAGGACCTGTATAGCTCTCTTTTCCTTCTGCCTTCTGGATTCCATGCACATATGCCCGTACCGTAAAGTATCTGATTTTTTGAAATGTCCGTTTCAATATGACGGTAGGAGCCTCCTCTGGTATGGTTACCTCTTCTTCTCCCGCCTCCAGCACTCTGTACTGGTCATCCTTTACCGTCGTAACCACCTTGTAGGTTTCCCCTTTTTTCAGTCGATGTCCGTCTGCCTTCCGGCCATCTTTGTCATAGATCGTCACCTCATAGGCGGGAATCTTCCCCTTTCCCTGCAGGGCTGTCCGGATCAGGATCTGCCCTGTGGCATCGTCACGTATGGAATCTTCTATAGGATACTCATAAACATTATTAGCCCAGTCCTCTACCCTCAGATACGCGTCTTTTTCTGTTGTTTCCTTCGGAAGAGTGCAACTGTATCTCCCCTCTTTTTCTTCTGTCGGTATCCAGTTCTTTTTTCCGTCTTTTTCAAAAAATACCTTTACACTCCTGACGCCTGACAGCTCTTCTTTGATCTTCTCTACGGTAAAGGTCCTTGTTTTTTCCTCATACCGGCTTTTTTCTATTTCCGGCATGACCGTGTCTACTATCAAGGGAAATGTCAATGTCTGCAGATCTGCCGCCTTTGACAGAGGTCTTACCTGCACCCGGAACAGATACTTTCCATCCGGCGCCTTTTGTCCGCTTCCGACTATCGTTCCGTCCCATCTCCAATCTGCGCCGGAGGTTACTTTTTTATTATCCGGATTATTCCCAAAATAGTTTTTAATGCCTTTTTTTCCCTGGTTGCTTCGATACAGCGGCTGCGCTTCTCCCTCTGCATACACCTCCACCTGCATATCCTGATAGGATCTTAGGAACATCCCATAAAATCGGGCATAATCATTCCTTCCGTCTCCATTAGGGGAGATGGCCAGATGAGAATCCTCATAGAAGGGCGTCGGATGCGCACCTTTCCCTCTTCCCAACACCAGGAACTCCCCGTCCGCCATGGTAGACAGATGGGTAAACAAATACTCCGGCGCCCCATAGTCCTTCGACTCTTTTTCTTCTTTTTTGTCTTCTACATACAAGGGCGTTTTCCCCTCCCGCAGCAGCTGGTAAACGGAAGGTTCCAGCACCGCCAAATTATCCCAGTCTCCCACAAATCCGGAAAAAGGAATGCTGATCGCCGTGTCTTCCTCTGATTCCAGCAATAAAAATCCATCCAGATAGTTGCCGTTTGGCGTCTGCGGAAACGGCAACGCCGTCAGGTCGATCTCCTTTTGGATCACTGCCTTTTCCCCCGGCTTTACCTGATACGCTCCTGCATCTATCTCTCCCAGTTTCACCGGCGTCATGGAAAATCTTCCGTCCTTTACAGAATCCGTCGTCAGATAGATTTTCGCCTTGTAATGCACTTCTCTGTCTGAGATGTTTTCCAACGTAACCCGGATGTCGGCTTTGTCCTTGAGATTTCCCAGCGCAAGACTCCCTACGCCCTTTTCTCCATAGGCAATGACCGGTGTATACAGAGCATTGTACAGATTTAGCACACCTGCCCCCTGCTGTCTGGGGGAAGACAGGACCCCTTCTTTGTTTTGGTGCGGAACCGCTGTGTTCATCAGAAGGTTTTTTAGAAACACCTGCTTCTCTTCTGCCGTTTTTTCCGGGTACTGCTCTGCCACTCTTCTGGACAAAACAGCCAAAGCTCCTGCTACATGCGGAGATGCCATGCTGGTCCCGGACATCACCCCATAGGTCGCATCATTCAGCGTGGAATAAATATTTCCTCCCGGGGCGGTAATATCCGGTTTTAGTCCGCCCTCCGCACTGATTCCCCAGCTGCTGAACTCCGACAGCTTCCCTTTCGCCGGATTCTGGGTCTCGATCACCTCGGAAGACAGACGCAGCCATTTGCCGGGATGCTCTTTTAAATACCTGCCATCCTCATAGGAGATCATGGAAGATACTACCGGATTCTGTTCTACGTCCATGCCTACCAGGCTGCCACCTTCTTCCTGTGTATTGTAGATCAGTATAAAATCGGCTCCCTTTTCTTTGGCATTGGCGATCTTTTCTCGAAAAGGAATCTTTCCTCTGGCGATCAATGCGATCTTCCCCTCCAGGGAAAGCCCCGCCACATCTTCCTTTCTCCCCAGACCTGCATCCACCACTTCCCGATATTCCCGGTACAGCTGTTCCTTGTTTGCATGTCTTTCTTCGTTGTATACATTTCCATGAATGATTGCCCGGTCCTCTCCCTTTACCTCCAGATAGGACTCGTATGCCGTAGTATTTTCCAAAGATGCAACTGTCAGAGCGTTTGGGTCCACCCCCGGCATAGCCGTCACTCCGTAGTCCGGGAACCGGATATCCGGCTGCTTTACACCCCATCCGAAATATCCGTCATTTCCTCCGGCGATCGCCACGGGAATTCCCCTTTTTCTTGCCGCCAGGATCGCCCGTTCCACTGCGGGATCCTGCAAGGCCAGAGCCCCTCCTCCTGTTCCCAGGCTCATGTTGACTCCATCCGCTCCCAGAAGCACCGCATCCTCCAGCGCCCTGATATACGAAGAGGACTCTGCTCCCTTCTTTTTCCCAAACACCTTCATGATAGCCAACTGCGTATTTGGCGCAACGCCTTTTGCTCTGGCTTTTGTTTCCGCTTCCGGGTTTGCCCCAATGATCCCTGCCACATGCATGCCATGGGATTCTTTTTTATTTTCTTTCACCTCTGTCGTTCCGGAGGCATAGTCATAAGCAAAGGGAATCTTCTCACTAACGTATTTTCCGGACAATCCCTTTTCTTTGATCAGGGTCTCTGCCTGTTCCCTACCAAGCTTTCCTTTCACGTCTTTATCCAAGCGAAAATCCGGATGCTGTACATCTGCTCCGGAGTCGATCACTGCAATCAGCATCCCTCTGCCGTCATATTCACCGGGAATCCTGTTTTTTGCGATCAACAGGTTGCTTGCCGCATCCCGCGCCTTCCTTCTGGCTTTCTTTTTCAGCTCTTCTTCCTGATAAAGCTTCTCCCGGCTGATCTGTTCCACCTCCGGAAATCCGGATATCTCTTCCGCCTCTGACTGACTCAGCCGCAGCTTGCATCCGGAAAACAGGACGTTGTATTCTTCCTCCGGCTTTTCTACCCCCATCTGTTGAAGCTTCTCTAAAAATGTATGCATCTGCCCCGCCGGATCCTGCGTCTCCTTTAATATGACCAGATATCCCGGCTGTGCCGCCTTTGTCCGGACAGGCATCCCCAGAAGCAGCAAAACTACTGCCACCAGGATCCCCCAGCCTTTTCCTTTCTTCTTCATGTTCCTTTTTGCGGGATTTCCGTCATTTTAAGACGGCTCCTGCTTTCCTCCCTGTTGATTTTCTCCGGGAAAAAAGCACAGAAAAGCTCTCTTTCGCCTCTGTGCTTTTTCCCTATCCGTTATCTGCTTCGCACCCATACTCCGGCAGCATTTACATAATCATTGCCAATCCAGCGATTTGCAGCCATGGCCCCGTTTCCTTCCAGATAGTACCAGTTATTTCCGTCTTTTACCCAACCGATTTTCATAGCTCCGCTTCCTTCCAGGTAATACCAGCTGCCTCCGTCTTTTATCCAGCCGGTCTTCATGGCTCCGCTTCCTTCCAGGTAATACCAATTGCCTCCGTCTTTTATCCAGCCGGTCTTCATGGCTCCGCTTCCCTCCAGGTAATACCAATTGCTTCCGTCTTTTACCCAGCCAGTTTTCATGGCTCCGCTTCCTTCCAGATAATACCAGTTGCTTCCGTCTTTTACCCAGCCGGTTTTCATGGCTCCGCTTCCCTCCAGGTAATACCAGTTGCTTCCGTCTTTTACCCAACCGGTCTTCATGGCTCCGTCTTTTCCCAGAAAATACCACTGTCCCCCATCTTCAATCCATCCGGTTGCCTTTTCCCCGTCTGCCTTCCGATAATACCAAAGGCCTTTCTCTTGCTTCCATCCGGCTTTCTCTTTGGGTTTTTTCTTCGTTCCGATGCGAACCACCCGGTCTGTGGGCTCGGTCATCTGTTCCTCCGACACCACTTCTTCTCCTACTTTTTGCCCATCTACCATGGTATAGGTTCGAGTGCGAAAGCGCTTGCCCGGTTTTCCCTCGCGCTTCGTTTTCTTTTCTCCCTCATACAGGGTGTCGTCCTTGACCTCTTTTGTCTTAAACGGAAGTTCCTCCAGAACCTCTTCTTTGGTCACTGTTTCGATTCCCTCCGGTGTGTAGGTGATCAGTGGATTGCTGTAAGAGCTGTTTTCAATCTGTATCTCATAGGTTTTTCCCTGTTCAAACAACAGTTTTCCATTTTCCATCAAAGTCTTGCGGATCCGGCCATCCGGCGTAAACAGTCCATCCTTTGATTCTTCGATTTTTTCTGCTTCCTGAATGGTGTATTCCCTGAATTCCTGCTGCCCTGCTTCTCTTATTTTCACTTTTGGATAGCTGCCCCAGGTTTTTCCCAGGTACTTGCTCACCGGAAACGTTTCACTGGCAGATACCATCTGATCTTTCTCCATGAAAAATACCGGTGTAACCTGAAATGTTTTCTCAATGTCCTCATAGGTCTCCGATACGTCCTTCAGCAACAGTCTGTATTCTCCTATCGCCGGTCTGGTAAACAGATTGCTGTTTTCGGAAAAGTAGGTTCCTGTGCTCTCGTATCGGAAGGGTACCTTTTGTCCATCCGGTCCTGTGATCTCCTTTACCTGAAATCTGGAATCGGGTACCTGACTCCCGTCTATCACAAATTTCGTCCGGTCTGCAAAAGGAGCCGACGCAGGCTCCAGCCTGATCTGGTCTGCCGCAATCTTTTTTCTGGGAAGAGACGTTCCTGTCGCCGTATAAGAAAACGTCAGGGGACTGTATTTATCTGTTAAAATGGTAATGTCGTAGGTCTTTCCCTGTTCAAATACCTTTTTCTCCCCACTCTTCGTGATGGTTTCATTCACAAAGCCATCTCCCCGGAATACATATTTCCCTGCTCTTGAATAATAGCTGTCTCCATACGAACCCCCTGCTTCCTGTACTTTTACACTGGAAATATCTCCCACCAGCGCCAACACATCCACCGTATCAGAGATCAGTTTTCCCCCTTCCAGCTTTACAGAAGGAGATACCGTCAGTGTAATGGTAATGTCCTGATAAAGACCGTTTTTATCCTGGAACACGATTCTTTGCTTCTGTCCCGGCTTCGCTTTTTTCAGGATATATTCTGTTCCGGTAAAACTTCCTTTTTCATTGGCATAATAGGTTTCTCTCTCTTCCTGCCCTTCCAGGGTGATATACTCCTTTGCCACCTGAAAGTTGCTGTTGGCAGGAACGGTTTCCGTATGCAAAGGAAACGTCACTTCCTTATCCCAACCCTTGGTGTCCTGTACCGGCTGCAGATAATTTCCGGTTTCTCCCGTCTGCGTTTCTTGTCCCAGCGCCTGTATCACGCCTCGTTTTATGGCATCTCCACTTAAGGTCGCTCCGCTTGTAGCGTCTGCCATATCTATCTGCCGGATCTCTTCCAGCGTTTTTCCCTGAAATGCGGCTACACTTTTCTCATAGGCCAACGTCCAACGATCCTTATCATATCCGGTGATCGAGCTTCCATCTTCCCTGGAAGCCCCCTTATCAAGAATCCCCAGTACCTGCCCGGTGGTCTCCTCATACCGGACTGTCAGATCCGCATAATATCCCCTGGTTTCCACCAGCGTCTTTATTTCTTTCCTTTTTTCTGCCGCCTCCGCAGTCATCCCATATCCCAAACTTCCGGTAGCCACCGACACTGCCAGCACCCCGGCAAACACACTTCTTTTTTTCACTTTGTCTCCTCCCTGATGTTGATTTTTTTGCCTGACAGAAAGTTCTTTCTCCCGGCATCCAGCAAAGCTGGAATTGTTATTTTGATACTGATTCTCATTTTCTATAAAATTGTATCGAAAGTCTTTTCGCTTGTCAATGCATTTTTTATTTGATGACGCAGTTATTTTTACAAAAACGGCTTCCCTGAGATCGACGAAGGGACAAGCCAAATCGACTTGTCCCTTTTTTCAATCCTCAAACATATTCTTTTAAACTATCCGTATCTCTGTTTTCGCTCTCGGAAAGTATTTTTTCTTACACCCTGTCTATCTGCACTCAGAGATGTTGTGCGACCCCCAGAGATCCTTTCAGATTCCCGACTCGTCCAGACACTTCCAAAACAGGCTGCTTTTCTATGTTTCCAATATCTGATACAGCAGATGGTACAACTGCCCTGCCTCTTTCTCAGACAGCTGTACGCAGTTTCCCACTTTGGCCGGGATTTCCCTGACTTTCTCCTTCAGCTCTCGTCCCTGCTCTGTCAGCGAGACAATCACACTTCTTTCATCCTCTCTGCTCCGCCTTCGGACAAGATGTCCCAGTTCTTCCATTTTTTTCAGCAGAGGAGTCAGCGTCCCATTATCCAGCTTCAGCTTTTTTCCGATCTCACTGACCGAAAGTCCATCCCTCTCCCACAGTACCAGAAATACGAGATACTGAGTGTAAGTCAGTCTCAGCGGCTTTAAAAAAGGCGTATAAAGCCCCGTCACTTTTCTTGCCGCCGCATACAAGGGAAAGCACAGCTGATGCTCCAGCTTCAATGCCTCTTCCACTAGGGAATCCTCTTTTTTTTGTTGTCCTGTTTTCTCTGATGTGTCCTGCTTTTTCATGTGATCTCCTGCCAGCTAGATCAGTTCTTCCACTGCCGCTTCCACTTTTTTCATGTCGTAGGTAGGTTCAAAACGCGCTACCACTTTGCCTTCTCTGTCCACCAGAAACTTGGTGAAATTCCATTTGATCGCCGGATTGTTTTTATAATCTTTATCAATCGTCTTTAACATGGCGCTCATCATCATTGCCTTGGGTCCTTTTCCAAAGCCTTCAAAGCCCTTCTCCTGTTTCAGATACGTGTACAAAGGAAGCTCCTTCTCTCCGTTGACATCTGATTTCTTCATCTGGGGAAACCGGGTGTTGTAGTTCAGTGTACAGAATTCATGGATCTCTTCATCCGTGCCCGGAGTCTGTCCCGCAAACTGGTTACAGGGGATATCAATGATCTCCAGCCCTTTGTCATGGAATTTTTCGTACATCGCCTCCAGTTCCTTGTATTGTGGGGTAAATCCACAGCCTGTCGCTGTATTTACAATTAAAAGGACTTTGCCCTGATACTCCTTCAGTGAAACCTCCTGATTCTCTGCCGTTGTGACTGTCTGTTCATAAATACTCATATCGATCCTTCCTTTCTTTTTATATTTGATTCAATTATATTGTATCAAATATAAAAAGTCAACACTTTTTCTCTTTGACAAACTCGTATATCCGTCCCCCACAGGTTCGGATCAGTTCATAGTCGTGGGTAATGACCAAGACCGTCCTGCCTTCTTTTTCCATTTCTCTCAAATATTGAACGATCTGCAGCATCTTTCCTTTGCAAAGTCCGCTGGTGGGCTCATCCAGCACTACCACCGGTTTCTCTGACAGTGCCGTCATCCCCAGAAGCAGCCGCTGTTTCTCTCCTCCCGACAGGCTCTGCGGATGCAGCTCCCGTTTTTCCAGCAGCCCCAATTGTCTTAGAACCTCTTCTTTTTTCCTCTTGTCTTTGCTCACGATCGATATCTCCTGCCAGACCGATTCGGTAAAAATCTGATAGTTGACGTCCTGCATGACCATAGCCATAAACTGATAGTGCCTTTTGATGGGCGTTCCCCGATAGAGCCCTCTTCCCCTTCCATGGATCAGTCCGGAAAGTTGTTTTACAAAGGTAGTTTTTCCCACCCCGTTTTCCCCGATGATGAAGTGGATCCCCTGGTCAAATCCCAGACTCAGGTCAAGGATTTTCTCCCCTCGATACGACACACAAAATTCCCGGCAAAGCAGGTGGGCTTTCTCCGTCCGGTACCTCCCCTTCCCCCGGGGATGGATCCTGATCCGCTCCAGATCCTCCAGATCTTTTTCCGTAATCTCTTCCATGGTCCTAAGCCCGTAACGTCTCACGATCTCTCCCAGATTCTTTTCTGCCAGGTCTTTTCCCCGGAACACTTCCATTTCCCCGTCGTGCATCACAGCCAGTCCATCCATGAGATCTTTCAGGTAGTACAGTCTGTGTTCTGCTACCAGGATAATCTTGCCTGCCGCTTTCAGCTGTCTCAGGATTTTTTGCAGCTGACGGATGGATGAATGATCCAATGAAGCAGAAGGTTCATCAAACAAATAGACCTTGTTATCCATGCAGACAGAAGCCGTAATGGCTACCAGCTGCTTTTCTCCGCCGGAAAGTGTAAAAATGTTCCTGTCCAGCAAGTGATCCGTCCCCAGCTCTTTACTGCAGCGCCGGATGGTTTCCCATATTTTTTCTCTTTCCACACAGCGGTTTTCCAGTGCAAACGCCAGTTCATCCGTGGTATTGGTACAATAAAACTGTGTCTTCGGATTTTGAAATACGGTGGAGACCCACCGGCTTCTTTCCCCTATACTTTCCTTCCAAACGGATCTTCCCTCCATCTGGATCTCCCCTTGCAACACAACCTCTTCTTCCCCAATGATTCCATTGACTGCCTTTAGCAGACTGCTTTTTCCGCAGCCCGACCCTCCGCATATCGCGATCAATTCCCCCGGCTCTGCCTCCAGATGAACGCCCCGGAAAATAGCGTCGTCTCCGTAGCAGACAGAAAGATCTTTTATCCTAAGCATACTTCCCCCTTATATAGACGCCTATGACCAGAAGCATGAGTGCAAAAAAGGCATAGTCTATCCCTGTCAGTTTCGTCCCGGAAATGCTGCTCCGTCTTTTTCCCACTTCCATTCCCCTGGTCAGGGCAGAGACAGCCACCTCATCTGCCGTGCGGGTGAGACACATCAAAAGAGGGACCGTCCTGTATTCCAACAGCCGGACAGGATGTACAAGAAGTCTTGCGGTGGTCAGTCCGTGAAGATACATGGCATCCTTTACCTGCCTATAATCTTCGCGCACCGTATAAAAAAATCTTGCCATGACCGTCATAGGGATGACGATCTGATCCGGCAGCCTCATTTTTTTCAGGGCGCACACCAGGTCGCTCATTCCTGTGGTTACAAAAGCATATTTCCCCATCATAATGCCTGGCGCCATTCTTAAAAAGACGACGGTCAGAAACAGAAAAAGCGAAGCCCACACGCCTTTTGCATCCTGCAAAAGAAATTTCTGAACCAGTCCCGCCGCAAGAAGCAGAACCCCTCCCCGAATAGATTCTTTGTAGCGTTTTTCCAGAAACAGAAGCAGATACGGCAACAGCGAAATGGCGATCGCCGCCGCCAGATACGTTTGCTGCAGATTCCCCAGCAGCAGCACATAGGAGATCACTCCCGTCATAAACAGCTTTGTCCGGATGTCGATCCTTTGTCCCAGCCCTTTTTTCACTTTGCTATTCCTCCTTTACCATACCGGCTTTCACAAAGTGTTTTTTCAGGATCCGAATCCCCAGGGTGCAGCCAAGATATGTCCCCATCATCCCTCCCAGCACAATGGGACCCAGCGACCATACGGGCAGTACGCTCATCATTTTTTCTGCATAGGCTCTTCCGTATCCCTGCTGAACCAACTGCTCTATATATTTTTCTCTAGCAATAAAAATGGGGATCCAGTTTCCGACGCCGGAGATTACCGCCACAACAAATGCCAGCCTTGCCCGTTCTATGCTTTTGTATCCTCCGCTCTTCAGCACATACTCGCCCAGCAGACCACCTAGCAAAGCCGTCGGAATCATCCATATGCCGTGTCCCGTGGCCACAAATACCAGCGCTGTCAATATCTGCTGGATAAACAGCATCCCCGGCTTTCTGATCTTGGCGGCAAACAGCATTGCCACCGGCCCCGACAGAAACCCTGCCACAAAAGGCACCATGGGCATCAGAACGGGAATAAATCCCAACATTCCTCCCACAAATGTGAACAGCAGGATCAGGATGGAAAACAGTCCCACATTGATCAGATCTTTTACGTTCAGTCTCTTATTCATCACGTCTTTCCTCCACTTTTTACAATACGCTTCCTTTCCTGTTAATAGTTTTATTGATATTGATTCTCATTCTCTTTTGTATTGTATCGGAATCTCTTCGGATTGTCAATTCAGAATCTGTTTTTCGTCTGCAGCAGCCAACTCCTGGAGAATGTCTGTTTTCGGCATCCGTATACACACCTGCCTTTTGAAGGAAACAGCGGTCTCTAAAAAGAAAAATGACCAGAACATCCGATCCGGTCACTTTTCTTTCTTTTCTTCTTTTTTATAGATACACGATAGATTCTCCTCCATCGTCGCATATAAACATACCATAGGTTATCCTCCACCGTCGAGGCTTCCCTCACGCTTCGCAGGCTTCTTCCCTCACATACATTTCACAGGCTGTCTGCTTCTTCTGTACCACCAACTCCCTCCTGCCGTTACCAGGATCTCCGTCACCGGAAAGGCCAGCCAGACTCCCCTCATCCCACCTGCTGCCGCCAGGAGGAACGCCATGGGAATGATCAGGATAAACCCTCTGAGCAAAGAGATCACATGAGCGGGCCGCACCTGTTCTGTAGCAGTATAGTACATGGACAGTAAAATGTTCGTCCCTGCAAAAGCAGACGCCAGAAAGTACAGCCGCAGTCCTTCTTCCGCCATCTGTTGGAGCTGCACATTTCCGTCTTTGTTAAACGCGGCTGTGATCTCTTTTGCATACAGGCAGATTCCCAGATATCCAAGGGCTGCGATCCCCCCTGCCACCTTACACCCCAGTGACAGCACTCCTTTGACCTGTTTGGTCTTCCCCTGTCCGTAATTGCGGCTGAATACAGGCTGGGCTCCCTGGGCGATCCCGTTAAACACCGAGAGCATGATCAAAGAAAGATTGGCAATGATCCCATAGGCAGCCACTCCCAGGTCCCCCTGCAGCCGAAGCACGATTCCATTTAGCACCAGGATCACCATTCCGGAAGACAGTTCTGCTACGAAAGTGGGAAATCCCCCGGCAGCAATGCTTCCGATCAGTTCTTTTTTTAAATGCAGAGCCGTCAGATGAAAGTTCTGCTTCTTTGGAAGAAACAGTCTGATCGTCACGATCCCGATTCCCAGAACCGGTGCGATCCCCGTGGCAAGCGCTGCTCCGAACATCCCCAGTTTGCATGGAAAAATGAAAAGATAATCCAGTATCACATTGGAAATGCTGCCGGTCAGCATCGCCGCCATGGCAATTCTGGGAAACCCGTCATTTTTTGCAAATGTTGTCAGAACACTGTTTAGCATAAACATGGGAGCAAAAAACAGAATCACCTGCAGATAGATCCGGCTTGTATCAAATACTTTCCCCGTCGCTCCCAAAAGTCCTGTAACTTTCCCGCTTCCCCAAAGGCCGACACCCACAAAAACCAGTGAGATGAGAAGCGTCAAAAATACCGCATGCGTAAAGACCTCATCTGCATTTTTATCCTTCTTCTGACTTTTTAAAATGGAATAGCGGGTTCCGCCTCCAATGGCGATCATCATCCCGATTCCGTAAATACAGCCATAAACAGGCAGCACCAGATTCAGCGCCGCAAGTCCTTCCGCCCCCATTCCCCGGGCAATGAAAAAGGTATCTGCAAAAATATAAAAAGAAAGACCAAGCATCCCCAGCACATTCAAAGAGGCGTACCTTAAAAATTCCAGCTTGGCCGCTTTGGATTGGCAGTCCCCTGCCCCTTCAGACATCTTGCTCTTTCTCTTTTGTTCTCTTGTATCCATGCTTCTCCTTTTTGTCAGATTCTGCTACTTCGCTTTCAAAAAAACGTCCGCCACCTCCAGATCCTCTGCTGTCGTGACCTTGATATTACGATAGGAACCTTCAAACACCTTCACACGTCTGCCGCTTTCCTGTTCTACCACCATCGCGTCATCTGTCACCTGGATCTCTTTTTTTTGCAGCAGACTTTCATATGCCCGGAAGATCAGGGAATACGAAAAAATCTGAGGAGTCTGTATCGTCCATACCCGGTCTCTGGGAGGGGTGGTCTGTGCCGTCAGATCCTCTCCCACCAGCTTCACCGTGTCTTTGCTGGGCATCCCTGCCACGCAGGCTCCCCACCGTTCGACTGTCTCATAGCCTCTTTCCAGGATCTCTTCCGTCAAAAACGGTCTGGCTCCGTCATGGATCAGGACATAGCCTTCTTTTTCCCGGACATGCGCAAGCCCTTTCCATACCGATTCATATCGTTCTTTCCCTCCGGGAACCACTGCCGTTACTTTGGAACACTGATAGCGCTCCACGATCCGGGTTTGAACCCACTCTATATCTTCTGCTCCCACCACCAGGATGATCTGACAGATCAAGGGGGATCGCTCCAAACATTGCAGGCTGTAGGCGATCAGCGGGTGCCCGCCTACTTCCAGATATTGTTTTGGCCTGTCCGCTCCCAATCGCTTCCCCTGCCCTGCCGAGAGAAGGATGGCTGTACATGGTTTTCTTTCTTCTGCTTCCATCTGCTCACCTGCTATTTTGCTGAATCTCCTGCGTTTTTATATGTTTCGTACATGTTTAGGTGTCCCGTATGCTTTTTTATATATTCTGTGCCTTTGTATATCCTGTGCGCCTGTATGTGTGGCACACGTTTGTACCTTCTGCGTGCTTTGATGAATCTCTGCACGGTTGCATCCTCTGCGTCCGTTTTCACCTGCTCTTAAATCCCACTTATCGTATCTTTCAAGAAAGATCCCTGGAATCTCCCAGCTTTAAATTCGGCACCGCATTCAGATCCCAGCCGTGGCGGACGCCTTTTTGGTACTCATAATAAGCCGCTGTCCCGATCATGGCTGCATTGTCTGTGCAGTAAATGGGCGACGGGCAATAAAACTCCACCTGGCGTTTTTCGCAGGCATCCTTTAATCCTTCCCGCAGCGCCCGGTTTGATGCCACTCCGCCTGCCAGCGCAAACCGTTTCACCTGATACCGGGAAATGGCTTCCATGGCGTTTCCGATCAGTACATCCGTCACCGCTTTCTGGAAAGACGCCGCCACATCTGCCTGGCAGAAAGCCTCTCCCTTCATCTGACAGCCATTGATATAGTTTAACACTGCCGATTTTACCCCGCTAAAGCTGAAATCCAGAGGGGCATCCTCCACCTTCGCCCTGGGAAATACGATCGCATCCGGATTTCCTTCTCTGGAAACTCTGTCGATCTTAGGTCCTCCCGGGTATCCCAGTCCAATGGCTCTTGCCACCTTGTCAAAGGCTTCCCCCGCCGCATCGTCTCTGGTTCTTCCCAGGATCTCATAGACTCCGTAGTCCTTTACCTGCACCAGATGGGTGTGTCCTCCCGACACCACCAGGGAAAAGAAAGGCGGTTCCAAGGTGGGATGTTCGATAAGGTTGGCGGCAATATGCCCCTCGATGTGATGGACTCCTACCAGCGGCTTGTCCGCTCCATAGGCAATGGCTTTCGCCGCGGACACGCCTACCAGAAGCGCTCCCACAAGTCCCGGTCCGTAAGTCACTCCCACTGCCGTGATCTCCTTTATGGTCAGCCCTGCCTGCTTCAGCGCCTGTTCGATCACCTGATTGATCCGCTCCACATGCTTTCTGGATGCGATCTCCGGCACCACTCCTCCATAGAGTGTATGCAAGTCGATCTGGGAAGAGATGACGTTCGACAGCACCTCTCTTCCATTTTTTACTACGGCCGCCGCCGTCTCATCACAAGAACTTTCTATCGCCAGTATGATAACATCCTTTTCGTTTTCCATAATGCTCCTCTAATCCTCAAAGACCAATTCTTTGGTTCTTCCGTCTTTTGCCGCGATGGCATTGGGAAATATCTCCCGTACTTCCTCCATATAGTCCTCCGGCCTTGTCAGGGACGGGCTGTAATGTGTCAGCCATAACTCTTTTGCCTCCGCCTTTTTTGCCAGCTGCGCCGCCTCATAAAAAGTCATGTGCTTGTATTCTCTCGCCTTTTTTTCTTTCTCTTTCTCTCCGTACATGCCTTCGCAGATAAACAGATCCGCCTCTTTTGCATTGTTCCAGATGGCGTCTACCGGTCTGGAATCCGTGCAGTATGTCACTTTTAATCCTTTTCTTTCCGGACCCAGAACCATATCGGGAGTATACCTTTGCCCTTCTGCTTCCACCGTCTCGCCTTTTTGCAGGATTCCCCAGTACTTCTGCGGAATTTCCGCCATTCTTGCTCTCTCCACGTCAAATTTTCCCGCCCGGTCTATCTCTACCGAGTAGCCCAGACAGGTTACATTGTGGCTGACACGGAATGCTTTCAGCCGGTAGCCGTTCAAAGACAGCTCCGATTCCGGCTCCGTCAGTTCTATAAATCGGATGGAAAAAGGAAGCTCCGGCGCGATCACCCGCAGGGCGTTCACGACTCTTTCCAGCCCCTTCGGTCCGATCAGCGTCAGAGGTTCTCTCCGGTCTGCATTTCCCATCGTCAGCAAAAGCCCCGGCAGTCCACTGATATGATCTCCATGATAATGGGTAAAGCAGATCACATCAATAGGTTTAAAACTCCACCCCTTCTCCTTGATGGCGATCTGTGTCCCTTCTCCGCAGTCGATCAAAAGACTGCTTCCATTGTAGCGGACCATCAGAGACGTCAGCCACCGATAGGGAAGCGGCATCATACCGCCGGTTCCCAGCAAACATACATCTAACATTCTTTTCCTCCCAGTATCTTCTTCATGCAGATCCCATCCTCCTTCGGATGGTCATAAAACCCTCTGCGAATTCCTTCTTCCTGAAATCCTGCCCTGTGGTAAAAACTTCTGGCAGGTGCATTGCTCTGCCTGACTTCCAGATACAAGGCTCTTACACCCTTGTCCCGGCAGGCCTTTTCCAGGGCTGCCAGCAGAAGCTTCCCCCTGCCTTTCTGCCGATACCTCTTATCTACAGCCAGCCGCACCAGGTCTCCCTCGTCCAACACGGTACAGACGATCCCATATCCCACCAACTTCTTTTCCGGCTGTTTCTCCCGCTCTTTTGTCAGCCAGAGTCCCAGGGAGATCACCCGGTCCTGCCCTGCCATTTCCGCCAGCCCCGAAAGCGTCCAGTTGTCCGAAAAAATCTGTTCTTCCAGCTCTGCCACCCATCGAAGCTCTTCCTTTTTTAGTTCTGCGATCCGGATCCCTTCCGGATCCGGTCTTTCCATCCATTCCATCTGCTTTTTCTTGCCTTCTTTTTCATTTCTTATTTCCGGATCATGCAAGGGGTCTTCCTTAAAGAGCCTCTATGTCTTCCACCAGTTGGCGGATGGCTTCTTCTGTTGTCGCCCAACTGGTACAGAACCGGACAGCGCTCTTTCCTTCTCCCATTTCTTCCCAAAAAGTAAATCCATAAGTTTCTTCCAGTTTTTTCCGGTCTTTTTCGGGAAGAATCGGAAACTGTTGATTGGTGTAGGAATCATAGCGAAGGGAATAGCCCTTTTTCAAAAAGGCAGCTTTTAGCAAAAGCGCCTTTTCTACCGCCTCTTGGGAGATCCTAAAATACAGTTCATCGGTGAACAGCGTATCAAACTGCAGACCAAGCAGCCGCCCTTTTGCAAGAAGCGCCCCTTTTTGCTTTATGAGATAGCGAAAATCTCTGGCAAGCTCAGGACGGGTAATCACCAGCGCCTCTCCAAACAGGGCTCCCACCTTCGTTCCGCCAATATAAAACAGATCCGTCAATCCTGCAATGTCCGCCAGCGTCAGCTCAGATGCCGGAGACGTCAATCCATAGCCCAGTCTGGCCCCGTCCAGAAACAGAGGAAGTCCTCTCCTGCGGCAGACTGCCGACAACTCCTCCAGCTCTTTTTTGGTGTATAGGGTTCCGCACTCTGTCGGATGAGAGAGATAGACCATGCCCGGCTGTACCGTATGCTCCCTGCTCGCATCCTTCCAGTGTCTGTCACAGACCTCTTCCACCTGTTTTGCCGTCAGCTTCCCATCCTGCTCCGGTACCGTCAGCACCTTATGTCCCAGCGCCTCGATCGCACCTGTTTCATGTACCTGAATGTGCCCGGTGTCGGCTGCGATCACTCCCTGATGCGGGCGCAGCACCGATCCGATCACCGTCAGGTTCGTCTGGGTGCCTCCTACGAAAAAGTGTACCTCCCCCTCTTTCAGGGCGCATTGTTCCTTGATCTTCTGTGCTGCCTGCCGGCAGTATCTGTCCTCTCCATAGCCTTCCGTCTGCTCCATATTGGTTTCTGCCAATCTTTTCAACAGCAACGGATGTGCTCCCTCTCCGTAATCATTTTGAAATCGGATCATGCTCCCTCTTCTCCTTCCTTTCCCGCTCTGCCTGAGACAGCCTCAGGTAATCCGGCCTGAAATCTGCCGCGCTGACCGCCTTTCCTTCTTCCAGGCAGGTCAGTCCCAGAATGCCGACGGATGCCGCCCTCTGCCGGTTCAGATGTCCGGGCGCCAGACGGATCTGCAGTCCCTCTTTCTGCCACTGTTCCAGGATTCCCCGAAAAACAGGAACTCCGTCTCCCAGAAATGTCACGCATTTATGCTGCTGCTTCAGTTGCTCTCCCAGCTTTTGGATCTCCAGTACGTCCTGCTTCCGGATCGTCTGAAGCTTCCCTTCTTTTATCTCATAGATTCCGGTATAGACCTGTCCGCGTCTGGCATCCATGATGGGACAGATCAGACCGTCGCTTCCCCACAGATTCCATGCCAGCCCTTCCAGGGTCGGAACCGGAAGAATGGGAATGGCAAGAACCGAGGCCAGCCCTTTTGCCGTAGCGGCTCCGATACGAAGCCCCGTAAAGGATCCCGGCCCTGACGCAACTGCAATGGCGTCCAGAGACGCTTTGTCGATCCCCGGGATCCGAAGCGCCTGGTCGATCATGGGAAGCAGCGTCTCTGAATGCGTTTTCTTGTAGTGAATCGTAAATTCCGACAAGGTCAGCGTCTGTCCGGCCGTCGCCTCCACAACCGCCACACCGGCCACCAGTCCGGAACTGTCCAATGCTAATATTCGCATATCTGTATCCTCCGATAATCAAATCCTTTTTCCAGATCTTTTTCGATCCGGATCTCCGTGTAGTGCGCGGGGAGAATCTCCCGGATCAGGTCCGCCCATTCGATCAGGCTGACCCCCTCTCCGTAAATGTATTCTTCAAACCCGATCTCGTCCATTTCCTCCACATCCCCGATCCGGTAAACATCAAAATGATAGAAGGGCAAACGCCCTTCTTCATACACCTGCACAATGGTAAAGGTGGGACTGCTGACCGTCTCTGTGATCCCCAATCCTTCCGCCATTCCTTTCGTAAACACCGTCTTGCCTGTTCCCAGGTCTCCTGTCAGAGTAAACACCTGACCCGGTTTTGCCTGACGTCCCAGCGATCTGCCCAGTTCAAAGGTGTCCCGCTCACTTCTGCTTTCCACTTCCATCTATGCGCCCTTCCCTGTCTCCTGTCATTTTTATGTTCCGGCGGCAATGCTTCCGGGGCACTGCCTTTTGTCTCTTACCCGGAAGGCTCTATCCCTGCTTATTCAGGGCTGCCAGCTTGGATGCCGGTATCTTGATCTCCGACGCCGGAAGCTTCCTGCGCAGCAATTCTATCACAGCAGGCAGCTGCTCCTTCACCTGTTCCACCGGCAACAGGATCGCCTGCCGCTTATCATCATAAAGGATCAACACCCGTCCGCGCCAGACTACTCTCCTGAACTTTTTCCAGGAAGCCTTCCCCTGGTCGGCCGCTGTAATGGTCTCTATCCCGTCTTCCTGGAAAATATACCGGATAGGCTCTGTCAGATGCTTCGCCCTTTCCATCTGCTTTTTTACTTTACGTCGGATCAGCCAGGGGAAGATCCCGAAAACCAGGGCTGCCAGCACGAGAAAAATAACTGCCATCCCCCATTTTCCTTTCATCAGGAATGCGATTCCAAAGCTGATATTCAGGATCCCCAGCACCAGGATCACGATCCCGGAACCGCTGGTGTAAATATGGTAGATCATAAAATCTCCCATGCTGTCTCCGTCCATCTTGATTTCTGTCTCGATCGGCATCTTCGTCCCCTCCTTCACTTCCCCCATTATAACACAGATTTACCGCATTCTCAAAATCGGACTGATTTTTTTGTAAATCAAAAGAACAATGGTGGAAATGATCACACCCTTGAACAGGTTAAAAGGCGTCACCGCCAGCAAAATAAAGGTAGACAGCCCTGTGATCTTACCATTGACCTTGCTTCCCATTTCGATCAGCGCTTCCATCGGCATTCCAAAAGCCTTGGCATAGGTAGGCAAAAGAACGAAGGCATTTAGCAGACCTCCGGCTATCGCCATACAGATGGTTCCTGCTACCATCCCCCAAACCGCCTGCTTTCTGGTCTTTTTTCTCTTGTAGATCCAGGCCGCCGGCAGCACCAGACTGCATCCGATGGCAAAGTTGGCCACTTCTCCCACTCCGGCCGTCATGGTTCCCTTCAGGGCAAACTTCAGCAGGATCTTCAAAAACTCGATCACAACGCCTGCCGCCGGTCCCATGGAAAAGCATCCTACCAATACCGGTACTTCACTAAAGTCCAATTCATAGAATGACGGAGCAAACGGAAGGGGGAACTCGAAAAACATCAGCACCGTCGAGATCGCCGCCAGCATCCCGATCTGCGCCATCATCTTTACATTGCTTCTTTTTTCCTGTCCTGCTTTCATTGTAGTGTTTGTGCTCATTTTTTCTCTCCTTTTACATTTGTTTGGTTTGTAAAAGAAATCTCCCAAAGGTTTTCTCCCGCAGGATCCTGCACCTGTGGCGGATTGCTTTTGCGATCCGCTTCCCTGTCGGCGCAGTGAAATCCCGGCGAAGCATTTTTTATTTCACGGGAAATTGCATCCTGTGAAATAAAAAATCCCCCGATCTGTATCGGGGGATCTCATCGTACAATATAGGTAACACTTATAATGCACAATCCTTCTCTCATCCAGACTTTACTGTCGGTTTTGGAATCTCACCAAATCAGCCGCCGTCAAATGACGACAGGTCGCGGACTATACCGCCGGTTGGGACTTGCACCCTACCCCGAAGAATTTCTTTAACTGTTTTCTGCATTCAGTATACCCTATCAGATAGGGTATTTCAAGATGGTATTTTATTTCTTTGCCGTCTTACACCGACAAAGCTGCCTGCCGCTGCCAGCATCAGCGTTACAAGAAGCACGCTGCTGTTGCCGTCTCCTGTTTTTGGTGCTTTCGGTCTCGCAACATGGTCGGGAGCCTTCTTCTGCGTCTTGTTCTCGCTGCCGCCGTTACCAGGTGTAACGATTTTTTCATCACTTTTCTTTTCATAGATCGCATATACGGACAGATCTTCTGTTACTACCGTTTCTCCGGTAAATGCGGTTCCGCTTCCATCGGCTTTTGTATTCCATCCCTTAAATACATAGCCTTCCCTCGTTGGATCCTTTGGCATGGACTGATCCTGCATCACATCCTTGTCAATGGAACTGCCATACTCCACATCCACTACAGCGTATTCCTTCTCTTCGCTTATAAAGGTCACTTTTTTATTCAGCTGCTTTACCTTTAAGGTAAATGTGATATCCTCTTCGTTTTCCACAAAGTCCTTTCCGTCAGGCGTTTGTCGGGTGTAATATACCATATACATCGCCGCATTATATTCCGGGATGATCCTTGCATACATATATCCTCCGGTGTTACCGGCTATCGTATAATTGGTATCGTATTTCGCCTCATTTCCGACGGAAATTCCTTTTATCGTAATTTTCAAAGTGTCATCCACAGATGTGATTTTTTCATGCAATTTTTCAAATGTATCAATCCCTTCTGCAAGCGTGAAGGTCACCCTGACAGAATTTCCGACTTTTTGGATCTTGCTTACTTTGAATACATCCTTAGCGCCCGAAAACACAACCGTAGATCCCTCTACCAATTCATCCGGGAACTTCAAAATCCCTTCCGGCAACGTAAGCGTTGTAATGAAGCTGGACTGCGTTTCTCCCAAATCCACCGGTTTATTTCTTTCGTAGTAGTCTTCTGCGAATTTCAGATAATCTATCGCCTCTTTTATGCTTCTGACATCGAGGGTTCCGGTTACATCCAGTTTTTTGTCCTTCGTTGTCTCATAAACCTTGTCGTGTCCCGTATCTCCCATAATTTCGATGTCGCCCGTCACTTCAAACGGAATCGCCATTCTCGGGAATGGATCCGCTTTTTCTATTTCAGGGATTTCATCCATCCAGGGGATTCCTGCCGTCCACTTTACATCCTTTGGCCACGTCACGGGAGTTCCGTCCTTGTAGTACATGTTCTTAAAAGCCGTCTCCGGCGGAACAAAATCCGCCTCTTTTGCAAAAGCTGTTCCCGGCATCATCGTAAACATGAAACATAGACAGAAAAACATGTACAAAAAACGCCTCTTTTTCCTCATATCCTTTTTCTCCTTTGCTGGTGTTTGTCATAACCTGTCAACACGATAATCTCACTATATATGATTATAGCTACATATATATGTATATGCAAGTGCATTCTTGTCTCAATCGTCTATGTTTTCAGCTATATTTTCAGCACAAAGTGTGTTTCTTTCACAAAATCAGCCCAAAAGTCCACAACCCGAAAACCGGTTGCCGCCTTTCCAGCGCTTTCTTCTTCCTATTCCTATTTTCCTACGGCGATTTGTGCCTCATAGATGGAGTACCCGTACCTGTTATTTCTTTCCAGCCCCTGCATCCTGATGTATTTCCCTATGACCGGTTTAAATTCGATATCCAGAAGTCTATCGGCATTTTGCCCCTTTTCAAAGGATTTTACGGTGGTAAAATTCACTCCGTCATCTGAAACCTGGATCTCAAATCCGGCGTCATATCCACATTCAAAATTTATCTGAAGTCCGGTTATGATGGATCTTGCCGACAATTCAAAGGTGATGCTTTCCCTGTCTTTCCAGTCGCTGGCCCACCTGGTTCTGTCCGTTCCGTCGATCGCCGATGCTGCCTGATAGTTCTTGATGGGATTTCTTTCGTAGCTTGTTGCCGTAGCTGCCGCCGGCCTTACGCTTACAATGTCATGAATAACGATTTCATCACTGGGCGTATAATCGTTTTTGTATTTTAAAGTTGTGATAGAATGCGGCTTTAATTCAACCGAAACACTTCTGTCCTCGTCGATGACTTCCAGGTTTATAGCATCATCCGTAACATTCCCCATCAGAACTGAAATATTCCCCTCTTTGTCTTCCACAACAGTTTTGGGGATATCCAGATCCGATACAGAGCCAATGGACACGGTTCCGGGCTGAACGGTCCTGCTTATTTGCTTTAATACATAGTAGGACGGCTGATAGTAAACGCTGGTTCCGTCCGTCATGACCGGAGCATGGCATTGATTTACCACTCCCTGGGTGGGGCCTCCGTCCATATCCAAAACCAGGTTCCAGTCTATCCAGCTTTTTACCCCATGCTCAAAATCTTTCAGGATATCATAGGTGTATCTGTCCGCCGGTTCGTAGCTTCCAAACCAGGGGCCCTTTTCCTGACACCCTTCTGTCGCGTGTAAGTCTATATCCGGATACTTTTCCCTGATTACATCCAGGGAATAAAAGTCCTCTGACCACATAGGCTTTCCCGCGATTTCATGCCAGATATCTCCCGCATACCAGTGGAAGGCGATCCCGTCAATGTATTTCCTCGCATTGGGATTCCTCAGCACCCCATCGTTGAATTTGATAAATCCGTCCTTGTGCATAGGGTCATTCCCCTTATCCCAATCCCAGATCAAAAGTTCCGGATCCAGTCCGTTTTTTTCCAGGGTCGGTCCCAGATAATTGGACACAAAGTCAACGGTCTGATCGATGGTCCAGGTCGCGGCCTCCCACTTCGGGTTGTTCTGACTTTCATTCTGCATGGAAAGGGAATACACATCAATCCCCTCTTCCTTGTATGCCTGAATGTATTTCACAAAATAATCCGCATAGCTCTGATAGTATTGCGGCAGCACCGAGTTATCAATGATGCCCAGTCCTGCCGTACCGGTCTGTCCTCTTCGGATGCCTGACTTCTTCATCCAGGCCGGCGGTGCCCAGGGAGCGGCAAAAAATTTTACATCCGGTCTTCTTTCCAAAATCCTATGTAAAGCCGGTATGATATAATCCCTATCTCCCTGTATATTGAATGCTTCCAGGTTTTCATCCGGATAGGTCGTGTCATTGTAGCTGTACTGCTTCACCGAAAAATCGGCAGACCCGATGCTGGATCTCGTCAAGGAATAGTTTGCTCCCTCCTCGCCAAAATAAGCGTCAAAAATCTCTTCCTGCTTTTCGGGACTCAGCTTGGCAATATTATAGGCAGCAGACTCTGTCATAGCTCCGCCGACGCCTAAAAATTCCTGCCTTTTGTCATTCCTGTTTACTTTCAGATAATTCTTATAGACTGCGGCATCCGCTTTCTTAAAAGACAGGTTTTCCAGCTGTCTGTACCGGTCCCCTGCTGAAGAGCTTACGATAACCTCCGCCTGTCCATACCCGCTTTCCACTTCCTGCTGTCCGTTTTCAGCCCTGACCGCAGCAGGTACTGAAGCTGCCATGATACAGGCTGATAAACCGATCGCCATCAATTTTGAAAAATTTTTCCCCATAAATTCCTCCTGAAATAGATGCTCACTACAGTTCCAACACAATACATAAGCAAGTTGTGCTTCTTTTATATATGGGCTTATTATACAATTTTTATTGATGTTTTTCAATATTTTTGTGTGATAGTGCTAAAATTTATCAAAAGAAAGAGCAGATTCCAAAGAACCTGCCTTTTCGTGATATATGTAGATAGTATCATCCCTATATCAATCGCAATTTCCGATTTTCCCACCGAAAATTTTCTCCTCCTGTATGCTTTATCATCTGCATCTTCATAAAAATGCGACTCCTGCTCTTTCACAGGCTTAAAATCTTCATTAACAATTGTCGACAAGTCTTCTCTTGTCGGACTTTCCATAGTAGCTACTCTTCGTGCATGATTCATTACCAGATCATCATATAAGTTTTCTTCTATGAAATCAGGTGAACTCTCACAGCTTCTTTTAGCCTGGCATTTCCCTTCTCCGTTTTCCTTCCAACTCCCTGCGATAAAATGAATCTTTCTGCCCTAAAACATATCTCAGGACATCCGGAGCATTTTCCCCTTCTATAAAAAATCGCATAAAAACAAGCGACAACGGCACACCCCTCCCGGATGTGCTGCTATCGCTTCTCTCTAGGCATCTATGATACTTACAAAATATAACAGAGTATTTATTTACCTGTCTGTCTGTCTGTCTGTCTGTCTGTCTGTCTGTCTGTCTGTCTGTCTGTCTGTCTGTCTGTCTGTCTGTCTGTCTGTCTGTCACGATTATTTCAGATGGCATTTTACCTGTCAACCTCACACGTTATTTTCTCCATTGTACCATATTTTCTTTCATTTGTCTTTCCACTTATACAGGAAAATCTGTATAAAAATTTATCTGTCTCTTTTTATTTCCCCTCGTAATACCGTTCCATGCTAAAGCCTCTTCCTCTTACTTCATTGATCTGGGTAATGGTAATAAAGGCTTTCGGATCTATTTTTTGTATCATTTCGTTGATGGAGTACAGCTTCCGGTTGGGAACGACACACAGCACTCCCTTTTGCTCCTCCTGCCCGTATCCGGTCTCGATCCGTACCATCGTCACTCCTGCGTCCATCTCTGTCAACACCTTCTGTCTGATGGCGTCATACTTTTCTGAAATGACAAAAAGCTGGATCTGCGACTTTCCAAACAGCATCACCCGGTTGACCACCAGGCTGGTGATCAGAAGGTTCAGGATTCCGTACAGGATCTGTTCCCCGTTGGAAAAAAAGATCTGCACGCCAAGGACGGTAAAGTCTACCACATAAAGCAGTACCGCCACCGACAGGTGTGTCTTCTTGTTTAAGACCAGTGCAAGAATGTCTGTTCCTCCGGTGGAAGCGCCCACCCGGACGATCATGCCTACCCCCAGTCCCAGAAGCAGTCCTCCGTAAAGAGTCGCCAGCATCATATTGTCTGTCAGGCCGGTAATCCCCGGGATCATCTGTACCAGCGACAGAGAAAGGGGATACAAGAATGTACTCAGCAGCGTACTCAGGGCAAATTTCTTTCCCAACACGGCCGCCCCCAGGATGAACAACAAAATATTGACGCCCAAAATGATCACAGAAAGGGGCAGTCCCGTATAATGCTGAATGATCAGACCGATTCCGGTAGCGCCTCCCATAATGACTCCGTGCGGTACCAAAAATGCGACGACGGTCACCGCCAATACCAGATTGCCAATGATAACGCCTGCCAGCGTTTCTATGATTTTTCTGTTTTTTCCTCTCATACTACCCTTCTTTCCCGGATCTTCTCCCGTCCTTTGCCATTTTTCTAGGAAATTCCCTTCATGGTCAATTGGATCCTTTTTCGTTTCAGATCCACTGACAAGACTTTGACATCCACGATATCCCCTACGCCGACAACCTCCAGCGGGTGTTTTACAAAACGTTTGTCTGTCAGCTGTGAAATATGCACCAATCCGTCCTGATGTACCCCAATGTCCACAAACACGCCAAAATCAATCACGTTTCGCACCGTACCCTTCAGGAGCATTCCTTCTCGCAAATCCTCCATATCCAGCACGTCTGTCCGTAAAATAGGCTTTGGCATCTCCTCCCGGGGGTCTCTGGATGGCTTCTTCAGCTCCCGGATAATGTCTGCCAGCGTAACCTCCCCCACTCCCAGCGCTTTGGCTTCCGCTGCCACGTCGGTGATCGTCAGTGCATCCCCCAGTCCTTTTCTTTCCTGGAAGCATTCTTTTTTCAGTCCCTTTTCTTTCAGAAGCGCCTCCACGATCCCGTAAGATTCCGGGTGGACGCTGGTAGCATCCAAAGGCTCCGTTCCTCCAAAGATCCGCAGAAAGCCTGCGCACTGTTCAAACGCCTTCGGCCCCAGCTTCGGAACTTTCAGCAGCTCTTTCCGGTTCCGGAACTTTCCTGTCTTTTCCCTGTATTCCACAATGTTTTTTGCCAGAGTCCCGGAAATTCCCGAAACGTAAGATAAAAGGGAGGCCGACGCCGTATTCAGGTCTACGCCTACTTTATTTACGCAGTCTTCCACCACACCCTCCAGGGCTTCTCCCAGCTTTTTCTGGTTCATGTCATGCTGATACTGTCCCACTCCGATAGACTTGGGGTCGATCTTTACCAGCTCAGCCAGAGGGTCCTGCAGCCTTCTTCCAATGGAGATGGCGCTTCTTTGCCCCACATCATACCCCGGAAATTCCTCGGTAGCCAGCTTGCTGGCGGAATAAACCGACGCTCCCGCCTCATTGACGATCACATACTGTATCTGTCTGCCAGATTCCCCCAGCGTCTTTAAAAATTCTACCAGGAACTGTTCCGATTCCCTGGACGCCGTTCCGTTCCCCAGAGAGATCAGCGTGACCTGATGCTTTTGGATCATCTGTTTCAGCATCCGCTTGGCCTGCTCCGTCTTTTGCGGTGTCGTGGGCGCTGTAGGAAAGATCACCGCCGTATCCAGTACCTTTCCCGTAGGATCCAGCACCGCCAGCTTACATCCGGTGCGGAAGGCCGGGTCCCAGCCCAGTACCACTCTCCCCTCAATGGGAGGCTGCATCAAAAGCTGTCCCAGATTCTTTTTAAAGACTTCCATGGCTCCGTCCTCGGCTTTTTCCGTCAGGCTTCCCCGGATCTCCCGTTCGATGGCCGGTCCTATCAGCCGCTTGTAGCTGTCTAGGATCGTTTTTTCCAGCAGGTCTTCCACTTCCCGGTTTTTGGTCCTGACGATCTGCTTCTTTAAATACTGCCGGATCTCTTCTTCGGGCGCCTGCATCTTGACCGTCAGGATCTTCTCTTTTTCCCCTCTGTTCAGCGCCAGGATCCTATGGCCTGCAAGCTTCTCCACCGGCTCTGCAAACTGATAGTACATCTGATAGACAGACTCTGTTTCCTCTCCCTTTGCCTCTGACGTGACGGCTCCCCTTTGTCCCGTCCTTCTTCGGATCCAGCTACGAAACGCCGCGTCCTCCGACACCTTTTCCGCCAGGATATCCATCGCTCCCGCCAGAGCGTCCTCCTCTTTTTCTACTTCTTTTTCCTTATCTATGTAAGCTTCTGCCAGTTTCTTCAGTGACGGGATGCTGCCCTGCTCCCACAGGATCTGCGCCAGCGGCTCCAATCCCTTCTCTCTGGCAATGGTAGCCCGAGTCCTTCTTTTGGGGCGATAAGGCAGATACAGATCTTCCACGGCCACCAGCGTCTCCGCCCTTTGGATCTGCGTCTGCAGTTCCTTCGTCAGCTTTCCCTGTTCTTCAATAACTGCCATCACTTGTTCTTTCTTTTCCTCCAGGTTGCGCAGGTAATTCAGCCTCTCATGCAGGTTCCTCAGCTGTTCGTCATCCAGAGTCCCGGTGGCCTCTTTTCTGTATCTGGCGATAAAGGGGATGGTGTTTCCTTCGTCGATCAGCTTGACTGCCGCCTCCACCTGCCACTGTTTTACCTGCAATTCTTCTGCTATTTTTTTGTTGATCTCCATCTCTTTTCCCCGACTTTCCATCTGCTTTCTTTTCACTCTCAGCATGATACAGTATAACAAAATCCCCCTCCTTTCCGCAACTGCAAACTCCCTTTGCCTTCCTCTTATTTTCTTGAAAACAAGAGCGTAATCTGTTATACTTTCCACATAAATTTATGACATTTCAGAAGGGAGTCCCGCTATGACTCAGGACACAGGCGTGCTGTCCAAGCAACAGCGCAAATCCAAAGAAACAAAATCCAAGATCTTTCAGGCAGCCAGACAGATCCTGCAAAGAGAAGGCTACGAAAGGCTGTCCATAAAAAACATCTGTGAGGAAGCCGGCGTATCTAACGGAAGCTTCTATCACCACTTCAAGACCAAGGATGATCTGCTCTCCTACTATATTGAGGAGCAGCCCAGTATCGACCCGGACCGCCTGGAGGCTCCTTCCTCTGCCTGGGAGATCAAGGAAGCTGTGATCCATGTGTATCTGAACTATGTCCACTACTGCAAGGAGCTGGGCGTCGAGTTTATGAGCAGCTACTATACGCCCAAAAATCAATCCTTAAATCCCCTCATCCGCACGGAACGTCCTTACCCCATCGTTACGGTTCACAATTATCTGCAAAAGGCCATAGACGCCGGGATTTTTTCTCCTCGTATTCCTTTAGAGGAGATCACCACCGATATCCGTATGATCGTGATCGGCAATGTGTTTGAGTGGTGTCTGAAAAACGGACAGGCCGACTTTGAAAAAAATATGCAGCGGAGTCTGGATACTTATCTCAGCGGACTCCTTTAAAAGAAAGGACTATTATGATTACTTTTATTGTCAACCCCAACGCCAGATCCGGCCTGGGAAGTCGGATCTGGAAGCAGATCCAGCAGATCCTTCAGGAAAGAAAGGTACAGCATCAGGTGTTTTTTACCAAATACCAGCATCATGCCTCCCGGATCGTTTCCCAGATCACTTCCGATGGAGACTCCCATACTCTGATCGCCCTGGGAGGCGACGGTACCATCAACGAAGTCATCAATGGGATCACCTTTCTCGACAGGGTGACTCTGGGCTATATCCCTATTGGTTCCGGCAATGATTTTGCCAGAAGTCTGAAGCTTCCCTCCGATCCTGTTACTGCGATCGAATATCTGCTGAAGCCCTCCCACTTCACCAACATGGATGTGGGGGTTCTTTGGCATGGCAATAAAAAAAGGCGCTTTGCCGTCAGCACCGGGATCGGTTTTGACGCCAGCGTCTGTCACGAAATGGCCGTTTCTCCTTTAAAGCTGCTGTTAAACAAGCTGAAGCTGGGAAAGCTTGCCTATGCGGGGATCGCCGTTCGCAGGATCGCTGCCCTGATCCCGCAGGATGTGGAACTGGTTGTGGACGGTCACAAAACGCTCGGCTACAAAAACGCTTTTTTTGTGGCAGTGATGAACCAGCCCTATGAAGGTGGCGGCCTGAAATTTTGTCCCAGGGCAAACAGCCACGACCGCAGATTAAATGCCCTTATAGTTTCAGACATGTCAAAATTAAAAGCGCTGTTTCTGCTTCCGCTTTCCTTTCACGGGCTTCACACCCCTTTCCGGGGCGTCTCCCTTCTTTCCTTCCAGAACCTGGAAATACGGACACAGACGCCGCTTCCCCTCCACACCGATGGAGAGCCGGTCTTTTTGCAGAAGCAAATAAAGGTTTCCCTGGAGCCGGAAACTCTCCGGGTCATGACTTTGGTCTAAGCCCCGGAAGCTTCTAAATGTTACAAAAAATGTTGTAAGAAGGTTATTCCTCTATGAAGTACTTGATTTTGTTTTGTTGTATCGGGATTGTCTACCTGTTTTTTCTACTCCCCCGTCTTACTACCCGAAAAGTTATGAAAAAATTTTCAGGCACTCTTTTCGCCCACAGAGGCTATCACTGCGCAGAAAAAGGTGTTCCTGAAAATTCCCTGCCGGCTTTTCAAGCCGCTATTGACAGAGGGTACGGGATCGAACTGGACGTGCATCTGACCGGGGACGGAAAGCTTATCGTCTTCCATGACGACACATTGGATCGGATCTGCGGCGTTTCCGGGATGCCGGAAACCATGACGTGGGCAGAGCTTTCTCGCCTCTCTCTTTCCGGAACTTCTTATAGGATTCCCCTTCTTTCTGATGTTTTGGCTTTGGTGGACGCCCGGGTGCCTCTTCTGATCGAGCTGAAGATCCCCACGTCTTCCCTGGCCATCTGCAGAGCCTGCCTGCCTCTGCTGGAAGCTTATCCGGGGGATTTTTTTGTTCAGTCCTTTCACACCATGGGACTGCTCTGGTTCCGTTTCCATGCTCCCCATATTTTGCGGGGGCAGTTGTCCTGCAGACTCAATTCTCCCCATGACCGGGAGTCCTGTATCCTGCGCTTTCTGGTGCGTCACCTCCTATGCAATCTTCTTGGCAGACCGGATTTCGTGTCCTATAAGATGGCGCACCTCCCCTCTGTATCGGTCACCATCCTGCGAAAGCTGTTTGGCCTTCCCATCGCCGTATGGACGCTTCGGACCTCTCAGGCTCTTTCCTATGGGCGCAGGCATTTCGATATGCAGATTTTTGAGGTTCCTGCTGCGGAATATCCTTCCTCGCCGGAAGCTTCCTCCCGGTCGTAGCCGCAGCTCCTGACAGGCTGCCGTCCCCTGAGATTTGGCCCCCGCTCCCTGTGAAAATCTGCCATAGATTTCTTTCAAATCCTTTTTTCTATTGGAAAAATATGAAGAAACCATGAAGAAATCCTGAATACGGTTGTTGATTCCGGGGTTTCATGTTATAATTCCCCTAAATTTAAAACAGTCTTATAGAGCGGAAGGAGTTTCGAGCATGAGCGAGCCAGCTTTCTGGAAGCAATTACTGAAAAAGTACAAGCATGCCTGGGTCTTTCTCTACAGCTTTATTTATATACCGTGGTTCTTTTATCTGGAAGGCAGGACTTCCATCCGGTATCATGTGATCCACTCTGCCTTAGATGATCACATTCCTTTTGTAGAGTATTTTATTGTCCCATACCTGTTGTGGTTTTTGTTGATTGCTTCTGTTATTTTGTATTTTTTCTTTACAGACAAGGATTTATTTTACCGTTTGACCGGATTTTTATTTGTGGGGATGACTTTGTTTTTGATCATCTGCACGATTTTTCCCAATGCCGTAAACCTGCGTCCGGACGTGTTCCCCCGGGACAATGTGTTTACCTCCGTTGTGCGTCATTTGTATCAGGCGGATACCTCTACCAATGTACTGCCCAGTATCCATGTGTTTAATTCCCTGGGCGTCTGTATTGCCACCCGACACAGTCAGGCGCTGCGGAAAAAACCCGTAATCAGCTTTGGAATTTATCTGCTGTCTTTCTTGATTATTTTGTCTACTATGTTTTTGAAGCAGCATTCTGTCATCGACGTTGTAGCCGCCATCGGGATGGCCTGTATCATCTATCCCTTTGTCTATGTCACCCAGGAAAAGAAAGCAGTGAGTTTATCTCAGCAACCTACATAATTTTTATCAAAGGGAGGATTCTTTTATGTATGCAGAATTTAGTGAAAACCTCGTAACCGGAAATGAAATGATCGACACCCAGCACGAAGAGCTGATCGGCAGGATGAACAAGCTTCTGGAAAGCTGTGAGCTTGGAAATGAAAAGGCGGTGGCTGTCCGTACCCTGGATTATCTGGCCGACTACACCGATTTCCATTTTTCCGCGGAAGAGCAGCTTCAAAGAGAGATCGACTACCCCGGTATCGAAAAGCATCTGGCTCAGCATGCCATCTTTAAGGAGACCATCAAGGATCTGGATCAGATGCTGGCGGAAGAGGAAGGCCCCTCCAACGCATTTGTAGAGAAGGTCAAAGAAAATGTGATCCAGTGGTTCTATACCCATATTGAGGGCTTTGACCGTTCCGTTGCCGAATACAAATTTATGCGCGAGAACAACGAACGCCTGTAAGCCGAAAAAGCTTATGCCGGACAGGTCGGATGCTGCAGCATCCGACCTGTCCGGCTCTTACCATTTAAAAAAGGAGATCCATTCCGTTCTGAAACAACTGGATGGATCTCCTTTTGCGTCACAATCATCCACCCATCGACGGGTGTCACGCAATTTTCCGGATCGTATTTGAAACCTCTCTCTATTTGATTCCCGCATACCTGGTATATGCGTCAAAGGCCGATGGGATGGCATATTCTTTTGCGATATGTTTTCTATTCACAAAAAGAAAGCCCTCCGTATTAGTTTTTTCCAGATCATCCACCAGAACCTCATATCCGATCATCTCCCATTCCACATGGCTGAATATGTGTCTGGCTTCCGGAAGCCTGCGGATGCGTACCGGCATCAGTCCTCTGGCCTTACAGTATTCCAGCGCCTCTTCCTGTGTCAGATGCCCCAAAGCATTGGGAAACTCATACAAGCCTGCCAGCAGCCCTTTCCCTTCTCTCTTTTGGATGGCCACTCTGTCCTCCTCCCTGAACAGAAATACCGTTTTTTCTTCTACCCTTCTTTTTTTCTCTTTTTTCTTAAGCGGCAGGCGATCCAAAAGATCTCTCTTTCTTCCCAGGCATTGTTCCTGCAGCGGACAGTCCGCGCATTTAGGAGTTCCCACAGGCAGGCAGACCAGCGCGCCGATCTCTATCAGTCCCTGGCCAAATGCACTGGCTCTTCCCTTTGGTATCACATCCTCCAGAAGCTGTTCGATCTTCTTTTTCACTCCCGGATTTCCAATATCCTCTTCCATTGCCAGGTACCGGGTGATGACTCGCAGCACGTTGCCATCTACCGCCGGCTTTGCTATCCCGTAAGCAAACGCACTGATCGCCCCTGCCGTATAGGTGCCGATCCCTTTCAGCTTCCGAATCTCCTCGTAGGAGGAGGGGAAACTCCCGCCATGATCCTCCATGATGGTCCTGGCCGCCGTCTGCATATTTCGGACACGGTTGTAGTAGCCCAGGCCTTCCCATAGCTTTAAAAGAGTGTCCTCCTCTGCCTTTGCCAGAGAAGCTACCGACGGAAGCTCTTCCATAAACCGTTCATAATAACGCTTGACAGCTTCCACCCGGGTCTGCTGCAGCATGATCTCCGATACCCAGACTCCATAAGGCTCCGGCTTTCTCCTCCAGGGCAGATCCCGCTTATGCGCCTCGTACCAGTCTGCCACCGGCTCCGCCATGTCGTACAAGAGCGAAACCGTTTCTACCACCGGGATTTCCTGCCTCAGAAAAATACTGTCTTTTGTAACCTCACAGTCATATGCCAGGATCCGGACTCCCGCCTCTTTGGATTCCAGCAATGTCCTTGCAAACTCCGGGTGTGTTTCGACGTTAGGGATGAGATACTCTACCCCCTTCATCTGTACCACAAAAAAGAGGTATGCTTCATACCCCTCTTTTACCGCACGCTGAAGTTCTTTCATATGCTTGATGGCTCTTTGGCTGGGTGCATCGGGAAACAGGACTCTTCCTGATTCCTCCAGTGTCACGCCCTTGACTTCGATCAGAATCCTTTTTTCGGGCGTCTCTACATAGAGGTCTATCCGGGATTCCCCATAAGAATATTCTCTTTGCACCTTTGTTTTATCCGGAAACAGGTGTCCGGCGTCTATCCATTCCTCTACGACCCGATTGGGTATCTGAGAGTCCATGTTGATCAGCCGCTTTCCCTTTTTTACTGCGATCAGATCCCACTGTGTCCGGCGCCCCGGATGATCCGCATGTTCCAGATAGACCTCTGCGCCCTCCGGCAAAAGTTCCCGGCATCTCCCTGTATTCTTTACATGGACGGTCTCTACCTTCCCATTCAGCTCTACCTGTGCCACAAAGCGGTTGGGACGGTGTAAAAACCTGCCCTTTCTTACTTCCTGATATCTCATATTACAACACTTTCGATAGAAATTCCTGCAGCCTTTCATCCCTGGGATTTTCAAAAAACTCCTTGGGCTTCCCCTGCTCCTTGATCTTTCCTTCATCCATAAAGATCACTCTGGTCGCCACTTCCTTTGCAAATCCCATCTCATGCGTGACTACCACCATAGTCATGCCGTCTTTTGCCAGACGCTTCATCAGCTCCAGCACTTCTCCCACCATTTCGGGATCCAGCGCCGATGTAGGCTCGTCAAACAGCATCACTTCCGGCTCCATTGCCAATGCCCGCACAATAGCGATCCTCTGCTTCTGTCCGCCTGACAGTTGGGAAGGATAAACGCCTGCTTTTTCCTCCAGACCTACCAGCTGCAGCAGCTTTTTGGCTTCCTCTTCCGCCTCCTGCCTGCTCTTTCCCAAAAGCTTCATGGGAGCCAGGGTGATATTTTCCAAAATGGTCTTATGAGGGAAGAGGTTAAAATGCTGGAATACCATTCCCATCTTCTGCCGGTGTCGGTTGATATCCACCTTTTTATCTGTGATATCCACCCCTTCAAAATATACATGCCCGCTGGAAGGGATCTCCAACAGATTCAATGATCGCAGAAAGGTGGATTTTCCGGAACCGGAAGGTCCCACTACCACTACCACTTCTCCTTTTTTGATCTCCTCCGATACGTTATCCAGCGCGTACATCTTCCCGAACTGCTTCTGGAGGCCTTCTACCCGGATCAATACTTCTCCCGTTTTAGTGGTCACTGCTCCTCAGCCTCCTTTCCAGCATATTTACCAGTTTTGTAAAGACTACTACCATGATCAGGTAGATCGCCGCCACCGCCAGTAGCGGCATAAATGCGTCATAGGTCCTGCTTCGGATAATGTCTCCGCTCTTGGTCAGATCCTGTAGCGCAATATAGCCTGCCACAGAAGTTTCTTTTAGCAACACGATAAACTCATTTCCAAGAGCCGGCAGGACGTTTTTAAAAGCCTGCGGCATAATGATATGCACCATCGTCTGTCCATAGGTAAATCCAAGACTTCTTCCGGCTTCAAACTGTCCCTTGTCAATGGACATGATCCCGGAGCGGAAGATCTCCGCCACATAAGCTCCGGAATTGAGCCCGAAAGCCATGACCGCCACCACGACCTTATTGATATCCGCGCTTCCAAAGATCACAAAATAGATGATCAAAAGCTGTACGACCACAGGTGTTCCGCGAATGACCGTCAGGTAGATCCTGCAAAAGAAATCCAGGATCTTAAGCTTGCCCGTCTGCTCGCTGGTGGAGCGGATCGCCGCCACCAGAAATCCCAGAACGATTCCGATCAGCACTGCAAAAAATGTCACTTTCAAAGTCACAAGCAGCCCGTCCACCACATACTTCCAGCGCTCATCGCTGATAAAATTCAGATAAATTCTTTCTTGTAATGCTTCCCACATATGCTATCCTTTACTTTCTCCGGCTCTTCAGAAGAGCCGCCTTCTACTGCGCCGTAATGTATTTGGCAATGATCTCGTCCAGCTTGCCGGATTCCTTCAGTTCCTTCAATGCCTCGTTGATCTTATCTTTCAATTCTGTATTGTCCTTTGCCACGATGATGGCATATTCTTCTTCTGTGAAAGCCTCGTCCAGAATCTTCAGGTCAGACATATCTGCGATCAGTTCTTTCGCCGGCTGGCCATCGATCACCACGGCGTCAATCTTGCCCTGGGACAGCGCCTGCACAGCCTCAAAGCCTTTGTTGTAACGCTCTACTTCCGCATCCTTGATGTCTCCTGCATAAATATCGCCCGTCGTTCCCAGCTGTACTCCTACTTTTTTGCCTTCCAGATCGTCGGGGCCTGCGATCGCGCTATCTGTTTTTACGATGATCACCTGGCTCGCATGTGCATAGGTGTCGGTAAATGCCACCATTTTTTCCCTTTCCTCATTCACCGTCATTCCTGCCGCACCAAAATCTGCCTTTCCGCCGGAAACTGCCGCTATGATGGAGTCAAACGCCATATCCTCGATCTTCAGTTCCATGCCCAGCTTTTCTGCTACCGCCTCTGCGATCTCTGCATCAATTCCTACGATCTTGTCTCCGTCATGATATTCATAGGGAGGAAACTCTGCGTTGGTCGCCATCACCAGTACCTTATCATCCTGCGTATCCTTTTTTGTCTCCTTCTTGCTGCCACATGCCGCCAATGCCAGAACGCTGACTGCCACCAATCCGATACTTACAAACTTTTTCATCTTCATCCCAACTTCCTCCTTGCATAAAAAACACCTTTTGTTGCATAAAAATTAATTTATTTTAGGATTATATCACATTTTCTTATAAAATCAATAGTTTTATTCATCTTTTTTGAAATTTTATTCATTTTTATTCAACATTCCCTGATCTGCCGTCTTCGATGTTTTTTCTTTGTTTCTTTCGCTGTATTTTCCCTGTCAATGGCAAGAAACGCCTAGCCTGCGATCAACTGGATCACACCGGCGATCAGCACCAGACCTCCCAGTACGATGCGATAGTAGCCAAACACCTGGAAATCATGCTTTTTAATATACTTCATCAGGAACCGGATCGCCACGATGGAGACGCCAAAGGATACCAAGCATCCCAAAAACAAAAGCCCCAGCTCTTTTCCTGTAAAATGCAGTCCAAACTTCAACAGCTTTACCAGACTGGCTCCTGCCATCGCCGGAATGGCAAGGAAGAAGGTAAACTCTGCCGCCACGCTTCTGGAAATTCCGATCAAAAGCGCTCCCACAATGGTTGCTCCCGATCTGGAGGTTCCCGGGATCAACGCCAGCATCTGAAACAGTCCGATCCACAGAAGCATCGGTACCGTAAGTCCCGAAATCTTCGTTACCGCCGGCTGTTTTCCCTGATTTTTACGCTCGATAAAAATGAACAAGGCTCCGTAAAGGATCAGCATGATCGCCACCGGTATTTTCTTATAGAAGAGTTGATCCAGTACGTCATTGAACAGAACCCCTACGATCCCCGCCGGAATGGAGGCGATCAGCACCTTGATCCACATCTGCCAGGTCAAAAGTTTTTGCCGCTCCGTCTTGGCAGGCGCAAAAGGATTCAGCTTGTGAAAATACAGAACCACTACTGCCAAAATGGCTCCCAGCTGGATGACAACATCAAACAGCTCCATAAACTTTGTGCTGACTCCCGGCTTCAAAACATCTCCCACCAGGATCAGATGCCCTGTGCTGCTCACCGGCAGCCATTCTGTAATCCCTTCTACAATGCCCAAAATGATCACTTTTATAACATCCAACATGTTCTTCCCCTCCACTATAATACATACTGCTGCAAAAACTTTCCGATTCCGTCTTCATCGTTGCTTCCTGCCAGATAGTCCGCCTCTTCTTTTACCTCCGGCAGCCCGTTTCCCATTGCGACGCCCATCCCGGCCAGACGGAGCATCCCTCTGTCATTGTCTCCGTCTCCAAACACCATCAAAGCTTCTACCGGAATCTGAAGCCGGTTCGCCAGCCACAAAAGCCCCTGCCCTTTATCTACGCCTCTGGCATTGATCTCCAGATTGTTGGAAAGGGAGCCTGTTACCTCTACTTCCTGCCAGCCACACAACACTCGCCGCGCCTCTTCTTTGTCTTCTCTGCTCCGAAAAAGCGCCTGCACCTTGTCCACTCCCCGGTTTTGCTGCTCCAGGTATGTTTCCACATCCTCCACAGTCTGCCTGGTCTTTACAATGTACTGCGCCATGGGCTTATCTTCCATATAATGGGTGATCCTTTCCAGATCCTCTTTTTTTGCATAACCCATACCGTCGAAATAGACCTCCCGCAGCGTATCATATGTTCCAAACAGCTTCAGGATGCGCTTTGCCAGCTTTGCCTCCACCAGCTTTTCATATAAGGTGTTTCCGGAAACAAGATCCACGATCCTGCTGCCGTTTGCCGTCACCGCATACTGTAAGCCCGGAAATTCCTTTAATTCCTGCGGGATCCCTCCCAGCGGTCTTCCCGTAGCAAGCACCACACGGATTCCCTGATCCACAGCCTGCTTCAATGTGTCCGCCGTAAGACTTGTCAGCTGCTTTTGCGAATTCAACAGGGTACCGTCCAGATCCAGACCGATCATCTGCACATTAAGCTTCATATAAGGCCAATTCCTTTCTGTCTCTTATGAATATCATTTCCTGCTGCGTCATCTTTTCCCGGCTGTGGAAATAGGCTCTCCTGCTATGCTCCCGGATCCCTTCTACCGCTGCCGTATGAGAAAAAGGTGCAAACAGCAACGTATCCTTTGCCGGAAACAGCACCAGCAGGTCATCCTCCAGCTTTTCTGCACAGGTTTCCCAGATGTGCCGGAAGCAAAGGGCGCTTCCCTCATGGATCCCGTCTGCCAGGATGGAAAATCCACCGTACATGGTATTGGCGATCACAAATTCCACATCCCGTGCCAGATTTTCACAGGATCTTCCGTACAGCTCCTCCACCGTAACATCCGATGGGATCTGCTCCTCCTTCAGTATCCGGTACTTCTCTTCCTGCGTGTCCACAAGCAGGATCTCCAGTTCTCCTATGAAGGAGATCACCGGAATCTCTTTGATAGAAAACCTCCTTCCGTTTTCCAGCAGCTTATCTCTTCTTCCCTTTCTGACCCAGGGGTGGATCCTGTCTGTCTTTATGGCTGTATCGCTTCCCTCCATGGTATCTGTCCTTCCCTTCTTCCCTTGCGGAACATTTCTTGCATCTATGTACTATAGTAACAAAATTTGCTTTATAAAGCAATTTGTTGTATAATAGTTTCGCATTCTATAAATTCAGAAAGGATGGCTATATGATTAAATCAAAGAAAACAAGAGTGTTACCGCTTGCTTTATCCCTGGCTGTTGCCTGTCTGTCTGTCGTTTCCGGTACTCCGGTGGTTCAGGCAGAACCGTCTTCCAGCCAGCTGGAGAGCCAGACTTCCGACCTGCAGAATCAGTTGGATGATCTGAATGGACAATTGTCCTCTCTGGCAACCCAGTTGGACAGCACCTCTTCTTCTGTAGAAGAGCTGGCTGCCCAGGTAGAAAAGTCCAAGCTGGATCTGGCTGCCGCCCGGTTGAACGAATCTTTGCAGTATGATGCGATGAAAGACCGCATCAAATTCATCTACGAAGGCGGCAACGTATCCTTACTCCAGATCCTGTTTTCTTCCGAAAACATGTCCGACTTCCTCAACAAGGCAGAGTATGTCAGCTCCATCAGCGAGTACGACCGGGATATGTTAAAGGAATTAAAAGCAGTGCGGGATACCGTTCAGAAAAAACAAGAAGAGCTGGAAAGACGCCAGAAGGATCTGACTGTCCTGCAGGAAGATCTGAAAGCCAAAAGAGAGGCCCTGACCTCCCAGATCTCTTCCACCTCCACGGAGCTTAGTGATTACCAGGCGCAGTTGGAACGTGCAAAGGCAGCGGAAGCAGCTTTGCAGGCGGCGAAGGACCGGGAAAAGGTCGCACAGATCCAGGTACCGGCAAGCAGCCAGCCGGCCGCTGACGTCGTTTCCACAGTGGAGCCCATGCCTTATCCGGACACCAGTGATCTGGTTCTGTTCGCAGCGATCCTGGAGGCAGAGGCAGGCGGAAGCGCCGATGGACTTCTCGCCGTTGCTACCGTGATCATGAACCGTGTCAGCAGCCCCAGATTTCCCAACACACTGTCGGAGGTGATCTACCAGAGCGGACAGTTTGCCCCCACCTGGGACGGCAATCTGCAGCGTATACTGGCCAAAGGCCCCTCTGCTCTGGCTTATTCCACAGCTCAGGCGGCTTTAGCCGGGCAGCGGCATTCCGCCGTAGCCAACTGCTATTTCTTCCATGCGGCGTGGACCGGAAAGGAAGGCGTCAATGTAGGCGGCAACGTATTTTGGTAAAAATTGCATATTGAAAAGGCGCTGCCCATTCTTTCAAGCAATGGGCAACGCCTTTCTTTTTTCCTCTTTATTTTCCGTAGTAGCACTTCAGGTAGATCTCCTTGATCTCCCGGAACAACGGATACCTTGGATTGGCGCCTGTACACTGATCGTCAAACGCCTGCTCTACCATTTCATCCAGCGTTTCCAGGAAATAGCTCTCGTCTACTCCATATTCCCGGATGGTCTTTTTGATTCCGATCCTTTCTTTCAGATCCTCCAGCTTTGCGATAAACGCCTCCAGAACCTCTTCCTCTGTATTTCCGACACAGCCGACAAATCTTCCCAGTTCTGCATACCTTGCCCGTGCGTGAGGATATTCATACTGAGAGAAGGTTCCCATCTTCGCAGGAACTTCCGCCGCATTGTAGCGGATCACCTCTGTCAGCAACAGCGCATTGGCGATTCCGTGAGGAATATGATGGAAGGCTCCCAGCTTGTGAGCCATAGAATGGTTGACCCCCAGGAACGCGTTGGCAAAAGCCATTCCTGCCATACAGGATGCGTTTGCCATCTTCTCTCTGGCTGCCGGATCCTTTGCTCCGTTGGCGTAGGCAGAAGGAAGATTTTCAAATACCATTTTCACGGCTTTCATGGCAAGTCCGTCCGTATAGTCGGTTGCCAGGATGGACACATAAGCCTCGATGGCATGGGTCATAACATCGATTCCCGACGCGCTGGTCAGACCTTTGGGCTGCTCCATCATATTATCTACATCTACGATAGCCATGTTCGGCAAAAGCTCATAATCTGCGATAGGCCATTTCACTCCGGTCTCTGCATCTGTAATGATGGCAAAAGGCGTTACCTCAGAACCGGTTCCGGAGGAAGTGGGGATAGCCACAAAGTACGCTTTTTCTCCCATCTTCGGGAAGGTATAGACCCTCTTTCGGATGTCCATGAAGTCCATTGCCATATCTTCAAACTTTGCCTCCGGATGCTCGTACATCAGCCACATGATCTTGGCTGCGTCCATAGCAGAGCCTCCTCCCACCGCAATAATGGTGTCCGGCTCAAAGGCTGCCATCTGTCTGGTTCCTTCCCTTGCACACTGCAGCGTGGGATCCGGAGCCACCTCATAAAAGCAGGCGTGCTGGATTCCCATTTCATCCAGTTTCTCCTCCACGGGTTTTACATAACCGTTTTTGTACAGAAAGCTGTCTGTTACGATAAAGGCCTTCTTCTTTTTCATCACCGTTCCCAGTTCATCCAAGGCCACCGGCATACAGCCCTTTTTAAAGTAAACCTTTTCAGGTGTTCTAAACCACAGCATGTTCTCTCTCCTTTCAGCCACCGTTTTCACATTGATCAAATGCCTTACTCCCACGTTTTCTGAAACGGAGTTTCCTCCCCAGGAACCGCAGCCCAGTGTCAGGGAAGGAGCCAGTTTGAAGTTGTACAGATCCCCGATCCCACCATGAGCGGACGGGGTATTGATCAGGATCCTGCAGGTTTTCATGGCCTGTGCATGCTGTCTGATCTTTTCTGTCTCTGACGGATGTACATAGAGGGAGGCCGTGTGTCCGTATCCTCCGTCAGCCACCAGTCTTTCCGCCTTTTTCAAAGCCTCCTGGAAATCCTTTGCATGATACATTGCCAGCACCGGAGACAGCTTTTCATGTGCAAACTCTTCTGAAATATCCACCGATTCTACTTCTCCGATCAGGATCTTGGTATCTTCCGGAACCTGGATTCCTGCCAGGCAGGCGATCTCATATGCGGATTTTCCGGGGATCTTTCCATTCAATGCCCCGTTGATCAGGATGGTTTTTCTGACCTTATCCAGCTCTGTCTTTTTATCCAGGAAGTAACAGCCTCTGTAGGCAAACTCTTTTTTTACTTCCTCATAAACGCTGTCCAAAACGGTAACGGACTGTTCGGATGCGCAGATCATTCCATTGTCAAAGGTTTTGGAATGGATGATCGAGCTGACTGCCATCTTAATATCTGCCGTTTCATCTATGACCACCGGCGTGTTTCCGGGGCCTACTCCCAAAGCCGGTTTTCCTGAAGAATAGGCGGCTTTCACCATCCCCGGTCCACCTGTTGCCAGGATAATATCCGCCTCTCTCATAACTGTGTTGGTCAGCTCCAGAGAGGGTACGTCGATCCAGCCGATGATCCCCTCCGGCGCCCCCGCTTTCACTGCCGCCTCCAGCACAATCCTGGCCGCTTCTATCGTACAGTTTTTTGCAGAAGGATGGGGACTGATAATGATCGCATTTCTCGTCTTCAAGCACAGCAGTGTTTTAAAAATAGCCGTTGATGTCGGATTGGTCGTAGGGATCACTGCCGCTACCAGACCAATGGGCTCTGCAATCTTTTTGATCCCATAGGCCGGATCTTCCTCGATCACACCGCAGGTTTTTGTATGACGGTAAGCGTTGTAGATGTACTCCGCCGCATAGTGGTTCTTGATTACTTTGTCTTCCACGATGCCTCTTCCCGTTTCCTCTACCGCCTGCTTTGCCAGCACGATCCTGTTTTTATTGGCCGCCATTGCCGCCTCAAAAAAGATCTTGTCTACCTGCTCCTGCGTATAAGTGGCAAATATCTCCTGAGCCTTGCGCAGTTCTTTCATTTTTGCTTCCAAACTTTCCACACTATCTACCAATTGCTGTATTGCTTCCTTTTTCTTTGCCATCTTTTCTTCCTCCTGTGTGCTGGGTTTTTCCTTCTGTCACACAGGATACCTTATCGTTAATTATTTGTCAATAGAAATAGTTAATTTTTTAACATTTATTTCCAATCCCTGTTTGTTGCCGCACATACTTATGGCGCAACAGCCTGTTCGTCTGTTACGCCATAAAAAATTTCTTTCTTCCATTTGCCACTTTCTGACCGGCCTGACCGTTTCCCCAACGGATCGGATCACATTGCTTCCCCTTCTCCCCTTGCGATCCGGCTGACTCTCTCCAGCGCATTTTTCAGCGCCGGGATCTGCAGGACCAGAATCGTCAGAACGCCTTCTGCCAGCAGGAATCCGTAATTATAGACAAAGGGATAGACTGCCGCCAGCACCTTGGGGAAATTCTCCGGCATATAAGACATCCAGAACAGATAGCCTCCCAGTACGTGAAAGGCTCCTCTTGCGATCACGGCAACCACATAGCCTTTTAAAAGACCGTTTTTCTGTTTGAGAAACAGTCCTCCCAGGCCAAGCGCTGCAAATGCCAGCAGATAATCACAGCACACCTGGAAAAAGGAAAGCACATAAGGCTCCTGGATGAATTGCAGGATCCCATAGACAAATCCCGCCATCACTCCCACTTTGGGGCCGTACCAATATCCGATCAGCACCACAAACAGCATACTGAACAGGGTCACTCCCCCTCCGTAGGGCATGCGAAACAGCTGAATGTAGGAGGTCAGATACGCCAGAGCCAGCGCCATGCCGCAGAAGGTCAGCTGCTTTACATGCATCCTGTCCTCCTTTGCCCTGCCGCCTGCCAGGTAGCCTGCCACAAAGAAAATCACGACAGCAATGGCAATGGTGACCCCGTATCCCGCCGTCGTCAGGCCTCCATCCTTCGTTACCATAAATGAAAACATAAAAAATCCCCCTTTTCCTTTGGGGGCTGCCATGCTTAAGAATCCTTCTCATCTCAGCTTCCTTACGCCGGTATTATCCGGTTCAAGTCTTGAGGGTTAGTCGTCCCTGGACAACATTCTCAGCAAAAGCACCCCTAGCTTTTTCTTTCCCCTCCATTATAAGAAAGCCTTCTGTTTTTGTCAAATCCACTCTTTCATTGCATCCAACATGAAATCCAACATCTTCTTTTTGCAGATTTCCTTTCACTTTTACAAACGGTTTCCGATTTTCGATTGTATGGAACTTCGTATACCCTCCTCCCCCGGAAGTTGCGGGCTTCTATTGAAAAAGCCTTTTTTCTGGATTACAATAAGTAGCATAACCATTCAGATGTACAAAAAGGAGGATCCTATGGAAAATTTTACTTATAACACACCTACCCTGGTCCGCTTTGGAAGAGATGCCGAATCTGAAACAGGCGATCTTGTCCTTCAGCAACACTGTAAAAAAGTGCTGATCCATTACGGCGGGAACAGTGCAGTTCGTTCCGGTCTTTTGGCAAAGGTAGAGGCTTCCCTGACGGAAAAAGGGATCGAGCATCTGTCTCTTGGAGGTGTCGTTCCCAATCCTCGCCTTTCCAAGGTACAGGAAGGGATTGATCTTTGCCGAAAAGAGGGGGTTGATTTTATTCTTGCCGTGGGCGGCGGAAGTGTGATCGATTCTGCCAAAGCCATTGCGCTTGGCGTTCCTTATGCAGGAAACGTGTGGGATTTTTATTCCGGTCAGGAGACTGCAAAGACCTGCCTCCCTGTGGGCGCTGTATTGACCATCGCTGCTGCCGGCAGTGAGATGAGCAACTCTTCCGTTATCACCAAGGAGGAGGGCGATCTGAAAAGAGGCTACCGCACCGAGCTTTGCCGCTGTCGGTTTGCTGTCATGAATCCGCAGCTTACCTGCACCCTGCCGGACTATCAGACTCAGAGCGGTTGTGTGGATATCCTGATGCACACCATGGAGCGGTTCTTCGGAGGCGTTCCCACCATGGCGCTGACAGACAGGATCGCGGTTGCTTTGCTGCAGACCGTCATGAAATGTGCAAAGATCCTGAAGCAGGAGCCGGACAATTATGAAGCGCGAGCAGAGGTGATGTGGGCCGGCAGCCTTTCCCACAACGGACTGACCGGCTGCGGAAGTGACGGCGGCGACTGGTCCTCCCATCAGCTGGAGCATGAACTAGGCGGTATGTTTGACGTCGCTCACGGAGCCGGTCTGGCCGCAGTCTGGGGAAGCTGGGCAAGATACGTCCTTCCTTCCGATCCTCAGCGTTTTGCAGCTTTCGCCACGCAGGTTTTTGGCATCGCACCCTCTGGTACTCCTACGGAAACGGCACTGGCCGGAATCGAGGCAATGGAGACCTTTTATCGTAGTGTAGATATGCCAACCTCTATCAAGGAACTGGGTGTGGAGGTTTCGGAGGAGCAGATCCAAATCCTTGCGGACAAGTGCAGCTTCCAGGGCTCCCGCACCATCGGAACCTTCCGTCCGCTGAACAGGGACGATATGGCAGCCATCTACCGCATGGCAAAGGGCGACTAACAACACAGGATGTTTCTGTAAAAACAGGATCCGGAGCTTTCTATTTCCGGATCCTGTCTTTTTTTATGAGAAGTGCTCTTATCTTCTGCAACGCTTCTCTTTTTTTGCCTTTCTTTTTTGCTGCTTTCTTCTTTCTATCTCTTCTCCCTGCCCAGAAAAAACATTCCTGCTGCCGCCGCGCAGATCACTCCATACCCTGCAAAACTTAGCAGGTCGGGCATCTGGCCAAACACAAAAAATCCCAAAAGAGCCGCAAAAATAATCTGAGAGTAGTCGTAAATGGAAATCTCTCTGGCCGGAGCATGACAGTAAGCCGCCGTAATGGAAAACTGTCCGCCTGCCGCCGCCATTCCTGCCAGCAAAAGGATTCCCACCTGTCTTGCAGACATGGGATGAAACTGAAACAGTAAAAAGGGAAGGGTCACCACACAGGAAAAGGCAGAGAAAAAGAACACGATCCTCTCTCCTTTTTCTCCCCTCAGTCCAAGCTTTCTTACCATCGTATAGGCTGCTCCTGCCGCCATTCCTCCCAGCATTCCGATCATGGCAGGAAACAGATTGAGATTGGAGCCTGTCGGCTTGATCACCAAAAGACTTCCCAAAAAGGCTCCGGCGATCAACAGGATCCTTTTGATGTCAATGGATTCTCTCAGCCAGAATACACTGAAGATCACGGCAAAAAAGGGCGATAGCTTATTCAGCATAGAAGCATCTGCCAAAAGAAGATGATCCACCGCATAGTAATTGCAAAGGATCCCTGCCGTCCCGAATCCTGCCCGCAGCAGCATATATCCCAGGTTTTCCCTTCGACACAACCAGGTAGTACGGGATTTTGCCAGCAAGATCGCTGCAAAGATCGCCGCTACAAAATTCCGAAAAAAACTTTTTTGTATCGACGGCAGATCTCCCGACAGCCGGATACAAAGACTCATAATGGCAAAACAAAATGCCGACAGGATAATATAAAGGATTCCCTTATAATATTGCTTTTTTTCCATAATTTCCTTTCCTATCTTACGATTCTTTCAAAGACAGTTCTCTCCCCTGCTTCCACACAGCT